>NZ_JAYKZY010000002.1:2402500-2702500 GCF_035818615.1 Sphingobium sp. CR2-8 | reverse complement strand
GCGCCCTTTGGCCTGCTGCCCTATCTACCCGCGCTGGCGCTGTGGACTATGTGTGGAACTGTCGCTTTCGCTGTTGCGCTGCGCCCCTGGACGGCATCGCTGACCGACGCAAAGTGGCGGATTACGGCGCTTCTGCTGGCCTCGCCCGCCGCGCTGCTGGGCGTCATGTCCGGCCAGTTCGCCCTGTTCGCCGCCGCGATCATCCTGTCCGTGCTGCGCTGGCGCGACAGCCGTCCCTGGCTGGCGGGCGCACTGGTCGGCCTGTTGCTGGTCAAGCCGCAACTGGGCCTGCTCTTTCCCGTCCTGTTCCTGTCCACGCGCAACTGGCGCGCCTTTGCCGCCGCCGCCCTTTCCAGCCTGACGCTGGCGGCGATCGTTGCGCTGATCTGGGGCGTCGATATCTGGCGCATCTATGGGGAAACGGGCATCGCCAACCAGTCGCTGGTGTTGAGCGACCCGGATCATCTGGCAGGCCCGTTCATGGCGACCCTGTTCATGAACCTGCGCGTCGTCGGCGTCGCCGTGCCGCTGGCGAGCGGGTTGCAGATGGTGCTCGCGCTGTTCGCAGCGACGCTCGTCTGGTGGCGTTTCCGCCAGCGCCCCGCAGCGACCGATCTGTCGGCCAACCTACTGTTCCTGGCCTGCGCCATGTCGGCCACACCCTATATGCTGTCCTACGACACGCTGTCCTTCGCCTCGATGGCGGTGCTGGCGCTGGCGGTGGGGCAGGAGAGGATAATGCCGCTTCTCGTCTTCTTTCTGCCGCTGCTGCAGCTGGTTGCAGGCATGGTGGGCGTGCCGGGGCCGGGCCTGATCCCCATCATCGTGGCGGTGCATCTGGCTGCCCGTAAAAAAAAATTGCGGCGTCGCCTAAAGTTTATCTGCGCCCGGCCGTAATCCTGTCATTGGGGATGCATTATGATGGTGCGTCAATGAACGATTATGTATCGAGAAGCGAACTGACGCCGGTCGACAGGACCGCCGTGCGTGCCGCATCGCCCGTCCAGGCCGTGCAGCCCGTGGCGGCCAGCCGTTCCACCCAGGCGCCCGTGCAGCAGTCGGCGCAGGCGCCTGCGCAAGGCGTGGTCGTGGACGAAGACGTTGCCAGCGTCGCGGAATATGCCGAAATCCATGCCCAGATCGCGGATATTCTGGCTGGCCTGCAATCCGCAACCAGCAGCGTGGACGATGCGGCGGGCGCGATCCAGGCCATGATCCCGCGCCCCATGGTGCTGGTGCCGCTCCCCCGCCAGCAAGGAAGCGGTCGAACATGCCGCCGTGCTGGCCAGGCGCATCGTGGAACGGGCGTCCTACGCCCACGCCGCGCATGCGCGGGTCGCGCGCGGCACGGTGGATCAGGTCGTCACGCCCGTCCGCTGATCGCAGCCATGGTCCGACATTGCCGGGGCGTCCGTCGATAGGGCTGGCGCACAAAGGCGGCCGCAAAAAATCATTCCTAAAGGTCTTGTCGCTAGCGCCGTTCTATCCCCTTGAAAGGAAGGCGAATGACCACCGTAGGCAACAGCGTATTGAAGGCACTCAACGCAGGGTCGGGTATCGACACCCAGGCGTTGGTGACCAACCTGGTGGCCGCGACCCGCGAGCCGAAACAGGCCGCCATCACCGGTCGTCAATCGCTCAACACCTCGCGCGTTTCCGCGTTGGCTTCCGCCATGAGTTCGCTCAACACCTTTGCCGACGCCCTGACCGAAGTGCTCTCCGGCGCGGCCTATACCGGCACGGCATCGTCCAACGATCCCAGCATCGCATCAGTGACGCTGCTGAGCGGCGGCAGCCCCAAGGGCCTGCCGGCCCAGCTCACCGTGGAGCAGCTCGCCACCGCCCGCGTCTATTCGTCCGGTGCCACAAGTGGTGCGACGGGCAGCACGGTGATCGGCAACGGCAGCTTCACCATCACCAATGCGGCGGGCGTAGCGACCACCATCACGCTCAATTCGACCAACAACACATTCGCCGGCCTGGCCGCCGCCATCAATGCCGGCGACACCGGCGTGACGGCGCGGGTCGTCACCGATACGCAGGGCACCCGGCTCGTCTTCAAGGGCGAAACCGGCGCGGCCAAGGATTTCACGATCAGCACCAGCGCCAACGACAGCGGCAGCATCCTGGGCGGCATGAACTTTGCCAGCACGTCGAGCGCGCAGAATGCCAAGATCACGCTGGACGGCGTCGCCTATGAATATGCCAGCAACACGGTGGATGACGCGATCCCCTATCTGCGGATCGACCTGAACAAGGCGTCGCCGGGTACAAACGTCAACCTGTCCATGAGCCAGCCCACAGCCGGTCTGTCCGATCTGCTCAAGGAATTTGTCGACGCCTACAACACGCTGATGAAGGCGCTGAACACCGCGACGGCGACCGGCGCGGACTCGTCCAGCGCGGGCGTGCTGAACGGGGAAGCAGGCGTGCGCGACATGAAGCGTCAGCTGGCCGCGATCACATCGACTCAGCTGTCGGCGACCGGCACATACCGGACGCTGGCCGACATCGGCGTCGCGACCAACCGCGACGGTACGCTGAAGCTGGATACGGCACGCCTGGCGTCGGCGATGGAAGCGGACCCGGAAGGCATCGCCAACATGGTGAACCCGACGGCGTCCACGACCAGCCTCGGCCTGTCCAAGCTGATGGACAGCGTCCGCGACAATATCGAAAAGGACGACGGTCCGCTCAAATCCGCCCAGAAGCGCTACGAGGCGCTGTCCAGCGACTTTGCCAAGCAGCTGGAGGATCTGGACGAGAAGATGACCAATTACGAAGATCATCTGACCAAAATCTACTCGGCGATGGAAACGCGGCTGTCCGCGCTGAACGCGACGAAAAGTTACCTCGAACAGCAGATCAAGGTCTGGAACAACAGCAACAATTAATCTGGGACGCAAACGATGTTCTATAATCAGGGTTATGCAGGCGCCAGCGCGGCACGCCGCTACGCAGCGGTCCATTCGGGCAGCCGTACCGAAGGCGCGACGCCGCACGCATTGGTTAAGATCCTGTTCGACGAACTGCTCCAGGCGCTGGAAGCGGCGGCGCTGGCCGAACGCCATGGCGACCGGGTCAAGGTGTCGGACAAGCAGGCGCGGGCCATGTCGATCCTGTTCGCGCTCGAATCGAGCCTGGATTTCGACAAGGGCGGCGATATTGCGGTCGGTCTGGCGCAAATCTATCGTGAAGCCCGTCGCCTGTTGCTGGTCGGTGCCAAGGAACGGTCGGCAGAGCCGGTCGATCAGGCGCATGCCATCGTCGCGGAGATCGCCGAAGCCTGGACCCAGATCGGGCGTTAAGGAACGGCGCGACCGCCCGTTCGGGCGGGGTTGCGCCCCAAACATGCCCCCTGTATAGGCGGCACTCGCATAAGGGCGGCCCGGCGGGGGCCGCCTTTTTTGCGTTCTACACTTAAGTTTCGCATTCTGCGAGCCATCGGCTGTTTCAGCCGGCTTCAGAATGTTTTCCAATGCGCACAGGACGCGCAGCATCACCCAGAAAGGGAAGGCCCATGTCGATTACGCCGCTCATGCCCGTTTACCCCCGGTGCGATGTCCGTCCGGTGCGAGGCGAGGGCTGTTATCTGATCGGCGAGCGCGGCGAGCGTTATCTCGACTTTGCCAGCGGCATTGCGGTCAATCTGCTCGGCCATGGCCATCCCAAGCTGGTCAAGGCGATCGCCGATCAGGCCGCGACGCTGATGCATGTGTCGAACCTCTACGGCATGCCACTGGGCGAGCAGTTCGCGCAGAAGCTGGTCGACAATACGTTCGCCGACACCGTCTTCTTCACCAATTCGGGTGCGGAAGCGGTCGAGTGCGCGATCAAGACCGCGCGCCGCTATCATTATGCCAATGGCAATGCCCATCGGCACAAGATCATCAGCTTCGACAACGCCTTCCATGGGCGGACGCTGGGGACGATTTCGGCCACCAGCCAGCCCAAGATGCGCGATGGCTTCGAACCGCTGCTGCCCGGCTTCACCGTGGTGCCGTTCAACGACCTCGACGCCGCGCTGGCGCAGATCGACGACAACACCGCCGGTTTCCTGCTGGAACCGGTGCAGGGTGAGGGGGGTGTCACCCCCGCGACGGCCGCGTTCCTGACCGGTCTGCGCAAGGCGTGCGACGAACGGGGCCTGCTGCTGATCCTGGACGAGGTCCAGTGCGGCTACGCCCGCACCGGCACCTTCTTCGCGCATGAGCAATATGGCATCACGCCCGACATCATGGCAGTGGCCAAGGGCATCGGCGCAGGCTTCCCGCTGGGCGCCTGCCTCGCGACCGAGGAAGCGGCCAAGGGCATGGTCTTCGGTACGCACGGCACCACCTATGGCGGCAACCCGCTCGCCATGGCCGTGGGCCTGACGGTGATCGAGGAAGTGCTGGCCGAGGGCTTCCTGGAGCGCGTAACGGCGATGGGTGCGCGCCTGCGCGCGGCGCTGGAACAGCTGATCCCCAATCATGACGACATGTTCGAGGATGTGCGCGGCATGGGGCTGATGCTGGGCGTCAAGATGAAGGACGGCTATGACGCCCGCACCTTCGTCGGCCATCTGCGCGACCATCATGGCCTGCTGGCCGTGTCGGCCGGGCAGAATGTGCTGCGCATCCTGCCGCCCCTCGTCATCGAGGAAAGCCATATCGCCGAATGCATCGAGAAGATTTCCGCGGGCGCGCGGACCTTCGCCGAGGCCAAGGCGGCCTGACACTATATCTCCAACACCCGTTCGGTTCGAGCTTGTCGAGAACTGTTCTCGATACGCCTTCTCGACAAGCTCGAAGGCTACTCGAACCGAACAGGCGTGGGAGATGGAGGGGGAACCCATGACCAAGCATTTCTTAAATCTAACCGACGCGGGCGGCGACGCGATCGCCGCGATGATCGCCGACGCCATCGACCGGAAGGCCGCACGGGCGGGCAAGCCCAAGGGCGCGGTGGACGCTGACGCGCCGCTGGCCGGCCACACGCTGGCGATGATCTTCGAAAAGAACAGCACGCGGACCCGCGTCAGTTTCGACATGGCGATCCGCCAGCTGGGCGGCACGTCGCTGATCCTGGAAGGGGCCACCAGCCAGATCGGCCGGGGCGAAACGATCGCCGATACCGCGCGCGTCCTCAGCCGGATGTGCGATGCGATCATGATCCGTACGGACGATCATGCCAAGATCGAGGAAATGGCGCAGTACGCCACAGTTCCGGTCGTCAACGGCCTGACCGACCTGTCGCATCCGTGCCAGATCGTCGCCGACCTGCTGACCGTGGTGGAACATGGGCTGGCGCTGCCGGGCAGCCAATGGGCCTGGCTGGGCGATGGCAACAATGTTCTCCACTCGATCGTGGAGGCGGCGGGGTTGCTCAAGTTCGACGTGCGCATGGGCATTCCCGACGGCTATGATCCCGACCCGGCCTTTGCCGACGCGGCCCGCGCTGCCGGGTCGATCATCACCCTGACCCGCGACGCGGCGGAGGCGGTGGCGAACGCGGACGTGGTCGTCACCGACACCTGGATCTCCATGGGGCAGGCCCATGCGGACGCCAAGCTGGCGGCGATGATGCCCTATCAGGTGACGCCGGAACTGATGGCCGGGGCCAAGCGCCAAGCCAAATTCCTGCACTGCCTGCCCGCCCATCGTGGCGAGGAAGTCGTGGCGGAGGTGATAGACGGCCCGCAATCGCTGATCTGGGACGAGGCGGAAAACCGCATCTATGCCCAGAAATCGGTTCTGCTCTGGGCGCTTGGAAAGCTGTAGCCCGACCCTATATGGTCGGTTCCCCTGCCGCGTGTGGGAGGGGGTATGGGAGGGGCCAGCTCCCTCCCATTGCATAACAGACCGTTCCCCAATTCCTCCCGTACAGGGGAGAAGAAAGCATAGCATGTCCGCCTCCGCCCATATCGATCAGGCCCTTGGCTTCACCATCCCCTCGCGCCATGCGCGCGGTCGCCTCGTGCGGCTGGGTCCGGTGCTGGATCAGGTGCTGGCCGCTCATGCCTATCCGCCTGCGATCGAGCGGTTGCTCGCCTCCGCGCTGGTGCTGGCGGCTCTGCTCGGCAGCACGCTCAAGCAGGCGAACGGTCAGCTGACCTTGCAGGCGCAGACGGAAAATGGCGTCGTCAGCCTGCTGGTCGCCGATTACAAGGATGGCGACGTGCGCGGGTACGCCAAATTCGATGCGGACCGCCTGGCCGAACAGGGCGCGGACCCGACCCTGTTCGGGCTGTTCGGCAAGGGCTATCTGGCGATCACCTTCGACCAGTCGGTGTCGGGCGAGCGGTATCAGGGCATCGTCCCGCTGGAAGGGCAATCGCTGGCCGAGGCGGCCGAACATTATTTCTTCCAGTCCGAACAGATCCCTAGCATCATCCAGATCGCGACCCGGCATGAGAAGGGCGCGGGTTGCCTTGCAGGCGGCCTTCTGCTCCAGCATCTGCCCGAAGGCGAAGTGGGGCGCGAGCGGCTGCATGTCCGGCACGACCATCCCGAATGGGAACATGTCCAAGCGCTGGCCCAGACATTGAAGGCGGACGAGCTGACCGACGAAGCGCTGCCGCTGACCGACATCGTGTGGCGGTTGTTCCATGAAGAGGAGGAGGTGCGGGCCACCGACCCCACGCCCCTGGCCAAGGGATGCCGATGCGACCTGGATCATATCCGCGACGTCATCGGGCGCTTCCCTGCCAGCGAACGGGCGGAAATGGCGGATGAAAAGGGCATTATCGGGGTGGATTGCGCCTTTTGCTCGCGCCTCTTTCCGCTCGCGCTCGATAGTTTTGTCGCGCACTGATCCCAAAGGGCCTTGGCCGGGATATTTGCGATTGGGGCAGGTGCGGTCGTGGGCGCTATCAAAATGCCGTAATTATATGGCATGGCCCTTATGGCTTTCTGGAAGAAACGGGCGGGATCATGACGGTAGCGGGATTGCGTGCGTTCGGCGCACTGGCGATAGTGACGGCAATGACGGGTTCGGCCTGGGCGGCGGCAAATGCGCCCGCGCCGCAGGCCTTGCGCGGGTTGGAGACCGGCGAATGGGAGTTGCGTGGTCGCGGGGAAGGCGCCGAAACGCGCAAGCTCTGCATCAGCGACCTGCGCCAACTGTTGCAGGTCCAGCATGGTCGTACCATGTGCCGCAGCTTCATCGTCAGCGACGACGCGCATGCGGTCACGGTCACCTATGATTGCGCCGCAGCGGGCAATGGCCGCACCGACCTGCGCGTGGAGACCAACCGGCTGGTGCAGATCCGTTCGCAGGGCATAGCGAACGGCGCGCCCTTCTCTTTCTCGGCGGAAGGACGGCGCATTGGCGAATGCCCCTGATCGTCCGACGCTTGCACCGCGCCGCGGTGAAGGGTAGCGCGGGACCATGGTTGCCAATAACGGAAAATTCGCCGTCGTGCTGCTGTCTGGCGGGCTCGACTCAATGGTTGCGGGCGGTCTGGCGCGCGAGGCCGGCTATCGCATCCTCGCTTTGTCGATTGACTATAATCAGCGGCATCGTGTCGAGCTGCGCGCCGCCGCGCGCGTCGCCGAAGCGCTCAACGCGATCCGGCACATCGTCCTGCCGCTGGACTTGACGGCCTTTGGCGGATCGGCCCTGACCGCCGACATCGCCGTGCCGAAGGGCGGGGTGGGCGATGCAATTCCGGTGACCTATGTCCCGGCGCGCAACACCATCTTCCTGTCCCTGACGCTGGGCCTGGCCGAAGTGGCGGGTGCGAGCGACATCTTCATCGGTGTCAACGCGCTCGATTATTCGGGCTATCCCGACTGTCGTCCCGAATTTATCGACGCCTTCCAGAAGATGGCCACGCTGGCGACGAAGGCGGGGGTGGAAGGCCATCCGATCCGTATCCAGACGCCGCTGCAATTTATGAGCAAGGCGGACATCGCGCGCGAAGCCGATCGGCTGGGGCTGGACGCGGGCATCAGTTGGTCCTGCTATGATCCGACGCCCGACGGCAAGCATTGCGGCCTGTGCGACAGTTGCCGCCTGCGGTCCAAGGGTTATCAGGAAGCAGGCCTGCCCGATCCCACCATCTACGCCGCGCAGCCCTGAAAGGCGGACGGCGATGAGCTATGCGGTCAAGGAAATGTTCCTGACGCTTCAGGGGGAGGGGGTGCAGGCCGGACGGCGCGCCGTCTTCCTACGTTTTGCCGGCTGCAATCTGTGGAGCGGGCGGGAGCAGGACAGGCGCGATGCCGTCTGCCGCTTCTGCGACACCGATTTCGTCGGCACCGACGGCCTGGGCGGCGGCAAGTTCGCGCATGCCGATGCGCTGACCGATGCGGCGCTTGGCTTTTGGGGCGAGAGGGCGGAGGGGCGTTATATCGTCCTGACCGGTGGCGAGCCGATGTTGCAGGTCGACGACGCGCTGGTCGACGCGCTGCATGCGCGCGGTTTTACCATCGCGATCGAGAGCAACGGCACCTTGCCCGTCCATCCCGGCATCGACTGGATCTGCATCAGTCCCAAGGCGGGCAGCGCCGTCGTGCAGCGGTCGGGCAACGAATTGAAGCTGGTCTGGCCGCAGCCCGATGGCGGCCATGCCCTGGCGGACGTGGCGGCGATGGAGGGGTGGGCGTTCGACCATCACCTGCTCCAGCCGCTGGACGATGCCCATGCCGCCGACAACGCCCGTGCCGCCATCGCGCTAGTCATGGACCGGCCGCAATGGCGACTAACGGTGCAGGCCCATAAATATCTGGGCCTGCGTTAACCGATCAGGCGATCAGGGCTTCAGCCCGATTTTGTCGTTCCAGGCCTGCTGGCACAGGGGCAGGAGGACGCCCTTCTTCCAGCATTTGGGGTCGAATGAGGGGAGGGCGACGACATAGTCATAACCGGGCGACCCATAAAATTGCTCGCCTGCCGCAACCAGCGATTTCTTGATCGATCCCAACCCCGCGCGGCCCACTTCGTGCAGGGTGCCGCGGTCGGCAAAGATGGCCTGCCGTCCGACTTCCGCAGTCGCGAGGCAGAAACCCTTCTGCGCCTGAACGGTGGAATAGCCCGAATAGATACGGGTATTATACATGTCGGACGCCGACTGGCCCGCCTTGCCCTTGCCTGCGGTCCGCTGGAAATAGGCGAGCAAGGCGGCCTGCGCAGCGTCCAGTTCCGCGTCATGATGCGCGATCATCGCGTTGTAATTGCTGATAGACAGCAAGGTCGGTTCGAACTGGCATTGCAGCGCGCCGACGTTGAGCGCCGCGCGCAAATTCCAGGCGAGGCCTGCCTTGATCTCCGCCGCCGTCGCGCCGGGCAGACCCATGGCGGTCGCAGCCGCCTCGTCAGTCAGCGGCGGTGCGCTCAGATCGGGGGGCGACCAGAAAAACTGGGCCGATGCCGGTTGCGCGATCATCGGCGCGACAGCCAGGGTCAAACCGGCGATCGCGCGGCGCAACGGGGAACGCAATGTCATTGATTCTGCCTCTCTGGAAGCGCGCCATATCAGCGTCTTCATTCTATTTTCGCGACTGTATCGGTCCTGAACGATGCAAGCCTGCTTTATTGGTCGGACAGGACTTCCGCTTCCTGCGCCGGTGCCTTTTCAGGGTCGGCCTTTGCGGGCGCGCTGCCATTGGCCGCGGCGTTGCCTTCCGGCAGGGCAATCGCCGTGCCCTCGCTTTGGACGCCGTCCAGGTCGGTCATGGCGTCGGTCGCGGTGCCGTCCACCACTTCCATATCCTTCATCTGCACCTTGTTGCCGCCTTCTTCCTTGCCACCGCAGGCGGCCAGCGACAGGCAGCCGACGATCAGCGTGGCGGTAACGATATGGCGCATCCCTGTCTCCTTGCGGCGGTCCATGCCCGGCAGGCGTCCACCCGGCAACAGAAGGCGCGACCCTAGCTTCCCATTTCGCATTGCTCAACCCCTGTGCCGCAACGGCGCAAGCGGCTGAGAAACGCCGGGAAATGCGTCTTGAGCGCCTCGTCCAGCGCCGCCATGGAGGCGTTGCCGCCCAGTGCCGCGATGCTGGTGACCGGATATTCGGCGATGCCACACGGTATGATGCCACCGAAATGGGACAGGTCGGGATCGACGTTGATCGAAAAGCCGTGGAGCGTGACCCAGCGTCGCACACGGATGCCCAATGCGCCGATCTTCGCTTCGCCCTGTTGCGGATCGTCTGCCCAGATGCCGATACGCCCTTCCTCGCGCCGCGCCAAAACGCCCATTTCGCCCAGTGCTGCGATCATCCAGCCTTCGAGATGATGGACGAAGTTGCGAACATCCTTGCCGCGCTTGCCCAGATCGATGTTGAGATAGCCGATCCGCTGCCCCGGCCCATGATAGGTGTAGCGCCCGCCGCGCCCGGCATCATGGACAGGAAAGCGCGAGTCGAGCAGTTCGGCGGGGTCCGCGCTGGTCCCGGCAGTGTAGAGCGGCGGATGCTCCAGCAACCACACCCGTTCCGGCGCTTCCCCGGCGGCAATGGCCGCCGCGCGCGCCTCCATATCGGCCAGCGCGGTCGGATAGTCGCGCAGGCCCAGATCGATTCGCCATTCGACGTCTTGGGCGGGGGGCGGGGCAGGGGATGAATTGGGAGGCATGTCGGACATGGGGCGCTTCCTTGACTTGGGCGAGCCGAACGATCAAGTCTCGCGCCGCATTTGAGCTTTAGCATCACAGGGCAGGCAGCATAGATATGACGACAATGTCGATCGGCAAGGCGTGGGAGGAGGCGGTCGTCTTCGTCGCGCGCGAAGCGACGCTGCTGTTCCCGGTGGCTTTGTTGTTCGTGGCGCTGCCTGGCCTGATCCTGCAGGAAATGACGCCGCCCGAATTGCAGGCCTGGTTCGCCGCGCCCAAGCCGGACACGATTCCGGCCATGCCGCCCGGCTTCGCGCTGGCGATGCTGTTGACCATCATCCTCATCTGGTTCGGATCGCTCGCCCTGTTCGCCCTGGCGCTGCGCCCCGGCATCAGCGTCGGGGAAGCGCTGCGCATGAGCTTTGCGCGATTGCCGGTCCTGATCGGGACGGCGCTGGTCGTGGTCGGCCTGGTCGCTGGCATCTTCACGGTGGCGGTGCTGGTCGGCGTGGTCTTTTCGCTCGCGTCCAAGCAACTGGCCGCCGCGATCGGTCTGCTGCTGGGCTTCGCTGCGGTCGGCGCAGTGTTTTTCGCCAGCATCCGGCTGGTCCTGCTCAACCCGGTCGTGATCGACAGCCGGGCGGGCGTGATGGACTCGCTGCGCCGCGCCTGGGCGCTGACGCGCGGCCATTTCTGGCGGCTTTTCGGCTTCCTCGTCCTCGTGATGCTGCTGTCGACCATCGCCGCATCGGTGGCGCAGCTGATCGTGGGTCTGCTCGGCGGCATGATCGCCGGGCCGGACGGTGCGCGCCTGGCCGGTGGGATTGCGGGGGCGGCCGTGTCGAGCATCGTTCAGGTCTATATGCTGGTGATGCTGGCGCGGCTCTATCGTCAGGCGCAGCCGCAGGACGTGGCCGACACCTTTCGCTAGAGGCGTCCCAATATCGGCACATGCGGCGCGGCGTCGCGCGGCAGTATGCCGACGAGGCGTGGATCGGCGAACGTCTCGATCTCCCGGCCATAGGGGACGAAGCCGGATTTGACGTAGAATCCCAGCGCGACCGGGCTGTCGAGCGTGCAGGTGTGGACCCAGAACCGCTCCACGCCCTTGCGCCAGGCCAGCGATTTGGCCTGCGCCATCAGCCAGCCGCCCAGCCCCTTGCCATTCAATTCCGGCACCAGCCCGAAAAAGCCCAGTTCACAATCGGGCAGGGACCGGAAATCGAGTTCCAGCAAGCCGACTTCGGTGCTGCGCGGATCGGTGACGGCATAGACCTCCACCGCCGGGTCGTGGACGATCGCGGCCAGCTCCGAATCCTGCATGACCAGCCGCGAAAACCACAGCCACGGCGCGCCGACCCGGCGGAACAGCGTGCGATAGGCGTCCAGATCCGCCGTCTTCCAAGGCACGAGGCGCAAGGGGGCAGGCGGGATCGGCGCGGGCCTTGGTCGTTCGCGCATTTCCAGATGGGTGACGATCGTCGCCACCATCCCCGGCTCGACCGGCGTCAGCGCCACGATGTCAGCTCCAGCTCGCCATCGGTGGCAGGCTCATCAAAATGGCGTCGATATTGCCGCCGGTCTTGAGGCCGAACAGGGTGCCGCGATCATGCACCAGGTTGAATTCGGCGTAGCGCCCGCGCCATTCCAGCATGGTGCGATAGTCCGCCTCGCTCCATGGGTCGTCCATACGCCGCCGCACGATCGGGGGAACGCGTTTAGAAAGGCGTCGCCCACCGCGCGGGTGAAGGCGAAATTCGCATCGAACGCCACATCGTCCGCGCATTCGAGATGATCGTAGAAGATGCCGCCGACACCGCGATGGACACCGCGATGGGGGATGAAGAAATATTCGTCCGCCCATGCTTTGAATCGGGGATAATGGTCCGGGTCATGCGCGTCGCAGGCGGCCTTGAACATGGCGTGGAAATGATCCGTATCCTCGGGCCTGGGCAGGGGCGGATTGAGGTCGGCGCCGCCGCCGAACCAGCTTTTGGTCGTGACCAGATAGCGGGTGTTCATATGCACGGCCGGGACGTGGGGATTGGCCATATGCGCGACCAGGCTGATCCCGGTGGCGAAGAAGGCGGGGTTGTCGGCCGCGCCATGAATTGTCTGGGCGAAGCCGGGGGCGAATTCGCCGCCCACGGTCGACACGTTGACGCCGACCTTTTCGAAGACCTTGCCCTTCATCACGCCGCGCACGCCACCGCCGCCTTCGCCCGGCGCCTGGCCTTCGGCTTCCCGGTCCCAGGCGGTATAGCCGAAGCGCGCGTCGCTGCCCGCTTCGCGCTCGATCGCCTCGAACGCCGCGCAGATACGGTCGCGCAGCGATTCGAACCAACTGCGCGCCGCCTGCTGTCGGGCGTCCAGGGGGAAGGGGACGGTGGGAATCGGATTGCTGTCGGTCATTCAGGAAACTTTCCGGTCTGGCGAAGGGCTTCGGCGACGGCGATGCCGGTCGAAACGGCGATGTTCAGCGATCGAAAGCCGGGCGCCATCGGGATGCGGATGCGAACATCGGCCAGATCGCGCACGTCGGTCGGCACGCCTGCGCTTTCCGATCCCATCAACAGGACGTCGTCGGCCTGAAACTGAACATCCGGCAGTTTCTGGGAGGCGTGGGCGCTCATCAGCATCAGGCGGCGGCCCTGCGCGCGACGCGCGGCGTCGAAATCGGCGAAATTGGCGTGGCGGGTGACATCGGCGGCCTCCCCATAATCCATCGCCGCGCGTTTGAGCCGTGTGTCGGAGAAAGCGAATCCGGTCGGCATGATGATGTCCACAGGCACGGCGAAGCAGGCCGCCAGACGCAGGATCGCGCCGACATTGCCGGCGATTTCGGGTTGATAAAGGGCAATACGCATGCCCCGCGCCTTAATGCACTGCGGCAAATTGTCATAGGGCTGGCGAGTTTGCTGTTGGCAAAGAGCCGCCAGTCCGGTTATCAGGCCCCGAACCACGCCAGGGGGTAGGCGGGGGCCGTATCTATATGGCACCGTAAATCCCTTGATAAACAGGGTCGATCACGGCATTGCGGCGGGATCAGGGAACGTTATTGCAAGGGTAGAGGTGCATGGCGAGCGTTGAACATATAGACGGCACGGGTCCATCCGGCGAAGATGGCGTGCGCCGCCGCGATTTTATCAACATCGCCGCGGTGAGCTTTGCGGGAGTCGGCGCGGTCGCCGTGGTCCTGCCGCTCATCGACCAGATGAACCCCAGCGCCGACGTGCTGGCCCTCGCGTCGACCGAAGTCGACTTGTCCGCGATCCAGCCGGGCCAGGCGATCAAGACCACCTTCCGCAGCCAGCCGCTCTTCGTGCGCCAGCTGACCCCCAAGGAAATCGCCGAAGCCGACAAGGTCGACGCCTCCACCCTGCGCGACCCGCAGACGCTGGAAGAGCGCACCGTCGACGGCAAGAAGGAGTGGCTGGTGACGATGGGCGTCTGCACCCATCTGGGCTGCGTGCCGCTGGGCGCGGGCGAAGGTGAAAATCGCGGCGAATTTGGCGGCTATTTCTGCCCTTGCCACGGGTCGTCCTACGACACCGCTGCGCGCATCCGCAAAGGCCCCGCGCCCAAGAACCTGGAAGTGCCGAAGTTCAGCTTCACTTCCGACACCGCCATTCTCGTAGGCTGAGGTAAGAAACGATGAGCTTTCCCTGGGCTGAGCATTATACGCCGAAGCATCCCGTGATGCAGTGGGTCGACGAGAAGCTGCCTGTGCCGCGCCTCGTCTACAATGCGATCGGCGCTGGCTATCCGGTGCCGCGCAACCTCAACTATTTCTGGAACTTCGGTGTTCTCGCCGGCTTGGCGCTGGTGATCCAGATCGTGACCGGCATCATCATGGCGATGCATTATGGCGCCAATGACCTGGTCGCTTTCGGCACCGTCGAACAGACGATGCGCGACGTCAATGCCGGCTGGCTGATGCGCTATGCGCACGCCAACGGCGCCAGCTTCTTCTTCATCGTGGTCTATCTCCACATCTTCCGCGGCCTCTATTTCGGCTCCTACAAGGCGCCTCGCGAAATGGTGTGGCTGCTCGGCCTCGTCATCTTCCTGCTGATGATGGCGACAGCCTTCATGGGCTATGTGTTGCCCTGGGGGCAGATGAGCTATTGGGGTGCGAAGGTCATCACCGGCCTGTTCGGCGCGATCCCGGTCGTGGGCGAGCCGATCCAGACCTGGCTTCTGGGCGGCTTTGCCCCCGGCAACGCCTCGCTCAACCGCTTCTTCTCGCTGCACTTCCTGCTGCCCTTCGTGATTGCGGGCGTCATCATCCTGCACATCTGGGCGCTGCATATTCCGGGGTCCTCGAACCCGACCGGCGTGGAAGTGAAGGGGCCGCAGGACACTGTGCCCTTCCATCCCTATTACACCGCCAAGGATGGTTTCGGCGCGGGCGTCTTCCTGATCGCCTTCTCGATCCTGCTGTTCTTCGCGCCCAACTTCCTGGGCCATCCGGATAACTATATCGAGGCGAACCCGCTCTCGACCCCCGCTCACATCGTGCCGGAATGGTATTTCTGGCCCTTCTACGCCATCCTGCGCGCCTTCACGGTGGACTTCTTCTTCGTCCCCGCCAAGCTGCTGGGCGTGCTGGCGATGTTCGCGTCGATCCTGCTGCTCTTCTTCCTGCCCTGGCTCGACACCTCGCCGGTGCGGTCGGGCAAATATCGGCCGACCTTCAACAAGTTCTTCTGGATACTCGTCATTGACGTGCTGATACTGGGCTGGTTGGGCGGCGCGCCGGCGGAAGAACCCTATGTCATGATGAGCCAGGTCGCGGCGGCCTATTATTTCGCCCACTTCCTGATCATCCTTCCGCTGATCTCGCGCTTTGAAAAGCCGCTGCCGCTGCCCGGCTCGATCACTGAGGCGGTGCTGGCGAAATATGGCAAGACCGACGGCGCAACCGTCGCGGTCCCGGCCGAATAAGGGGTAGATAAGACCATGGTTCGCATTGGCGCATTCCTCGTCGGCCTCTTCTTTGCAGGCTGGCTGTTCATTTCCTTCCTGATCGGCGCGGTGGCTTATGTCTCCGAGCCGCCAGTCCCCACGGTGGAACATGAATTCCACCTGGCGCCCAAGCATGTGGCTTTCTCGTTCGACGGGCCGCTCGGCAAATATGACCAGGCGCAGTTGCAGCGCGGCTTTCAGGTGTTCAAGGAGGTCTGCTCGGCCTGCCACAGCCTGAAGTTCGTCGCGTTCCGTGATCTTGCGGCGCTTGGCTATAACGAAGCCGAAGTGAAGGCGATCGCCAAGCAGTGGGCGATCAAGACGCCGTCGGTCGACCCGGCCACCGGCGAGGCTTCCAGCCGCGAACCGGTTCCGGCCGATCACTTCCCCAAGCCCTTCGCGAACAATGTCGCGGCGGCGGCGGCGAACAACAATGCGATCCCGCCAGACCTGTCGCTGATGACCAAGGCCCGCCACCATGGCAGCGCCTATGTCTATTCGCTGCTGACCGGCTTCCAGGCGCAGCCTGCGGAACTGCTCAAGGAATTCCCGGACGCCAAGACGCCGGAAGGGCTGCACTACAACCCTTATTTCCCGAACCTCAACCTTGCCATGGCACCGCCGCTGACGGCCGAGGGCCAGGTCACTTACGGCGACGGCACCAAGCCGACCGTAGACCAGATGGCGAAGGACGTAGCGGCCTTCCTGACCTGGACCGCCGAACCCAAGCTGGAAAACCGCCGTCGTGCAGGTCTGGCGACGATCTTCTTCCTGCTGATCGCCACGGGCCTGGCTTACATGTCCTATCAGAATATCTGGGCGGACAAGAAAAAGGCGGCCTGACCGCCCGACGCTATAGGGCGAAAGTTATAAGGGCGCGGTTTCTTGAGGAAGCCGCGCCCTTTCTCTATGGAGCAGCCCATGAGCATCGACAGCCTGACGGCCCTGATCCGCACCATCCCGGATTTTCCAAAGCCGGGCATCCAGTTCCGCGACGTGACGACCCTGTTGGCCGATGGTCCGGGTTTTGCCGAACTGGTGGATCGCCTGACCGCAGTCGCCCGGCCGCTGGACCCCGACCTGATCGTGGGGATCGAGGCGCGGGGGTTCATTTTGGGCGCAGCGCTGGCGGTCGCATTGGGCAAGGGCTTCGTGCCGGTGCGCAAAAAGGGCAAGCTGCCCGGCAAGACTGTCGGCATCGACTATGTGCTGGAATATGGCACCGACCGACTGGAACTGCATGAAGGGCAGGTGCCACGAGGTGCGCGGGTCATCTTGGTCGACGATCTCATCGCCACGGGCGGCACCGCGCTCGCCGCTGCGCAGTTGTTGCGCGAACAGGGGGCAAGCGTGCTGATGGCCCTGTTCGCGGTCGACCTGCCCGATCTGGGCGGCAAGGCGGCGTTGGAGGCCGATGGGGTCGCGTCGCAGGCGCTGATCCTGTTCGAAGGCGACTGATCGGCCCGGGCGCATATATGATGACGGGCAATCTCCAGATCCGGTGCGCGATAATCGCCGTGCTGTTGCTGGCATCGGGCTGCGCGACGCCGCTGCCTCACCGGGCCATGACCTGTGCGCAGGCTACACCGCCGACCGTCGCGGTAGAGGCGGACGGTAAGATCGCGACCACCACTCTGACGGTGCTGACCTATAATATCGAAGGTCTGGGGTGGCCCGCACGCGCAGGACGCGCGCCTTCGCTCCACGCCATCGGGGAACGTCTGGCAGCCCTGCGCAGGGAGGGCCGCGCGCCCGATGTCGTCCTGTTCCAGGAAATGTTCAGCGGCGCTGCGAAGCGGGCCGTTACCGCCACCGGCTATCCCGCCATCGTCACCGGCCCGCGCCGCACGACCCGCGCGCGCAATGCGACGAAGGAGGTGCTGCCGGGGCGTTCCCATATCAAGCGTGGCGAAATCGGCCTGCATCTGACGGGTGGCGGGCTGGCCATCGCATCGCGCTATGCGATCATCCACGGCGATAGGCATGCCTATGGTCGCCGCTCCTGCGCCGGCCTCGACTGCCTCGCCAACAAGGGCATCGTCCTGGCGCGGGTCGCGATTCCCGGCGTCCCGACGCCAGTCGACATCTATAATACCCATATGAACAGCCGCGGCGCATCCCGCGCACCCGACCACCGCAATCTCGCCGCGCATGATCGCCAGTCGCTTGAAGCTTCGGCGTTCATCGACCGCTCTCATGACGACGCCTATCCGTTGATCTTCGGCGGCGATTTCAACATGCGGCACTCCGAACCGAGGTGGGAGAATTTCTCGCGCTATCAATCGCTCGACCTGGTGCATCGCGTCTGCGCGGATCGCTCATCCGGTTGCGACGTGCGCCTGTCCTGGGATGGACAGCAGCCCTGGATGGATACGCAGGATCTGCAATTTTTCTGGACGGGCGACCATGTTGCGATCCGGCCCGTGCGGGTCGAAGCGATGTTCGATGGCGGCGCCGACGGCCCCCAGCTTTCCGATCATGACGGCCTGCTCGTAACCTATCGGCTTTCCTGGCCTAAAGACATGGTCGTGCAGAACGGTTGCTGAGACGCTTTCGCTTGGCTCAGCGCGTCCGGCAGCAGGTCCACCGCTGCCGCCAGACGTTCGTCCAGCAGGCCAAGCAGTTCCATCCAGCCATGGATATGATCCAGCTCGCCCGGCCCGTCCGACACGCCGCGCAGGCCCATCAGCGGCACGTCGAAGCGCGCGCAGGCCCGCGCCACCGCAAAGGTTTCCATGTCGACCATGTCGGCGTCGATCGCGGCATAGTCTTCGCCACCCACGATGTTCGCGCCCGTGGATAGTCGCGCTGTCGGGATGGCGAGGGGTGTGACCAGCGGCAGGTCGACCGGATGATCGATGAAAGGCGTCACCCCTTTTGTAAAGCCCAGCCGCGACGCGTCCATGTCACGCCACGATACGCTGGACATCTGGAAGACATCACCCAGCGGGCAGATACGCGATCCCGCCGATCCCAGGCAAACCACCAGATCGGGCAGTGCCTTAAGTCGCGCCATGTCATGCAGGGCGATGCCCGTCGCCAGCGCAGCCTCCACGGGGCCGACACCGGTCATCACAGGTGTGAAACGCGCGCGCAGATGCGGACCATATTCGGCTTCCACCGCCATGACGAACAATATGCGTTTATTGGCAATCGTTTCGTAGCCCGGCGTCATGTCCAGCCTCCTGGTTGATCGTCCGGCCTGTAGCGCGGCATGCGCACCGCCGCAAAAGAGAAAGCCCGCCGCCTCGAAAAGAAGCGACGGGCTTTGTCATGGTGGGCGTGGCAAGGATTGAACTTGCGACCCCTGCGATGTCAACACAGTGCTCTACCACTGAGCTACACGCCCGCCGTGGAGGGGGCCAATAACGGGGGTATGCGAACCGCGCAAGCAGGAAATTGAAACGCGACGATATTCTTCCGGCCGATATTGTTCTGGACAGGGCAGGGGCCGCTCATATGCTGCACGGCAAATAGGGGGACGCCAGGACATATGTTGCCATCGCCATCTTCGCCGGTCCAGGCTGCGCCGCGACTGCCCTTCTATCGCCAGCTGTACGTTCAGGTGCTCGTCGCGATCGCGCTCGGTGTCCTGATCGGGCATGTCTGGCCCGACACGGGCAAGCAGCTCAAGCCGCTCGGCGAGGCATTCATCAAGCTGGTGAAGATGATCATCGCGCCCGTCATCTTCCTGACCATCGTCACCGGCATCGCGGGCATGAAGGAACTGGGCGCGATCGGCCGGGTCGCGGCCAAGGCGTTCGGCTATTTCCTGACCTTCTCCACGCTGGCGCTGGTCGTGGGCCTGATCGTCGCCAATGTCGTGCAGCCGGGCGCGGGCCTCAACATCGATCCCGCCACGCTGGATGCGGGCAAGGTAGCCGACTATGCGCATCAGGCGCATGAGCGGACCCTGACGGGCTTCCTGATGAGTATCATCCCGTCGACCATGGTGTCGGCCGTGGCGGACGGCAACATCCTCCAGGTGCTGTTCGTCGCCATCCTGTTCGGCATCGCGCTCACCATGATCGGGGACAAGGCGAAGCCGCTGTTGATCGTGCTGGAATCCGCCAGCCATGCGGTGTTCAAGCTGGTGGGTTTCCTGATGAAGGCCGCGCCGATCGGGGCCTTCGGCGCAATGGCCTTCACCATTGCGGAATATGGCGTCGGCACCTTGGCCAATCTCGCGGGACTGGTGGCGACTTTCTACCTGACCTCGCTGCTGTTCGTGCTGGGGGTGCTGGGGACGGTGGGCTGGTTCGCGGGCTTCAACATCCTGCACCTGATCCGTTACCTAAAAGCGGAGTTGCTGCTGGTGCTGGGGACGTCCTCCTCCGAAGCCGCATTGCCCAGCCTGATCGAGAAGATGGAGCGCGCCGGTTGCCGCAAGTCCGTGGTCGGGCTGGTGGTGCCCACCGGCTACAGCTTCAACCTCGATGGCACGAATATCTACATGACGCTGGCGGCGCTGTTCATCGCGCAGGCGTGCAATGTCGACCTCAGTCTGGAACAGCAGATATTGCTGCTGCTGGTCGCGATGATATCCTCCAAGGGCGCGGCGGGCGTCACCGGCGCGGGCTTCATTACCCTGGCCGCGACCTTGTCGATCGTGCCGTCCGTGCCGGTTGCGGGCATGACGCTGATCCTGGGGGTCGATCGCTTCATGAGCGAATGTCGCAGCCTGACCAACTTCATCGGCAACGCGGTGGCGACCGTGGTGGTGTCGGTGTGGGAAAAGGGGCTGGACCGCGACCGGTTCAATGCCGCGATGGCGGGCCAGCCGTTGGACCCCACGCCCGATATGCAGGAAGTGGTGCCCGATTGACCTTCCCGACGCTGGAGCATCCAGCGCCCGAAGTGTCACGGATTGTCTGTGGTCGCCGGTACGCTTTCGCTGCCGAACATCCGTTCGACCTCCAGCACCAGGTCGCGCAGGTGGAAGGGCTTGGACAGCACCTTGGCCTGCGGCACCGCCTTGCCGGCCTTCAGCGTGACGGCGGCAAAGCCGGTGATGAACATGATCCGCATGTCCGGCGCGACCGATGCGGCATGTTGCGCCAGTTCGATGCCGTCCATTTCGGGCATCACGATGTCGGTCAACAGCAGGTCGAACCGATCCGATTCGATATGGGGCAACGCCTCCATACCGGTTCCCACCGATACGACGTCATATCCCGACCGTTCCAGCGCACGGGCCAGATAGGTCCGCATGCTTTCATCATCTTCCGCCAATAAAATGCGAACCATTGCCCCCAACATTCCTGCTCGGCCGTCCCACGGCGCTTGGCGTCCGACCCGGCAGGGTGGCGCTCAGCCCGCTTATATGCGACAAGGTGTAAATATTTGCCAGCCGGGTTACCTTTTTTGGCGCGCCGGTGAAAGGAGCCGCATTGGATCACCCCGCGCCGCATTCCCCGATCCCTGGCGAGACGGCGTTCGACCTCCACGGACCGATCATTCCCGACCGACCCATCATTCTGTCCGTTCCCCATGCCGGTCGCGCCTATGGGGCAGATCTGCTGGCGTCTGCCCGTGTTCCGGTATCGATTTTGCGTCGTCTGGAGGATCGCCGGGTCGATATTCTGGTTGAGCCCCTGATCGCGCGCGGCTTTTCCATCATCGTCGCGCGAACGCCCCGGGCCATGATCGACCTCAATCGCCATGAGCGCGAGATCGACCCGGGCATGATTGCCGATCTGCCGCGCGACGCGACGCTACAAAGCAGTGCGAAGCTGCGGGGTGGCCTCGGCCTTTTTCCCCGCCGCATGCCGGGGGCGCATGAACTGTGGCGCGGCCCGATGTCCTGGGCCGAAGCGCGCCGCCGCATCGACACCGTGCATCGTCCCTATCACGCCGCGCTGGGCCATATGATGGCCGCCGCGCGGGAGGCGCATGGGCATGCGATCTTGATCGACCTGCATTCCATGCCGCCGCTCGGCGCTGCCGCCGGCCAGGCCGCCCCCGATATGGTGCTGGGCGATCGTTTCGGGCGGAGCGCATCGACGCGGCTGATGATGCTGGCGGCCGACGTCGCGGCCAGTCATGGCCTGACCGTCGCTCAAAATCACCCCTATGCAGGCGACCATATGGTCGATCGGCACGGCCGACCGGAGCAGGGGCTGCATGCGATCCAGCTGGAGATTGATCGGACGCTCTATCTGGACGGTGCGCTCGATCAGCCCGGGCCGGGCGTGGCGCGGATGCAGGCGATCATCGCGGGGATGGTAGAGGCGCTGGCGGTGGAGTTGCCGCGCGCCGGTTATGCGCTGGCGGCGGAATAGGATCAGCGTTCAGCGCCGACAACCAGGCGCGCGCCGGCGACGCTCAGATGATGCGAATCGAAGTAGAGCGGTTTGCCGTCGCGTTCGATAAGGCATGTGCCGCTGGAACAGAGCGAAGCGATCGGATCGATCAGCGTGACGCCGCGTCCCTTCCAGCGTCGGAACAGCGTGCGCAGGTGGCGCGTCCGTCCCTCGACCCAGGCGCGATCGACGCCCCTCGCATCGGCCGCTGCGCCGCGTTGCGCCAGATGGGCAAGGCGGCGCGGCACGTCGAAGGGCTGAGGCGGTATGGGACCGATCAGCACGACCTCTCGCCCCGCCGCGCGGATTGCCGCGATGGTGCGATCCAGTTTGGCGACGAAGGCGGGATCGTCGAAATCGCCATTGGCCCAGAAGGCGGCCAGATAGATGCGCTTCAGCCGCGGATCGGCGCGAATCGCGTCGAAGGCGGATCGGTTGGAGGCGGCGCAGCGCGGGTCTTTTGCGTCATAGCCCAGCACCGGCGGGCAACTCGATGTCGTCCATTCGATAAGCGACCGGTCTTGTGCCCTGGCCTTGAGCGACAGCGCATAGGCGAGTTCCACACCATGGCTGTCGCCCCACAGCATTGCGTCCGGCGGCGTCGCAGCGCCCAGCGTACAGGGCGTGGCGTGGCGCATGAAATTGTCATGGCAGCGTTTGCGGGTCGGCGCGAAGTCCGTCTGTCCCGCCATCTGCGCCAGCACCCGTGGTGCAAATCGCGATGGCCAGCCACCCATGGCCATCAACGCCAGCGACACCGCGCAGAGCAGGGCCATGGCGGCGGCGGTGAACAGGAAGATGGCGCGCGCCGGCACATGCCGCGAATCGCGGAAGGGGCGCTCCACGAAGCGCCAGGACAGGGTTCCGGCCAGCAGCGATGCGCCTATGACTATAAGCTGTATCCCGCCCGCCAGCGGTCTGTCGGTCGCATATTCGGTGAACACGATCAGCGGCCAGTGCCACAGATAGAGCGAGTAGGAGATAAGGCCGATGCCGACGAAAGGCCGCCAGCCCAGCAATGCGCCGACGCGCGTCCCCGGTGCGGCATGGATCAGCGCCGCCGCGCCCAGCACCGGGGCGAGGGCGCTAACGCCGGGGAAGACCGTATTGCGATCATAGACCGCTACGGCAAAAACAATGGCGGCCAGTCCGCATGCTGCGACCAACTCGCGCAGCCAGGGCGATCGCAACATGGGTATTGCGCCCAGCGCCAACAATGCGCCGGCGAATAATTCCCAGGCCCGGGTAGGCAGAAGATAGAAGGTAAAGCCGCTGGTATCGCGCTGCATCGCGATGGCGAGCGCCAGCGATCCCGCCGCGATGATAGCGACCGTTATCGTCCGCCAGCGCGGGGCGCAGCGCGCCAGCAGCATCAGCAGGATCGGGAAGCCGATATAATATTGCTCCTCGACCGCTAGCGACCATGTGTGCAGCAGGGGTTTTACGTCTGCACCGCCCGCGAAATAGCCGGTGTCGGTGAAGAACCAGAGGTTGGATGCGAACAGGGTCGCGGCCAGCGCGGAGCGTGGCACGCCTTCCAGGTCGCCCGGCAGATAGAGCCAGGCGGCGGCCCCCAGCACGGCCAGGATCATCAGCGCCAGGGCGGGCATGATCCGGCGGAAGCGGCGTTCGTAGAAGCGTGGCAGGGAAAAGCGGCCCTCGTCTACCTCTCGCGCGATGATGCCGGTGATCAGATAGCCGGAAATGACGAAGAAGATGTCGACCCCGACATAGCCGCCCGAGAAACCCGGCACATGGGCGTGGAAGAGCAGGACCGGCAGGATGGCGAGCGCGCGCAGGCCGTCGATGTCGCGGCGATAGCGAATCGCGTTGGCCGATGCGCCGATGGGGCTGGACGATCCGTGCATCGGGACGGGTTAGCGGCAAAGCCCTGCTATTTGCTTTACCGGGCGGCGTTCTCAAACGATTGCGTTTGATGCAACCATGGTTTCGTCCTTCGCATTTGCGTAAATTCAGCCCGCAGGACAAAAGGACTGTGCCTTTCAGGCATCCTCTCCTAAAACTTTCGGCCGGTCTTGCGATCGGCCTTTTTTTTGTCATCCGCTTGGGCTAGGGCTTCGTTGCTGCTCGGCGCGCCAACTATAACAAGTTTCTGGAGAGGAGCCGCCGGTCAGACCGGCAAGGCGAGCCGAAGCAAGGGGGATCGAGCGTTACCGCTCTCCCCCTTTTTTCGTTTTCGGCCCTTTACCCCCTCACGCGTCCGCCATGTCCTTGCCATAGGCGACGACCGCCGCGACTTCGGCCTTGTCGCCCAGCACGACGCCGACACGCTGGTGCAGGCCGGTCGCGGGCACGTCCATGATCGGAATGAAGCCATCGCTCGACGCGCCGCCTGCCTGTTCGATCAGGTAGCTCATCGGATTGGCTTCATACATCAGGCGCAGCTTGGCCTTGCCCGGATTGCGATGGTCGTAAGGGTACATGAAGATGCCCCCGCGCTTGAGGATGCGATGCACGTCGGCGACCATCGAAGCGGTCCAGCGCATATTGTAATCCTTGCCGCACGGCCCTGCGCCGCCTTCGACCCGCTCGTCCACATAGCGGCGAATCGCCGGCGACCATTGGCGGCGGTTGGACATGTTGATCGCGAACTCGCACTTGCCCTGCGGCATCTGCATGTCCGCGTCGGTCAGCACCCAGCTGCCGACTTCGCGATCGAGCGTGAATTCATAGACGCCGGTGCCGACGCTGAGCACCAGCAGCGATTGCGGCCCGTAGATGGCGTAGCCCGCGGCGACCTGTTGGCGGCCGTCCTGGAGGAAATCCTCCTCCGTCACTTCGCGCCCGGCGCAGGCTTCGGGGGCTTTGAGTACCGAAAAGATCGTGCCGACCGACAGGTCGACATCGATATTGCTGGACCCGTCGATCGGATCGAACAGCAGCAGATATTCGCCCTTGGGATAGCGATTGGGGATGAGGTGGATCGTCTCCATCTCCTCCGACGCCATCGCCGCCAGATGGCCGCCCCATTCATTGGCGTCGAGCAGCAGTTCGTTGGCGATCACGTCCAGCTTCTTCTGGATTTCGCCCTGCACATTTTCGCTGTCCAGGCTGCCGAGCACTTCGCCCAGCGCGCCCTTGCTGACCGCATGGCTGATCGTCTTGCAGGCGCGGGCGACGGTTTCGATCAGCAGGCGCAATTCGCCCGGCAGGACATTGGCGTTGCGTTGCTGTTCGATCAGGAAACGGGTGAGCGTGGTTCGAGCCATGGAACGCCTTTCGCAAAGGGGCGGAAGATCGCGGCCGTGCGGCCGGACCGGGAAGAAAGCTGTGTCTGCATCGCTAGGGGAGAGAAAGCCCCTAGTCCAGCATGTGGCGTCATCCTTCCTGCCTTGTTAGCGCTGTCATGTGACAAAGCATGTCTATCGGAACCGACGCATGCGGCTGTCGTTGCGATGCCGTGCCAGATGGCACTGCAAAAGGAGCATCATGGACAGCCTGATCACCGTCTTCACCGACCCCACGGCCCTCGCCGCGCTGATCGCGCTGGTGGTGATGGAGGTGGTGCTGGGCATCGACAATCTGGTCTTCATTTCCATCCTGACGAACAAATTGCCCGAGACGCAGCGCCCCAAGGCGCGCAAGATCGGCATCGGCCTGGCGCTGGCGATGCGGCTCGTCCTGCTGTCGATGATCGCCTGGATCGTCGGGCTGACCCAGCCGGTGTTCGATCTGGGGATCAGCGGTCCGCTCGACAGTCGCGGCGCGCCGACCTTCGAAACCGATTTTTCCTGGCGCGACCTGATCCTGATCGCGGGCGGGCTGTTCCTGATCTGGAAGGCGACCAAGGAAATCCATCATAGCATGGACCCTGCGCCGACCGATGGCGTGCTGGACAAGAAGGCGGCGGCGACCATGACCTTCGGCGCGGCGATCGTGCAGATCATCCTGCTCGACATGATCTTCTCGCTCGATTCGATCCTGACGGCGGTGGGGATGACCGATAACCTGGCGGTCATGTATATCGCCGTGATCGTGGCGGTGACGGTGATGCTGATCGCGGCCGATCCGCTCGCCAACTTCATCGCGCGCAATCCGACCGTGGTGATGCTGGCGCTGGGCTTCCTGCTGATGATCGGTGCGGTGCTGATCGCCGATGGCTTCGGCGGGCATGTGCCCAAGGGCTATATCTATGCGGCGATGGCGTTCTCCACGCTGGTCGAATGCCTGAACATCTTCGCGCGGCGGGCGCAGCAGCGGAAAGCGGCGGAGTAGGGGTGGCCGAAGTTCACACCATTGTCGGGCGATATCGGCCCGATGCGCTCGTGAAGCGCCTGCGAAGCGTTCCCGACGCGTCACTTCCTACACCGGGATGGCAGGACGTGCGCACCAGGGACGCGATGCTTTTCGCGCGGCAGATAAGGGCAGGCATGGTGATCCATCGATCAGGATAGATCAGATAAAATCCTACATTGGAAGGCTGTTGGATAAGCTTGCGGAACGGGGCGCCCAAGGCAGCGGCTGGGTTGGAGGCCGTTCAGCTAATCCGGCGGCTGTCGACTACATCCAGCCGATCCAAGCGGGCCGATGGACGTCCATTGCTGAGCGAAAAGGCCAATCCTGTATCGAAGGCGTAGGTCGGTTCCCACTATCACGCCATCAGGCGCTGCCCGCGACGAAGACGGCAAGGTCCCAGACGATCAAACCTCCGGCGGCTCGCTGCTCATCCTCAATCCGCTGAGGCAGGGTGGCCATATCGACCTGTTCGGCTGTCGCGACGCCGCGCTCCACCATCCGGGGGAGCATCGCCTGCGTCAGAGTGGGCAGGAACGACGGCTGTTCCGGGTCCAGCAGGATCGCCTCGGCTCGGGTCTCCTTCACCGAGAGGCCGACCCGCCGCATCATGTCGGCAAGGCCCAGTGCCAAAGCAACGTCGCCACCCTCCGCCGCGACCGTGCTCCAGTTCCAATCATAGAGTTGGCGGTGAAGCACGAGATCGCCATTCCCCGCCGGAAGGCCAGCGCGTCCATGTTCTTGAAAGGCGACGATCGCACCCGGCTTGGCCAGCCTTACCAACCGCGCAAGGGTCTTTGCGGCATCAGGAAGATACATCAGCACCCGCCGACCGACGATCGCATCGAACAAGCCCAGTTCGGGTAGGTCGCCCGAGAGGTCGACCGCATGATAGTGGATGGGGGCGGCGCCCGGTAACGCTTCCATTGCTCGCGCCGCCGCCAACGCCTGTTCGCTGCGGTCAATCGCGACCACTTCGCCGCCAGCCCCGGCGATGCCCGCCATGAGGCGACTGAGGTCGCCATTGCCGCAACCAACATCGAGTATGTGGGCGCCGGGAGCGATGCCAATGCCGCCGAAAAACCGAGTGCTAGGAGCATTGGCCGGATTGAGTGGGGGAGCCGAAGGTGAATGAGACATTGTCACATGATACAGATGGCCAGGCGAATGCCAAGCAGTTCAGGGCAATAAAATCCCGTGCTTAAAACCGAAAGGAGGATCGTTGACGAAACCAGCATGGAGGTATGACCCAACTGGATAATGCCATGCCTCGCTTGGCGCGTCACCGCCCGAGACCTCAGCCTTCGCTGGGGTGACGGCGAATTTCATGTCTTCTCTACGGTGCTTGCACCCGTAAACCCGCTACCCACCCCAATCCGTCATCGACGTATTGGCTGGTCCGATAAAGAAACGGGGCCGGATCTTACGATCCGGCCCCGACCTGTTTTCCTTAGAACATCACGCCGCGGCGCGGCGTTCCTTCAGTTCTTCGTTGAGCATTTCGGCCAGCAGGAAGGCCAGCTCCAGGCTCTGCGCCGCATTGAGGCGCGGGTCGCAATGGGTGTGGTAGCGGTCAGCGAGGCCTTCGTCGGTGATGGCGATGGCGCCGCCGGTGCATTCCGTCACATTCTGGCCGGTCATTTCGGCATGGATGCCGCCGCCGAAGCTGCCCTCGGCGCGGTGGACGGCGAAGAAGCCGCGCACTTCGGCGAGGATACGCTCGAACGGGCGCGTCTTGTAGCCGTTCGCCGCCTTGATGACGTTGCCGTGCATCGGGTCGCAGGACCAGATGACCGGATGGCCTTCACGCAACACCGCGCGCACCAGCTTGGGCAGGCCCGCCTCGATCTTGTCATGGCCATAGCGGGTGATGAGCGTGATGCGCCCGGCTTCGCGCGCGGGGTTGAGCGTGTCGAGCAGGCGCAGCAGCGCGTCCGGCTCCAGCGACGGGCCGCATTTGAGGCCGATCGGGTTGCCGATGCCGCGCAGATATTCGACATGGGACGACCCTTCGAAGCGGGTGCGGTCGCCGATCCACAGCATGTGTGCGGACGTGTCGTACCAGTCGCCGGTCAGGCTGTCCTGCCGCGTCAGCGCCTGTTCGAATGGCAGCAGCAGCGCTTCATGGCTGGTGTAGAAGCTGGTTCCGCCCAGTTGCGGCACGGTTTCCGCCGACAGGCCGCAGGCGCGCATGAAGTCGAGCGCCTGGCCGATCTGGTCGGCCATCTGTTCGAACTTCGCCGCCCACGGACTGCGCCCCATGAAATCGAGCATCCAGCCGTGGACGCGATCCAGGCTGGCATAGCCGCCGGTCGAGAAGGCGCGCAGCAGGTTGAGCGTCGCGGCCGACTGATTATAGGCCTGCACCATGCGCTGCGGGTCCGGCTCGCGCCCTTGTGCGGTGAAGGCGATGTCGTTGACATTGTCTCCGCGATAGCTGGGCAGCTCGACGCCATCGATGACTTCGGTATCGGCCGAACGCGGCTTGGCGAACTGGCCCGCCATGCGGCCGACCTTCACCACCGGCAGCTTCGACGCGAAGGTCAGCACGACCGCCATCTGGAGCAGCACGCGGAAGGTGTCGCGGATGTTGTTCGGATGGAACTCCGCGAAACTTTCGGCGCAATCGCCGCCCTGCAACAGGAAGGCGTCGCCGGTCACGACCTTGGCCAGGTCGGCCTTCAGATTGCGTGCCTCGCCCGCGAAGACGAGGGGCGGAAACTGGCCAAGCTGGGCCTCTACCGACGCCAAGGCGCCCGCATCCCGATAAAAGGGCATCTGAATGCCCTTTTGGCTCCGCCAGCTTTCCGGCGTCCACTTCGCCGCCACGTCGAGTCTCCTTCGCATCTGATAAAATAGGGGGCGCACCTACGCTTGTCCGGGCGTCAAGGCAAGATTCTATTAGTCGGGCCATGAACGCGCGCAATGATTTGTCCGATCACACTGATCGGAGACGCGGTTTCAGCCCAGTGGTGGCGCGGCGTGCCTTATGGTTTCCGCTTTGCCGTGAAGTCGAACGTCAGCGCGACCTGCGGACCCAGGCCGCCGCTGCTGTCGCCATTGCCCACGCCGAAGGGCGCACGGGCGATGGTGGCGCTGCCGCTGACCTTTCTGACGGCGTCCTTGCCCGACAGGGTGAAGCGGATCGTCTGCGGCTTCGATACGCCTTTCAGCGTCAGCGTGCCGCTGGCGCGGTAGCGGCCGGGGCCGGTTGATTCCGCCCCTTTCGCGACGAAGGTCGCGGTCGGATGCGCCGCCACGCCGAAAAACTCTTCGCCCGGCAGCATGCCGTCCTTATAGGCGTCCCCCACGCTGGCCGAGGCCATGTCGATCGTCACGTTGATATCGGCGCTGTCGGGATGGTCGGGGTCCATCACGATCCGCGCGGTCCATTTGGCGAAGCGGCCGCTGATCGTCTCGCCATCATTGCCGACCGAAAAGCCGATACGGCCACCCGGTTGCACGGTCCAGGCGGGCGGCGGGCCGACGGGTTCCTCGACGGCCGACTGCGCGGCATTGGCGGCGGCGTTGTCGGCGGGAAGGCTGGCGTTGGCCGCTTCGGCGATGGTGGCGGGTTGCGCGTCCTCCTCTGGTTGTTGGGCAACCGGTTGAGCGGCGGCGGGCGCAGCCTGTGGCGCGGGCAGGATCGCGCGGCCGACGCCGAAGCCGACCAGGATCAGCGCGGGCAGGGCGATCAGCAGCGCGGTCGAGCGCCCCGGCACCATGCGCCAGATGAGGCCATCGCGCATCAGCAGATGGTGGCGTAGCGCGCCCGCGACATGGAGGGCGACCAGCGCGATGCCGATCCAGGCGAGCAGGCCATGGCCATTTTCCGCGATGCCATGCGCGCTGGCGGGCAGCGGCAAGTGGGGCAGGGGCAGGACGCCGAAGATCAAGGTGGGCACCTTGACCTTCGCGGTCGATACCAGCGCCCAGCCGGTGAGCGGCGCGCCCAACATGAAGGCGTAGAGGCCGACATGCACGGCCGACGCGAGTGCGCCCTGCCATCCGCCCTCCAGCTTTGCCGGGCGCGGTTTCCAATAGCGTATGGCGATCCGCGCCAGCGTCAGCGCCAGCACGGTGATGCCCACCGACTTGTGCAGCTGATACAGCGCAAAGCCGCGTGCGCCCAGCCCCTCGAGCGCCCAGCCGACGCTGATCTGGAAGGCGAGCAGGGCGGCGATCGCCCAGTGCAGGAAGATGGCGGCCCGGCTATAGCGTTGCATGATGAGTCCTGTCGGTCGTGGCGGAAGCGAAACTATGTCGCCAGCCGCGCCAAGTCCACCGCTTCGCGCGAAACGCTTCGTTGCTGCTTGCTACGCTCTGTGTCCAAAAGGCCGCAGTTGCGTCATATTTGCGGCAGTGATTGCATCACCCGCCATCCGGGTTAAGAGGTCAGGACGTTCATAATCAGGGAAATAGCAGGACATGGCCAAACCCGAATCCTGGCGTCTGAACGCAGAGGCCTATCGCTTCGTGACCAGCATCGACACGCGGTTCCAGGATCTCGACACCATGGGCCACATCAACAATGTGGCGATTTCCGGCATATTCGAAACGGCGCGCATCCGGTTTCACCACCATATGGGCCGCCATCCGCAGGAACAGGGCGTGCGCTGGCTGGTCGCCAACGTGAACCTGAACTTCGTGGAGGAATCGCATTTCCCCTATCCGTTCGAGGTGCATTGCGCGATCGGCCATATCGGCCGCACCAGTTGGACGATCAGTTCGGCGGGATTCCAGAAGGGCGTGTGTGTCGCGACCTGCGACACCACCGTCGTCACCCATGGCGCCGAGGGACGCCGCGCGATCGACGAGACGCTGCGTGAGGCGATGGAACTGAACTTCCTGCGCCAGCCCGACTGAACTGCAACCCGACTGAAAGACGATCAGGTGAAGCCGGCCATGCGTCGGCTCCATTGCACGGCGATCACGGCGCCCTTGACCGGCTGGATCATCGCCACCGCCAGCGCGATCGCCAGGCCGGGCCAGATCAGCGCCTGCCAGCCCAGCGGGATGGCCAAGGCGCTGTTCACTTCGATCATAAGCGGCACCAGGATATGGCCCAGGAGCAGTATGACGATATAGGCGGGAAAGTCGTCCGCCTGATGCACGTCGAGCGACAAGCCGCAATGCGGGCAGGTCGGCGCGGGTTTCAGGAAGCGGGCGAACATCCGCCCTTCGCCGCAGGCCGGGCATCGACCGCGCAGCCCATGGGCGATGGCGGCGCCGACCGGACGGTCGGATGGGGGCGCGGGATCGGTCATGCTCTGGGCGCTAGGGACTTTGATGCCTTCGCGCAACATGAGCGGCGATTCTTACCGCCTTTCCCCCATCGTAAAGCCTGTTAAGAAGCGCCATGCGTCTGCCCGGTCCCGATGAAGCCTTTTGCCTGTTCGACGATGCGCGCGCCCGCGCCGCGCCTGCGCGGCTCTACCGCGATCCGGTCGATTTCATCGTCGCCCATGATATGGCCGATGTGCAGCCTGCGCTCGATCGCCTGGCCGAGGCGCAGGACAGGGGCCTGCATGCCGCAGGCTATATGGCCTATGCCGCTGGCCTGGCGCTGGAGGATCGGCTGGCCCCCGTCGCCCGGGCGCAGGAGAGCGGCGGCGCGCCGCTGCTGTGGTTCGGCCTGTTCGAAGGGGTGCGGCTGATCCCGTCCGACAGCCTGCCTGCGCTGCTGCCCGATCCGGCGGATGCCACCGTCGGCCCGCTGCGCCCCTTGATCGACGAAACCGCCTATGCCGCGGCCTTCACCCGCGTACAGGACTATATCCGGGCGGGCGACATCTATCAGGTCAACCTGACCTTTCCCTGCGACGTCGCCTTGTCGGGCGATCCCCTCGCGCTCTATGCCGCGATCCGGCCGCGCGCGGCGGCGGGCTATGGTGGGGTGATCCGCACCGGCGACCGGTCCATCCTGTCTTTTTCGCCCGAACTGTTCTTCACCCAGGTGCGCGGGCAGCTGACCGCCCGGCCGATGAAGGGCACCGCGACCCGCGCCGCCGACCCGGCCGAAGATGCTGAACAGGCCCGTTGGCTGGAAAGCGACGCCAAGCAGCGCGCCGAAAATCTGATGATCGTCGACCTGTTGCGCAACGACCTGTCGCGCGTGTCGCGCGCGGGCAGCGTGACGGTGCCCGACCTGTTCAAGGTCGAAAGCTTTCCGACCGTGCATCAGCTGGTATCGACCGTGCGCGCGCGCGTTCTGCCCGGCCTGTCGCCCGTCGACGTGCTGCGCGTGCTGTTCCCCTGCGGCTCCATCACCGGCGCGCCCAAGGTGCGGGCGATGGAGATCATCGACATGGTCGAACCCCATGCGCGGGGCGTCTATACCGGCACGATGGGCTGGATCGATCCGGAAGGGGACGCCGCCTTCAATGTTGCCATCCGCACCATTTGCGTCGAAGAAGGCAGAGGGATCGGTCGGCTGGGTCTGGGGTCGGGCATCGTCGCGGATTCGGATTGCGCGTCCGAATGGGCGGAATGTCTGGCGAAGGGGCGCTTCCTTTCGACCCGATGACGTGAGCGGTGAATTTGGGGCATGACTTTGGGGGCGCTGGATTTTCGGCGCTTAGGGACTTGAAGAGTTTCAATGGCATTGGCTGACGGACGGTTCGACCTCATCGAAACCATGGCTTTCGACCCGCTCGAAGGCATCAGGTTGCTGGACCTGCATCTGGAACGGATCAAGGCGAGCGCCATCGCGCTGGGATTTCAGTTCGATCGCCATGAGGTGCGCAACGAATTGCAGGCCGCGACCTTCCGCCTGCGCCAGCGCAGTCGTGTGCGGCTGATGGTGTCGCGGCGCGGATCGATGGCGATCGAGGTGCGCGATCATCGCAGCTGGCCCGACCCGATCATGAAGGTCGCCGCCGTGCCACGCCATGCACCCGCCGACGACCAGCGGCTGCTGCACAAGACCAGCGACCGCAGCCTGTATCGCGACGCGCTCAAACGCGGGGGCACCTATGAAGTGCTGCTGATCGATGCGCAGGGCTATCTGACCGAAGGCTGTTTTTCCTCCCTGTTCGTGGAGCGCGGCGACAAGCTGGTGACGCCGCCTTTGTCGCGCGGCATACTGCCCGGTATCTTGCGCCGGAGCCTGATCGACATGGGCGAAGCGGTGGAAGGCGACCTGCGCCCCTATGATCTGGAGGGCGGCTTCTTCATCGGCAACGCGTCGCGCGGCATGGTCGCTGCGACATGGGCGCGCTGAACGGGGGCACGCTGAACGGTGGCACGCTGAACCGGCCGTGCTGATCTGGGCGCGATAGCCAGTCTATCCTACCGTAAAGCCATTAAGCGCCATCTGGCCGGTTGCCCCTGCGTCCGTTGCGCACTAAGGGACGCCGCGTCCGCTTTTGTTGCGGGCCTTGGGGATTCTATATTTTTTTGGTGCGCGATTGCCGAGCCAGCGGGCGATGCCGACCGCTTCGAAATCGCTCTGGAGAGAGTTTATTACCATGAGCCAGACTTCCGCCGCCTTGGGTCGCATCCAGCCGTCCGCCACGCTCGCCATGAGCGCGCGCGTGAATGCGCTCAAGGCCGAAGGCGTGGACGTGATTGGTCTGTCGGCCGGGGAGCCGGACTTCGACACGCCCGATTTCGTCAAGGAAGCCGGCATCGCCGCGATCCGCAACAACCAGACCCGCTACACCGACGTGGACGGCACGGCGGAGGTCAAGGATGCAGTCGCCTTCAAGTTCAAGCGCGACAATGGCCTGACCTACAAGCGCAGCCAGATCAGCGTCAATTCGGGCGGCAAGCACACGCTTTTCAACGCGCTGATCGCGACGGTCGACGTGGGTGACGAAGTCATCATCCCGGCACCTTACTGGGTCAGCTATCCCGACATCGTGAACTTTGCGGGCGGCACCCCCGTCTTCGTCGAAGGGCCTGCAAGCCAGGGTTACAAGATCACCGCCGCCCAGCTGGACGCCGCGATCACGCCGCGCACCAAATGGGTGATGCTCAACTCGCCGTCCAACCCCAGCGGCGCGGCCTATTCCGCCGATGAGCTGAAGGCGCTGGCCGAGGTGCTGCTGCGCCATCCCCATGTGCTGGTGATGACCGACGATATGTATGAGCATGTCTGGTACGCATCGACCCCTTTCGCCACCATCGCGCAGGTGTGTCCGGACCTCTATGAGCGGACTTTGACGGTCAACGGCTGTTCCAAGGCCTTCTCTATGACCGGCTGGCGCATCGGTTTCGCCGGTGGTCCCGAATGGATCATCAAGGCGATGGGCAAGCTGCAATCGCAGTCGACCAGCAATCCGTCCTCGATCAGCCAGGCCGCCGCCGTCGCGGCGCTGACCGGGCCGCAGGATTTCCTGGAAGAACGTAACGGCGTGTTCCGCAAGCGTCGCGACATGGTCGTCGCCATGCTGAACGATGCGCCGGGCCTGGATTGCCCGACGCCCGAAGGTGCTTTCTACGTCTATCCTGATGCGAGCGGCGTGATCGGCAAGACCACACCCAAGGGCAAGCGGATCGACAGCGACGAAGCGCTGATCGGCTATTTCCTCGACGAAGCGAAGGTCGCCGCCGTGCATGGCGCTGCCTTCGGTCTCTCGCCGGCCTTCCGCATCAGCTATGCGACGTCGGACGAGGTGTTGAAGAAGGCCTGCACGCGGATTCAGGAAGCCTGTGCGGCGCTAAAATAAACGCTGGTCGCGGACGAAGGCGGGTCCGCGCGCGGGTAACTTGCCTCGTCATCGCTGGAGTGGTCGGAGGGTGGCTGAACGCCAGCCGCCTCTGGCGCTTGCATCGGCATGTCACAAAATGGAAACGGTCCTTTTCATGTCGCGCCGTCTTGCGATTGGCGCGGCATGGCTTATATGCCCGTTGCATAGAGAAACTGATTTAACGGCTTGAGCCATTCGTCGTTCTCACCCTGGCATTGGTCGAAACCCGCTCCGGCGCGGCCGACCGTTCAGACAGGGGCAAGGCGCGCGGTGATAGTCGACAGGTCAAGACGGCCTGAAAGACAATATAGAAAGGCTTTGGCCATGGTTACGTTTCTGAAGTCCGACCTGTTCCTGCGCTTTTTGGGCGGTTTCGCCGTTGGCGTTGTGGGTATGGTCATGCTCCAGCCCAAGGACGCGCCCGTCCTGTCTTCGCCCGCGATCGCGGCGACGTCTACCAGCAGTGCGACGCTCTGACCGCCTCGTCCTGATCTGTCTGGCGGCGCTTGCCGTCGCCACCCCCGTGCGCGCCGAGCGCACCGTCCAGGCCCCCGTTCCGACCATCGACGCCGCGCCCACGCGCAAGCTGGAAACCGCCGTCTTTGCCGGCGGCTGCTATTGGGGTGTCGACGGCGTCTTCTCGCACGTCAAAGGTGTCCATCTTGTTGTCTCGGGCTTTGCCGGAGGGCCGCGCGACCGACGCGTCGATTATGCGGCGGTCAGTGGCGGCGACACCGGCTATGCCGAGGCGGTGCGTGTCACCTACGACCCGGCGCAGGTTAGTTATGGCACGTTGCTGCGCATCTTCTTCTCCGTGATCACTGATCCTACCACGCTGAATGCGCAGGGGCCGGACCAAGGCACGCAATATCGCAGTGCACTGTTTCCGCTGAATCCGGAGCAGGCGAAGGCGGCCAGCGCCTATCTGGCGCAGATCGGCAAGGCGGGCCTGTGGCGCGACCCGATCGTGACCCGGGTGGAGCGCTTTACCGGCTTTCAGGACGCCGACAGCGATCATCAGGATTTCATGCGGAAATATCCAACTCATCCCTATATCCGCCGCTGGGACGCGCCGAAGCTGGCCGCGTTCAAGGCGATGTTCCCCACGCTCTATCGTCAGACGCCGTCAGCCTGAAGCATCGGCCCGGGGCGACGGCTTGTCATCGCGTCGCCGTGTCCTACCTGTGAAGCCATCATTGCAGGAGCATCAGCATGGGCGATATTCACGGCCTCAAGATCCTTTCCACCCTGAGCGAGGACGGTCGCCTGACCGTCGAACTGGCCGACGAATCGCTCCCGCCGCCGCAGGGGCATGACATCATCGTCCAGGTGGAGGCGGCGCCGATCAATCCGTCGGACCTGGGCCTGCTGTTCGGTCCGGCCGATGTCGAACAGGCCGAATATGGCGACGGGCGCATCGTCGCGCAGATGCCCGAGGCCGCTGTTCGCGCGAGGGCGGCGCGGCTGGGGCAGGCCATGCCGGTCGGCAACGAAGGGGCAGGGACCGTCGTCGCGGCGGGTGAGGCTGCCGAGGCGCAGGCCCTGCTGGGCAAGCGCGTCGCGGGCGTGCCCGGTGGCATGTTCGCCCAATATCGCACGATCGACGCCCGGTCCGTCATTGCCCTGCCGGAGGGCGCGACCGCGGAACAGGGCGCGTCCGCCTTCGTCAATCCGCTGACCGCGCTGGGCTTTGTCGAAACGATGCGGCGTGACGGGCACAAGGCGATCGTCCACACCGCCGCCGCCTCCAATCTGGGGCAGATGCTGGTGCGCATCACGCAGGCGGATGGCATCCCCCTCGTCAACATCGTGCGCAGCCCCGCGCAGGTCGCGGTCCTCAAGGAGATCGGGGCCGAGCATGTGGTGGACAGCAGCAGCCCGGCTTTCGCCGACGATCTGCACGCCGCGTTGCAGGCGACGGGGGCGACGCTGGCCTTCGACGCGATCGGCGGCGGCACGCTTGTGGGGCAGATATTGAGCGCGATGGAGCAGGTCGCGTCGCAGGGGCAGGAATATAGCCGCTATGGCTCCAACAGCGCCAAGGGTGCCTATATCTACGGCGCGCTCGACACCGGGCCGACGATCCTCAATCGCAATTTCGGGTTCAGTTGGCAGGTCGGCGGCTGGCTGCTCTTTCCGTTCCTGCAAAGCGCGGGCGCGGAGACGGTGGACCGGATGCGCCAGCGGGTGCGCGACAACCTCACCACCACCTTCGCGAGCAGCTACAAGGCGCGCATATCGCTGAAGGACGCGCTGACGCGCGACGCCGTGCTGACCTATAATGCGCGGCGCACGGGCGAGAAATATCTGCTGGTGCCCAATGGGTAGGAGCTGACAGAAAAGCCCCTCCCTTCCAAGGGAGGGGTTGGGGTGGGTAGCGAGCGCAGCGAGCCCTTCGCTATCGATAGACGGCGCAGCGCCGCTATCGCGGCGCACCCACCCCCGGCCCCTCCCTTTGAAGGGAGGGGGAAGGTTAGGAACAGCCGACTTCCGATGTCGGCCAAACCAAAAGGGGCGGGGTCTGCATCCAGACCCCGCCCCTTTGCGGTTCGTAAACGGCGTGTCGCTTATTTCGGCGACAGCACCATCAGCATCTGGCGGCCTTCCATGCGCGGATAGGCTTCGACCTTCGCCACTTCCTGCACATTTTCCGCCACGCGCTGCAACAGCGCCATGCCGAGCTGCTGGTGGCTGAGTTCGCGGCCGCGGAAGCGCAGGGTGATCTTCACCTTGTCGCCGTCGCCGATGAAATCATGGACCTTCTTCATCTTCGTATCATAGTCATGATCGTCGATGTTCGGACGCATCTTGATCTCTTTGAGTTCCTGCGTCTTCTGGGTCTTGCGGGCGATATTCGCCTTTTTCTGGGCTTCGTACTTGAACTTGCCGATGTCCAGAAACTTGCAGACCGGCGGGTCGGCATTCGGGGACACTTCGACCAGGTCCAGGCCCACATCGGCGGCCTGTTCGATCGCTTCCTGCGTAAACATCACGCCCAGATTTTCGCCTTCGTCGTCGATCACGCGCACCTTGGGTACGGTAATGAACTCGTTATACCGGGGGCCGGACTTCGGCGGCGGCGCCAGCGGGCGGCGCATCATTGGGGGACGTATAGCAGTATCTCCTATGGTCGTTTCAAAAACGAATGGCTCTTAGCGGCTTTTGGACAAAGCCGAAAGGGGTCCGTGGTTTCGCCTGGACGAAATCACGGACCCTTGTGGCATTGCTGCCTCACCGCATATCGGGTGCGCGGCTCTCATTTGCAAGACGCGAAATGACATCGTCAAGCGACAGCAGGCTTTGCCCCTCCTTGCCCAGTTCGCGCAGCGCCACGGTGCCTTCCTCCGCCTCGCGGCGGCCGACGACCAGCAGATTGGGGACTTTGGCCAGGCTATGCTCGCGCACCTTATAATTGATCTTCTCGTTGCGCACGTCGAGTTCGGCGCGGATTCCCGCCGCCCGCAGCTTCTCCACCGTCGCCCTGGCATAGTCGTCCGCGTCGGACACGATGGTCGCGACGACCGCCTGCACCGGGGCGAGCCAGAGCGGGAATCGGCCGGCATAATGTTCGATCAATATGCCGATGAAGCGTTCGTAGCTGCCGAAGATCGCGCGATGGAGCATCACCGGGCGATGCCGTTCGCCATCTTCGGCCACGTACGACGCGTCGAGTCGTTCGGGTAGAACGCGGTCTGACTGGATCGTTCCGACCTGCCAGGTGCGGCCGATCGCATCGGTCAGATGCCATTCCAGCTTGGGCGCGTAGAAGGCGCCTTCGCCCGGCAGTTCTTCCCAGCCATATTCGGGCGTGTTGAGACCTGCGGCCGCCACGGCGTTGCGCAGTTCCTCCTCCGCCTTGTCCCACATCTCTTCGCTGCCGAACCGCTTTTCGGGGCGCAGCGCCAGCTTGATCGAGTAGGTGAAGCCGAAATCCTTGTAGATGCGGTCGGCCAGCGCACAGAAGGCGCGGACTTCCTCCACGATCTGGTCTTCGCGGCAGAAGATATGCGCGTCGTCCTGCGTGAACTGGCGCACGCGCATCAGGCCATGCAGCGCGCCATGCGGCTCGTTGCGGTGGCAGCAGCCATTTTCGTAAAAACGCAGGGGCAGGTCGCGATAGCTTTTGATGCCCTGGCGAAAGACCATGACATGCGCCGGGCAGTTCATGGGCTTGAGCGCCATCCACTCGGCTTCGTCCGACACCAGCGGGCCTTCGTCCGCGACGTTGGGCACTTCGTCGGGAATGACGAACATATTTTCGCGATATTTGCCCCAATGGCCCGACTGCTCCCATTGGCGCGCATCCATCACCTGCGGGGTCTTGATCTCCCGATAGCCCGTTTCGTCGATGGCGCGACGCATATAGGCTTCCAGCTGACGCCAGATCAGATAGCCCTTGGGATGCCAGAAGACGCTGCCATGGGCTTCCTGTTGCAGATGGAACAGGTCCATCTCCGCGCCCAGCTTGCGGTGGTCGCGCTTGTTGGCTTCCTCCAGCCGCGTCAGATGCTCGGCGAGTTGCTTCTTGTTGAGCCAGCCGGTGCCGTAGATGCGGGAGAGCATCGCGTTCTTCTGGTCGCCGCGCCAATAAGCGCCCGACACCCGCGTCAGTTTGAACGCGGCGGGGTCGACCTTGCCCGTCGATGCCAGATGCGGGCCACGGCACATGTCGTACCAGTCGCCCGAGCGATAGACGGTCAGTTCCTCGCCCTCGGGCAGTTCGGCGGCCCACTCAGCCTTGAAGCTTTCGCCCGCCGCGCGCCAGGCGGCGATCAGCGCGTCGCGGTCCATCACTTCGCGCACCAGCGGCTTGTTGGCGGCGATGATCTTGCGCATTTCCGCCTCGATCGCGGGCAGGTCTTCCTCGGTGAAAGGACGATCCTTGGGCGCGAAGTCATAATAGAAGCCATCGTCGGTCGACGGGCCGAAGGTGATCTGCGTGCCCGGAAACAGCGCCTGCACCGCTTCGGCCAGGATATGGGCGAAGTCGTGACGCGCCAGTTCCAGCGCGTCCGCCTCATCCTTCGCCGTCACCAGCGCCAGTTGCGAATCCTGCTCCAGCGGGCGGCCGATGTCGCGCAGTTCACCATCGACGCGCGCGGCGATCGCCGCCTTGGCCAGGCCCGGCCCGATCGCCGCTGCAATATCCGCCGGGGTAGTGCCGGGCGCGACGTCACGCACGGAACCATCGGGCAGCGTAATCTTGAGCATGGCGGACACGGGGCACGTCTTTCTGAAAGGAAGGGTATATGGGCGGCGTCGAAATACCGCGCCTTCCCCTTAAATAGGCGGTCCGGCCTGTCAATAGAAGTCGGCGGGCAGGCAGGGCGCATGGAACGCGGCAATGGGTGGCTTTTGGTAAAGGCCGTGGCGCGGTCCGGCAGCCTTGCCTGCGTGTCAGGCGAAGAGCAGGCGGTCTGCATCCGTCAGCGACGTGAGCAGGCCAATGGGTCCGTCCGCCACGATGCCCTTTGGCAGCATGTCCAAGGTCAGGTCCCATAGCGCAAGGCCGCTCTGACATGCGACGAGCGTGACGCCCAGCGCCTGCGCCTCTGCCAGCAAGGCGGCCAGATCGGGCAGGCCCGCGTCCTGATGCGCGGCGTCGCGCGGCGCGGCGATCGGCGGGCGCAGCAGCGCCACCGCGTCGAGTTGCAGGAAGAGGGTGGCTGTTCCCCCCAATGCCGCCTGCGCCGCCGCCAGCATCAATGCGGCGCGCAACCGCTCCGCATCCGCCGTCGCGACGATGATGGTCAGGGCGCGCATGTTTCCACCGCGCAACCCGGGCAGGCGGGATCCTTGGGCACGTCCAATGTGCGAAAGCGCATGGACAGCAGGTCGGCGATCAGCAGCCGTCCGGCCATGTCGCTGCCGAAGGGGACCAGAGCGCGGATCACCTCCAGCGCAGCCAGGCTGCCCATCGCACCGGTCAGCGCACCGATCACGCCGGTTTCCGCGCAATTGCGTTCCGGCGCATCCAGCGGCGCGCCCACCAGGCAGCGATAGCAGGGCTTGTCCGCTTCCCAGCCGCGATAGGTGGCGATCTGCCCCTCGAACGGCCCGACCGCCGCCGACACCAGCGGAATGCGCAGGCGCTGCGCCGTGTCCGCCCCCGCGAGGCGGGTGTCGAAATTGTCGCACCCGTCCAGGATCACATCGGCGTCGCGCAGCATGATCGCGGCATTGTCCGCATCGATCCGCGCGTTGATCGGGATCAGCTTCACGTCGGGATTGATCCGCGCAACCGCCGCCATCGCCGCTTCCGCCTTGGGCGCGCCGACATCCGCCGTGCCGAACAGGATCTGCCGCTGGAGATTGGACAGCGCCACCGCGTCATCGTCGATCACGCGGATAGTGCCGACCCCGGCGGCCGCCAGATAGAGGATCGCCGGACTGCCGATGCCGCCCGCGCCGATCACCGCCACGTCCGCCGACAGCAGCCGGGCCTGTCCCGCGCCGCCCAGTTCCTTCAGGACGATATGCCGGGCGTAGCGCTCCAGTTGATCGTCGGTGAGCGTCATGAGGCGATGCCGGTCGATCCGAATCCGCCTTCGCCCCGGACCGTTGCGTCCAGGTCCGCCACTTCGGTGAAGCGGGCTATCTGCACCGGCGCGGCCACCATCTGCGCGATGCGGTCGCCCCGTGCGATCGGGAAGGGGGCGTCGCCCAGGTTGATGAGGATGATCTTCAATTCGCCGCGATAGTCCGCGTCGATCGTGCCGGGCGTGTTGGGCAGGCTGATACCATGTTTCAGCGCCAGGCCGGACCGGGGCCGCACCTGCACCTCATAGCCTTCGGGTATCGCCATCGCGAAACCTGTCGCCACGGCATGGCGACCACCCGGTTGCAGCACCAGTTCTTCCGCCGATACGACATCCATGCCCGCCGCATGGGCGGTGGCATAGGCGGGAACGGGCAGGCCCGCGCCATGGGGCAGGCGCTTGAGCTTTATGTCAATCGGGGACAGCGGAGAGGGCATGGGCAACCTTTGCGATGAGTTTGTCGGCGACGTCGCCCTTGGGCATGACGGGCCAGGATTCGATGCCGGCGGCGGTCACGATCTGGACGGCGTTGGCGTCGCCGCCCATGACGCTATGTCCGGGTGGGCCCGAGACGTCATTGGCGACGATCCAGTCCGCGCCCTTCTTCGCCAGCTTGGCCTGGGCATGGTCCGCGATCTTCTGCGTCTCGGCGGCAAAGCCGATCAGCAGCCTGGGGCGGCGGGGGTGGCGGCCAAGGGTTGCGAGAATGTCGGGATTTTCGACCAGGGTGAGCGGGGCGGGCTGGCCCGATCCATCCTTTTTGATCTTCTGGTCGGCAGCGTCCGCCGTGCGCCAGTCGGCGACGGCGGCCACCATGATCGCCACGTCGGCGGGCAGGGCGGATTCGACCGCGGCCAGCATCTGCCGCGCTGTCTCGACATCGATCCGCTCGACGCCTGTTGGCGTCGGCAGATGCACCGGGCCTGCCACCAGCGTCACGCGCGCACCCACTTTGGCGGCGGCGGCGGCGATGGCGAAGCCCTGCTTGCCCGACGACCGGTTGGCGATGTAGCGCACGGGATCGATCGGCTCATGCGTCGGCCCTGCGGTGATGAGGATGTGGCGGCCTTTAAGGGCGCCGTTCGGTTCGAGCCTGTCGGGGACCGGACTTGCATCATGCGCGAAATCGGGCTGGTCGGCCAGAGGATCGGCGCGCGGGGGCAGCGCGATAAGCCGCGCGATCTCCGCAGCGATGTGCTCCGGTTCCGGCAGGCGTCCCCTGCCATATTCGCCGCAGGCCATTTCGCCTGCTTCAGGTTCCATGATGTGGATGCCGTCGGCGCGCAGTTGCCGCAGGTTCCGCTGCGTCGCCTTGTGATGCCACATGCGCACGTTCATCGCGGGGACCGCCAGCACCGGCTTGTCGGTGGCGAGCAGCAGCGTGGTGGCCAGGTCGTCGGCGATGCCGTTCGCCATCTTGGCTAATATGTTGGCGGTCGCGGGCGCGACCACCACCAGATCGGCCTGGCGCGACAGCTGGATATGGCCGATTTCCTGCTCGTCCTTCAGGTCGAACAGGTCGGTGAAGACATGGTCCTCGGTCAGCACCCCCAGCGACAGCGGCGTGACGAACTGCTGCGCCGCCTGCGTCAACACCGCCCGCACCGCGATCCCCCGCTTGCGCAAGGCGCGGACCAGTCCCAGCGCCTTATAGGCCGCGATGCCGCCGGAGACGATGAGGAGGACGCGTTGGGTCATAGATTTAGATGTAAGAGCGCCGAACCGACTATGCCAGCCGCCGCTGCGACCACCGCCACCAGGGCATAGCGCCATCCGCCGCCCACGCGGATCAGCTTGACCTCGCTCAACGGCGGCGGGGGCGGTGCGCCGCCCTTTTCGGGGAAGGCGTCCTCGATCCGCCGGACCAGGCCGGGCAGCCGCTGGAGCGTGCGCCAGTTTTCGATCAGCGTGTCGGCGGCCTTCGCCTCCGGTCCCAGTTCGTCGCGCAGCCAGGACTTCACATAGGGGCCGCTGGTTTCCCACATGTTGATGTCGGGGTCGAGGCTGTGAGCCACGCCTTCCACCATCACCATCGTCTTTTGCAGCAGCAGCAGGTGCGGCTGGGTCTGCATGTCGAAATCGCGGGTGATGGCGAACAGGCCGTCCAGCATGCCGCCCACCGACAACTGGCTGGCGGGCTTGCCGCGCATGGGTTCGCCCACGGCGCGCAGCGCGGTCGCGAATTCGGCGACATTGTGATGGCCCGGCACATATTGCGCCTCGAAATGGATTTCGGCGACGCGTTTGTAATTGCCGGTGATCAGGCCGTAGAGAATTTCCGCCAGCCACATGCGCGCGCGCCGGTCGATCCGGCCCATGATGCCGAAATCGATCGCCACGATATCGCCGTCCGGCCGCACGAACAAATTGCCCTGATGCATGTCAGCGTGGAAAAAGCCTTCCGCGATGGCCTGCCGCAGGAAGGTGTTGACCAGGCGGGCGGCCAGATCCTTCACATCATGACCCGCCGCGATCAGCGCGGCGCGGTCGGAAATCTTGATCCCGTCGATCCACTCCATCGTCATGACCTTGCCGGTCGTGCGATCCCAGTCGATGTCCGGGATGCTGTATCCCGGCATCGCCTCCATCGCCTCGGCCAGTTCGGACGCGGACGCCGCTTCGCGCCGCAGGTCCAGTTCGCGCGCGGTCCAGCGCTTCAGGTTGGCGATGACCAGGCGCGGGCGCAGCCGGGCGATCTCGCCACCCAGCTGCTCGACATGGGCGGCGGCCCATTCATAGGTCTGGATGTCGCGGTTGAACTGGTCGATCACGCCCGGCCGGATCACCTTGACCGCGACATCGCGCCCGTCGCTGGTCAGCGCCCGGTGCACCTGCGCGATCGAGGCTGCGCCGACCGGCACTTCATCGAACCGCGCATAGACCTGTTCCAGTGGACGGCCGAAACTTTGTTCGATCTGCGCGCGGATCGTGTCGAACGGGACGGGGGCAGGGCGTCCTGCAAGCGCAGCAGGTCGTTGGCGGCATGATCGCCGACCAGGTCGGGCCGGGTCGCGAGCGTCTGGCCCAGCTTGATCGCGGCCGGGCCGATCGCCTGGAACGCATCGGCATAGCGCGGCTGTTTGGGCACGCGCGCGCCCAGCCGCGCGATGCGGACCAGCCGTCGAACAGGCGCGGGTGTCAGCGGGTCGCGCTCGATCCCGGTCAGCGCGCCGTGCCGCGCCAGCGTGCGGCCCCATTTTACGAGGCGCCACAGATGCGTGATGTGGGATGTCATAGGGGCGTCAAATCTTCCAGCCCGAATGAATAGCGACCAGCCCGCCCAATATCGGTTCGACCTTCGTGTTCGCAAAGCCTGCCTCGCGGATCATGCTTTCGAATTTGGGCATGGGCGGGAAGCGGCGGATCGATTCGATCAGGTAGCGATAGCTGTCGGCATCATTGGCGAACAGCTTGCCCAGATGCGGCACCAGCTTGTGCGAATAGACGTCATAGACGTCCGAAAAGCCCGGCCAGGTGGTGGTCGAAAATTCCAGGCAGAAGAAGCGCCCGCCATATTTCAGCACACGGTTCGCTTCACGCAGCGCCTTGTCGATATGGGTGACGTTGCGGATGCCGAAGGCGATCGTATAGGCGTCGAACGCCCGGTCGCCGAAGGTCAGCTCTTCGGCATTCTGTTCCGACCAGATGAGGCCTTCATACCCTTTTTCTGCGCCCGCTCGACACCGACGGCCAGCATTTCGGGGTTGATGTCGGACACTGTGACCTGCGCGCCATGTTTGTGCATGCGGAACGCGATGTCGCCGGTGCCGCCCGCCATGTCGAGTATCTTTTCGCCTGGCCGGGGCTTTACCCGGCGCACGAACTGATCCTTCCACAGGCGATGCGCGCCACCGGACATGGCGTCGTTCATCAGATCATATTTGGCCGCCACGTTGGAGAAGACGTCGCGGACCATGCCCTGCTTGTCGGCGGCATCGACGTCGCGATAGCCGAAGGATGCTGTGTCGTTCATGGGCTTCGCTCTAGAGCATCGCGCGCAAAAGTGGGAACCGGTTTTGCGCAAAAGCGGTGCGAAAAGGAAAAAATCGGCGCTAGAGGCGATGCTGCGAGCCGCATGGCAGGGGCATAGGCTGTTCCGGCGCCTTGCAGAAGCGAAGGTTGGGCGCTTATCCCCTGTTGTCGCAGCATCCCAGCGCCTACATGGGTGGCCATGCCTGAACTTCCCGAAGTCGAAACCACCGTCGCGGGCCTGCGCGCCGTCCTGCAGGACAGCGTGCTGACCCGTGTCGAACCGCGTCGCGCGGACCTGCGCTTTCCCATTCCGGTCGACCTGCGCCAGCGTTTGACGGGCGCCACCGTCACTGGCCTGTCGCGCCGCGCCAAATATGGCCTCATCGAAACCGATCGCGGCGACATGATGATATTCCACCTCGGCATGTCGGGCCGCTGGCGAATCGATCCGACGGAGATCGGCACGCACGATCATCTGTTGTTGGAAACAGGTGGAGGCCATGTGCTGGCGCTCAACGATCCGCGCCGCTTCGGGTCGCTCGACCTCGTCCGGTCGGACGCCTGGGCGACCTATGCGCCCTTTACCCGCATGGGGCCGGAACCGCTGGGGCCGGATTTCGACGCTGCCCGCCTGGCCGCCGTGCTCAAGGGGAAAGCCACGTCGATCAAGGCGGCGCTGCTGGACCAGCGCGTCGTGGCGGGCCTGGGCAATATCTATGTGTGCGAAGCGCTCAACATGGCGGGCATCGACCCGACTCGGGCGGCGGGCAAGATCAGCCGACCGCGACTCGGGCTGCTGGTGGAGGCGATTCGCGACGTGCTGTCCGCCGCCATCGTGGCGGGCGGATCGACCCTGCGCGACTATGCCCGGCCCGATGGCGAGCTGGGCTATTTTTCCAAACAATGGCGCGTCTATGGGCGAGAGGGGCAGGCTTGCCTGTGCGGCGGCACGGTACAACGCCGAGTCGACGGTGGTCGATCGACCTTCTTTTGCCCGAAATGCCAGAAATAGCGCGGGTTCGACCGGTTGACGCATGCCGCTATCCCCTGTAAGGGGCGCTCCTTCACGAGGTGGGTCGGACCGTTCCGGCAGGCCTCTTCCCGAGATTGACGAGAACTGAGGACTGTAAATGGCCAATACGCCGCAAGCCAAGAAGCGCATCCGCCGCAACGAACGTCGCGCCGCCATCAATGGCGCCCGCATCAGCCGGATTCGTACCCTGGTGAAGAAGGTGGAAGCCGCTCTCGCCGCTGGTGACAAGGACGTCGCTGCGACGGCGCTTCAGGCCGTTCAGCCCGAACTGGCCCGTGGCGTCGCCCGTGGCGTGCTGCACAAGAACACCGCCGCGCGCAAGTTCGGCCGCCTGACCAAGGCTGTCAGCGCGCTCGCCTAAAACCCTTTCGGGTTTCGACAGATCACAAGGCCCGCCCCAGCGATGGGGCGGGCCTTTCGTCGTGTCTTCTCCAATCCGTCATATTTCATGATCGACCGATTTCCCGCGATTCGACGCACTGCGGCATAAAATGCAGATAATAAATCATTGAAATCACGCAATAAATTGATTGTCGGCCGTTTTCCGCGGCTTTGCTGAGTCAACGGCTTTATTTCACTTTTTTGAACCAAGCTGCCCTTGATCCGGCGCTCCCCCACCGTCTAGTTTTGAAATCCGGCCGCCGTCGAATCACCTTTCAGGCGGCCGTCATGTGAGATTGATTGTCGTGAAGGAACCGGAAGCGGGGGCGTTTCCGGACGAAGACCTTTGCGTCGTATTCCTGCCCGATCACGGGGGGCACAGTTGGTAGGATCGTCTAAGTCTATGAAGGATGTTGTGCGCGTGGTTGGCTGGCAGGACGGAGATGTGGGTCAGGCGGACGCCGGCCTGGAATCCGCCTGGACCGGCATTCGCGCCGGCCTGCGCCGCGATGTCGGCGCACGGATGTTCGACCAGTGGCTCAAGCCCGTGCGCCTGGGCGACTATTGCCCCGATTCGCAGACGCTCGACCTGCTGGTCTCTAGCGATTTCAGCGCGAACTTCGTGTCCGGCCAGTTCGGCGACCGCCTGCGCATGGCGTGGCGCAGCGCCGGGGTCGGCGTGCGTGAGGTGCGTCTGCGCCGCGCCCCCGACGCGACCGGGCCGCGCCTGCTGGAAGTCACGCCGGTCGAAACGCCGGTTGCGCCTGCGAACGACGCGCCGACCGTCGCCATCGCCTCCAATTTCCTGCCGCGCCATGGCTTTGCCGATTTCATCATCGGCGAAACCAACCGGCTGGCCTGTTCCGCCGCGCAGGCAATGGCAGGCGAAGCCACGCCACGTTTCAGCCCGCTCTTCATTCATGGCGGCACCGGGCAGGGCAAGACGCACCTGCTCCATGCCATCGCGCGCGCCTTTTCGGCCCATTCGCCTTCGCACGCGGTCCTCTACATGTCGGCCGAACGCTTCATGATGGAATTTGTGAATGCGATGCGGGCCAATGAAACGATGGCGTTCAAGGGGCGCCTGCGCGCCGCCCGCCTGCTGCTGATCGACGATATCCAGTTCATCGCGGGCAAGGGATCGACGCAGGAGGAGTTCCTCCACACGATCAACGACCTGATCGACAGCGGTGCGCGCATCGTCGTGACCGCCGATCGCGCGCCCCAGATGCTCGAATCGATCGATCCGCGCATCCTCTCGCGCCTGGCCGGTGGTCTGGTCGCCGACATCCAGCCCGCAGGGCTCGACCTGCGCCTCGCCATCCTCGAATCGAAGCGGGCGGTGGCGGGTGATCCGCCGGTGCCCGACGCCGTCATCGACTTCCTCGCCCGATCGATCCGATCCAATGTGCGCGAACTGGAAGGGGCGTTCAACAAGCTGGTCGCCTATGGGCAGCTGACCGGCCGCTCGATCGACCTCGATTTCGCGCAGAGCATGCTGGCCGACGCGGTGCGCGCCAATGCCCGCCGCATTACGGTCGATGAAATCCAGAAGGCCTGCGCCGCCCATTTCAAGATCGATCCGTCCGAAATGCGCTCCAAGCGCCGCGCCCGCGCGGTCGCCCGCCCGCGTCAGGTGGCGATGTATCTGGCCAAGAAGATGACGCCGCGCTCGCTGCCGGAGATCGGTCGCATCTTCGGCGGTCGCGATCACAGCACGGTGATCCACGCCGTCCGCACGATCGAACAGTTGCGCGAAAGCAATCCCGACATGGATGCCGACGTCCGCGCGCTCCAGCGCCTGCTGGAGGGGTAAAGGCGCCCTCTGGCGTCTGGCGCTGGAGCGGTTAGGCTGGGGCGCATGATTCGCGCCCTTGCCCTGCTGTTCGCCGCTCTCGTCGGCCTGTCCCCCGTGGCGGCCCAGACGCCGCTCCCGTCCACCGATGTGCGCGTTGCGTTGGACACCGACGCCGGCCGGATCGTCGTGGCGGTCCATCCTGACAAGGCGCCGGTCACTGCCGCCAATTTCCTGAAATATGTCGACCAGAAACGGTTTGACGGCACGGCCTTCTATCGCGGGGTCGGCGCACCCGACTATGGCTTCGTTCAGGGCGGCGCGCAAAATGATCCCAAGCGCATCCTGCCGCCGATCAAACATGAACCCACGACCCAGACGGGTCTCACCCATGATGACGGCGCGCTGTCGATGGCGCGCTATGCGCCGGGCAGCGCGACCGGTGACTTCTTCATCGTGCTGGGCAAAATGCCGGGCATGGACGCCCAGCCCCAGCAGACGAGCGGCGACAATCAGGGCTTCGCCGTCTTCGCCCATGTGGTGGAGGGGATGGACGTGGTGAAAGCCATACTGATCGCGCCCAAATCGCCGACGGCGGGGGAGGGCGTGATGAAGGGGCAGATGCTCGCCGCGCCGGTGAAGATCCTGACCGCGCGGCGGGTGCCCTAAGACTACCTCCAACCTGTTTGCGGTATTTAATCCTTGCCTGATTCTCGCTGATCCACGATTCGCGCTGCCGCCATGTCCGCGGTGACGTTGCCCACGGTGCGGAAGATGTCGGGCACCGTCTCCACTGCCAGGAGCAGCGGCAAGGCTTCCACCGGCACGCCCATCGCCAGGCATATGGGACCGGTGGTGGTGAAGAAGGTGATCTGGCTGGGCAGGCCCACCGCCGCCAGGCTGACGATCGCGGCCACCAGCACCCCCATGACAAGCTGCCCCGGCCCCAACGCCACGCCGTTCATCGCCGCCACATAGAGGGCGACGCCCAGATTGGCGGGCGGGCTTGTGACGCGAAACAGCGATATGGCGAGCGGCAGCACGATGCTGCGTGTCGTTTCGCGCACCGCCAGCGGCCCGTCGCTCGCCTGGATCATCGCGGGCAGCGATGCGATCGAACTTTGCGTGGAAAAGGCGATGGCCTGGGCAGGGACGGCCGCGCGCACGAAGCGACCCAGCCCGATCCGCCCGGCGATCACCGCCAGCGGATAGACCAGCAGCGTCACCGCCACGCAGATCAGCACGATGAAGCCGATATAGTGGAGCAGTGCCCCCGCCGTCGCCAGGCCCGATCGCGCGCCTGCGACCAGCGCCAGCGCGAACACGCCGATCGGGGCCAGCCACAAGACCCAGCCGACCACGACCAACAGCGCGTCGGCCAGCGCCTGGAAGAAACCGGTCAGCAGGGCGCGCCGCTCCGCCGCGATGCGCGTAACCGCAAAGCCGAACACCAGTGCGAACAGCACCACCGCGACGACCTGCCCCTCACTCGCCGCCTTGAGCGGATTGACCGGGATGAAGCCCAGCAGCCACTCTGCCGAGGGACGCACATCGGGGACGTCCGCCACGGCCTCCGCCCCCGCCAGCGCGCCGACCGCGCCGGGCGGGACCGGCCACAGATGCAGCATCAGCGGCCCGATCAGCGCGGCGACGGCGGCGGATGCGACCAGCATCACCGCGAACAGGGCGATGGCGCGTCCGGCCATGCCATCGGTCCGCGCGCTGGTCGCGGCCTGAGTGATGCCCGTCACCAGCAGCGCGAAGATGAGCGGGATCAACGGCATCTGCAATCCGCCCAGCCACGCCTTGCCGATCGGCTGCGCCACCGCGACGATCTCCGCGTCCCATCCGCCGCCCCATTCGGCCAGCGCGATGCCGCTCGCCAGCCCCAGGACGAGCGCGATCAGGATACGGACGGTCAAGGACATGGACGCTCTTCCCCGGGTCAGGCTGCCTTGGTGGCAACGGGCCGGGGCACGCTATCCGCTATTGTAGGGCAGGGAACAGTGGAAAATCGCATCGTGCGAGAAGGGGGGCGGGCGGTTCCAGCACAAGGCCCGATCCCTTCGCTTTGAGGGGATATGCAAAGCTGTTCCCCGACCTTCGTCGGGGAATAATGGATCGACGCAGAAACGAATCAAAAAAGGCCCGGCGTCTCGTGCGAAACGCCGGGCCTTTCAAATCTCGCTAGGCTGATCCTAGCCCTTTTTCTCGGGCGGCAGGGTGACCTTCACGCTTTCCCCATTCTGGCCAGGGAAGTTGGTGAACATCACGTCGATCAGGTTCGGCACCAGATAGGTCAGCTTGTTCGACAGCGACTGGGCGCTCGCCTTCCCTTCGAACAGGCGGCGATTGTCGGCTGCCCGGTCAATCTTCATGCTGAGGTCGCTGGTATAGACGGTATAGCTGCTCACATCGTTGAAGCCGCCACCGCCGAACAGCCAGGGATCATAGAAGCCGTAGCCCCATGGACGACCCCAGCGACCGCCGAAGCCGCCGCCCCAGGGACCGCCCCAACCGCCACCCCAGCCGCCGCCATAGGGGCCGCCGAAGCCGGTCGAGCGAACCTTTTCGCGGCCATTGTCGACATCATAGGCGACGCGCACGATCAGGTCGGCGCGCGCCGGGTCGCTGGCCGCGACATAGCCGGTCTGGGCCAGGCGCTGCCCAACCAGATCGGCATAATGGGAAAACTCCAGTCCACCGGCGAGCCGTGGATCGTCGGCGACGACATAATAGCTCTGCCCGGCGGGCGCGGGCAGCTGCTGGAAACGGGCGACATCGGCCTTGAAGCCGGTGGTGCAGCCCGACAGCGCCACCAGCGCCAAAGCGGGTGCCGCGATCATCCCGAACTTGTTGAAATAAGCCATGTTCTTACGTCCTAAACCAGGCGAAGCCGCCTGCGACCATCTTAGCGCCCTGCCTTAGCAAAACGCAACTGAACATCGTTTGAACGCACGAACCCGTCGAACGGACGCAAAACCATGTTCCAATTCTATGACGATGCGGACATGGTGATGCCGTCCCCCAAAGAAAAGGGGCTGCCCTTTCGGACAGCCCCCGTAACCGTAAAGCGACCAGGCCCAGCGCTCAGCGCATCAACCCCATCGCGTCATAGGCCGCGCGTAGCGTGGGTTCGGCCGCCGCCGCCGCCTTGGCCGCGCCCTTGTTCAGGATCGCGTCGAGCGCCGCGTCGTCGGTACGCAACGCCAGGAAGCGCTCGCGGATCGGGCGCAACGTCTCGACCAGCACCTCGCCCAGTGCGGGCTTGAACGCGCCGAACCCCTTGCCCGCGAAATCTGCACACACCGCATCGGGTGTCCGGCCGGTCAGCGTCGCGAAGATGCCGACCAGATTGCCGGCTTCGGGACGGCCCGCCAGCCCTCCCGCCGACTCCGGCAGCGGCTCCGGATCGGTCTTGGCCTTGCGTATCTTCGCCATGATCGCGTCGTCATCGTCGGTCAGGTTGATGCGGCTCATGTCCGACGGGTCGGACTTGGACATTTTCGCCGTGCCGTCGCGCAGGGACATGATCCGCGCCAATTCCTTGGGAATGATCGGATCGGGCAGGGTGAACAGGTCGACGCCGAAATCGCTGTTGAACTTGGCGGCGATGTCGCGGCAGAGTTCCAGATGCTGTTTCTGGTCTTCGCCCACCGGCACATGGGTGGCGTTATAGGCCAGGATGTCGGCCGCTTGCAGCACCGGATAGACGAACAGGCCCACCGATGCGCCTTCGCGATCCTTGCCCGCCTTGTCCTTGAACTGGGTCATGCGGTTGAGCCAGCCGATCCGCGCGGTGCCGTTCAGCAACCAGGCGAGCTCCGCATGGGCGGGCACGCGCGCCTGGTTGAACAGGACGCTGCGGTCCGGATCGATCCCGGCGGCGACCAGCGCGGCGGCCATGTCGCGCACGTTGCGGATGCGCTGTTCGCGCGCCTCATGCACGGTGATCGAATGCATGTCCGCCAGGAAGAAGAAGCACTGCGACGTTGCGTCCATCTCGTCCTGCATCCGCACCCAGTTGCGGATCGCGCCGAGGTAGTTGCCCAGGTGCAGATTGCCGGTCGGCTGGATGCCGGAAAGGACGCGCATGTGACTGATCCGTTCTTATGAAGTTGCACTTTTGCGGCGCATCAGCGCCTTGATGTCGGAGAGCCGATAGGCGCCCGTGACGAAGGAGGCCAGCCCGTACAGCGCCACGCCCGCGCCGACAAGCACGGCCAGCGCGACATAGCGCTGCACCATCGCGCCGATCAGCCAGGGGTCGAGCCAATCCTCGCCCGCCCACAGCGCGACGCCCATGATAAGTGCGGCGAGCGCGAGGCGAGGCAGGCGGCGGCGCAACCCCGCGTCGGCGGCGAAATGCCCGCGCTTCACCAGCGTCCTGTAGAGCATCGCGACATTGACGGTGGAGGACAGCGCGGTGGCGAGCGGCGGGCCGATATGGCCCAGCGTCGGGATCATCGCCAGATTGCCGACGATGTTGATGACGATCGACAGCATGGCGTAGCGCACCGGCGTCTTCGTATCACCGCGCGCATAATAGCCGGGCGTCAAAACCTTCACCAGCACATAGCTGGGCAGGCCGATCGAGAAAGCCGACAGCGCCCAGCCGCACCGCATCGCGTCGTCAGGCGTGAAGCGGCCATATTGGAACAGCCCGCGCACGATCGGTTCGGCGACCACCAGGAAGGCGACCGTCGCGGGCAGGGTCAGGAAGAGCGCCAGTTCGATGCCCCTGTTCTGCGTCTCCATCGCCTCGGCCTCCTGCCCCTTGGACAGCATGCGCGAAATGGTGGGGAGGAGGATGGTGCCAAGGCCGATGCCGATCAGGCCCAGCGGCAACTGGTTCAGCCGGTCGGCATAATAGATATAGGTGATCGAGCCGGACGCCAGCAGCCAGCCGGACAGGGCGGTCGAAATCAGCAGGTTGATCTGCGACGCGCCGGCTCCTGCGGCCGCCGGAACGATCAGCCGCAGCAGTTCGCGCACGTCCTTGTCCAGGCGCGGCCGCTTGATTTTCATCGACACGCCCGCGCGCTTGCAGGCCAGGATCAGCCAGAGCAGTTGCAGCGCGCCGCCGATCGTCACCGACATCGCCTGCACCCGCGCGGTTTCATATTCGTCCGCGCCATGGAAGAACCACAGGCCCGCGATCATCGCGAGGTTCAGCAATATGGGCGCGGCGGCATTGACCCAGAATTTGTCGAGCGAATTGAGGATGCCACCCAGCAAGGAGGCGAGGCTGATCAGCGCCAGATAGGGAAGGGTGATGCGCGACAGGGTGACGGCGAAGGCAAACTGCTCCGGCGTCGGATTCTGCCGTGCAAAGCCGCCCGACAGCGCCCAGGTGATCGGCCAGGCGGCCGCGATCAGGATGGCGGTGAAGAGGATCAGGACCGGCAGAAGCACCGCCAGCGCGCGCTCGGCGAAATCATAACCGGCCGGTAATCCGCCCTCGCCCGCCGCTTTCTTATTGAACAGCGGGATGAAGGCCGCGGAAAAGGCCCCCTCGGCAAAGAGCGCGCGGAACATGTTGGGCAGGCGGAAGGCGACGCCATTGAACGCGTCCGAAGCAAACCCGGCCCCAACATAGCGCGCCGCCAGCGAATCGCGCACCAGCGCCAGCACCCGGCTGGCAAGCGTCAGCCCGCCGACCGAACCAAGGGCGCGCACCAGTTTCATGCGCCTGACCCCTGATCCGTTCGCCCTGAGCTTGTCGAAGGGCTTCCTTTTCTTTCGAACAGCAGGAAGAGGCTTCGACAGGCTCAGCCCGAACGGCGTTGGGGGTCATGGCAAGTTATCAGGCGTGACCGGCCGGTTCGCCCGACGTCACTTCCATCTGCTGCGCCTGCTGCAAATACAGCGCGCCGAAATCGATCGGGTCGAGCAGCAGCGGCGGAAAACCGCCGTCGCGGATCGCGTCGGCCAGCACGCGACGGGCGAAGGGGAAGATCAGGCGCGGCGCTTCGGCCAGCATGAAGGGCTGTATCTGGTCTTCGGGCACGTTGCGCATGCCGAAAATCGCGGCGTAGAGCAGTTCGACGGCAAAGGCGGTGCCCTGCGGCGCGACGGCCTTCACTTCGATCTTCAGCGCGATTTCCAGAACGTCGTCCGCGACGCGCTCGGCGCCGATGTTGAACTGCACGTCGATCTGCGGCTGGTCCTGCCACTGATAGACCGCCGGTGCGTTCGGGTTTTCAAACGAGAGATCCTTCACATACTGGCTGATGAGTGCGATCTGCGGCGCGGTGTCGGCGCCGTTGCCGATATTGGTGGTGATGTGATCGGTTTCGTCGGCCATGCTCTGTTCCTGGACTTTCCCTATTGGCGGCGGCCCCAGGCCCCCGGATATTGATGACCCGCGCGCTTAGCAGGGGCGTGGGGGCAGGGCAATGCCACGGCCGAACAAGCGCGTATTTGAAGTTGGATGCAAACATGCCTATGTTGGTTGGAACATTGTCCCGCGTAAAAGGGTATAGCCTTCCGTGTATGTGATCGTCATCCTCGCCATGATCGCCGGTTTTCTGGCGCTGCGGCTCTATTCCGTGCTCGGCAAGCGTACGGGCCATGAGCAGGAGCCTGCGCTGCGTCCGACCGACGAACGCGCCAAGGTGACGGTGCTGCAACCCGGCCCCGTCGCGCATAATGGCGGCGACAGCGTTCGTCTCGCCGAAGGGCTGATCAGCCCCGGCGCGGAAAATGGCGTTCGGGCGCTGATCGCGACCGACCGGAATTTCGACGTCCCGCAATTCGTGGATGGCGCCAAGAGTGCTTACAAGATGGTGCTGGAAGCCTTCTGGCGGGGCGACCGCGACCAACTGGCGTGGTTGTGCGACGACGATGTCCGCGCCTCGTTCGAGGAAGCGATCGCCGCGCGCGAGGCGGAAGGGCAAGTGCTCGACAACCGTCTGGTCCGTATCGAAAAGGCGCAGATCGTCGAAGCATCGGTCAACGGCCGCGTCGCCGAGGTGGCGTTGCAGTTCGAAGCTGACATCGCCGCCATTACCCGTGACAGGGACGGCAACGTCGTCGCCGGATCGATGACCGACGCGGTCGGCACGAAGGATATCTGGACCTTCACCCGCGACATCCGCAGCGCGGACCCCAACTGGAAGCTTAGCGAAACCGACGAAGTCGCATGATCGCGCGCCAGTCGGGGGCGGCGCTGCTTGCAGCGCTGATGCTGTCTGCCTGCGCGGGCGGGATGATCCCGCCTTCGGCCGGTGGTCCCGCGCCCACTGCGAGCAATCCTCGCCCGTCCGGTGACAGTGCGACCCGTCCCGTTCCCGCCACGCCGCGCCCGACGCTGCCCGTGGAAATGCCGCTTGATCCGGCGTTGGACAAAAGCAATGCCGCTGCCCTGGGCGTCGCGCGTGGACCCGACATCGCCAGCCTGATCCCCTCGGGCGAACGCTCCCGCCTGGCGCTGCAGGCGTTCCGCATCTCCTGCCCGACGCTGATGCGCCGCACCGACAGCAGCGGCCTGACACGCGGGTCCGACTGGAACAACGCCTGCGCTGCGGCGTCCAGCTGGCCCGAGGCATCAGCGAGCGAATTTTTTTCGCGCTATTTCGAAGCGGTGCAGGTGGGGGACGGCAGCGCCTTCGTCACCGGCTATTATGAACCGGAAATCGCGGGATCGCGTACCCGGCAGCCGGGGTATGACGTACCGATCTACCGCCGCCCGACTGACCTGATCGACGTCGATCTCGGCCAGTTCAGCGACAGCCTGAAAGGCCGCACGATCCGGGGGAAGGTGCAGGGCACGAAATTCATTCCCTTCGACGACCGCAGCCAGATCATATCAGGGTCGCTCGCCGGGCGTGGTCTGGAACTGGCCTATGCCGCCGACCCGGTCGAGTTCTTCTTCCTTCAGGTGCAGGGCAGCGGGCGGCTGAACCTGCCGGACGGCGGTGTCATGCGCATCGGCTATGATGGGCAGAATGGGCGCGACTATACTGGCATCGGCAAGCTGATGAAGGATCGCGGCCTGATCCAGGCCGGGTCGATGCAGGACATCATGCAATATCTGCGCGCCCATCCCGTCGAAGGCGCGGCCATCATGAACGAGAATAAGAGCTTCGTCTTCTTCCGCGAACTGACCGGGGCCGGACCGCTTGGTGCGCTGGGCGTGCCGGTGACGCCCGAAGCGACCGTTGCCGCCGACCCGAAATTCATCCCTCTGGGCGCGCCGGTGCTGCTCTCGCTCGACCGCGCCGAACCCGCCGGTGTGTGGATCGCGCAGGATACTGGCGGCGCGATCAAGGGCGCCAATCGCTTCGACAGTTTCTGGGGCGCGGGCGCGCGGGCGCGGGGCATTGCCGGTGGCATGTCCGCGCGGGGCAGCGCGCTGGTGCTGCTGCCGATCGGTTCGGCGGCGCGCCTCGCCCGACCCTGATCCGCGCCATGGTCCGGCGTCGGCTGACCCAGGATGAAGAGGCGCTCTGGTTGGCGCTTGCCCGCACGGTGCGCCCGATCCGGCCCGGCGTCCGGCGTGTCGCGCCCGAGCCAGCCGCCGTCCCGCTACCGCCGCAAAAAGGGTTAACGCCCGCGCCTGCGCCACCCGTTGCTGCGCCCCCGCCGCGCAAGCCCACCGCCATGCTCGACACCGGATGGGAAAAGCGGATTCGCGGGGGCACCATCATGCCCGATATGAGCATCGATCTGCACGGCCACAGCCTGGCCGCGGCGCATGGTCAGCTCAACCAGGCGATCGCCGCCGCCCTGGCGCGCGACGTGCGCGTCATGCTGGTCGTGACCGGAAAACCCCCGAAAACGAAGGATGTGACGGATGCATCGCGACGGGGCGCGATTCGGGGCGAGATCGGCCATTGGCTCGAAACCAGCCCCTATGCCGATCGCATCGCCAGCGTCCGCATCGCCCATCCGCGCCATGGCGGCGATGGCGCGCTGTATCTGATATTGCGGCGCAAAAAATGAGGGCGTTTTCGCAAGCCCCGCTGATATTTTCTTAACCACTGTCCTTCATATCCGACGGTTTGAAGGTTCCGACATGGAATCATGGTCGGCTGGGAGGCACATGCAGGGCGTGACGTTGAAAAGCCGCGCCGCTGCCTTTGCCTGTGCCGCAGGGGCGCTGGTGTTCATCCTGTCGCTCGTCCTGGGCTATATGCCGGTCCAGGAAGACGAACTGGTGCAGATTGGCCGATCGCTCATCATCGCCATCTTGTGCGGCACGATGAGCTGGGCGTCGGCCCGCGGAGCATAGCCACCACCGCCATAGCGATCGATGCCGCCACGGAGCGCCTGCTGTCCGCCGCGCATGGCGACCTGCAATCGCGCGTGCCCGCCAATATCGGCCAGGAACTGCCCGACCTGGGCGTCGCGATGGAAAGCCTGTTCAGCCAGGTGCGCACCAACCTGGACCATGTCCAGACGCTCGCCCTGTTCGACCAGATCACCGGCCTTGCCAACCGCACCAGCTTCTGCCGTCAGGTCGAACGGCTGCTGGCCGATCGGGATGATGACGGCATCGCGACGCTATTCTTCATCGATCTCGACGGGTTCAAGGCGGTCAACGACACGCTGGGCCATGCGGCGGGCGACCAGTTGCTGGCGCGGGTCGCGGGGCGCCTGCGCGAAGTGGTGATGGCGCAGGTCAGCGCGGGCGGTGGCGACGCCGTCATCGGGCGCTTGGCCGGGGACGAATTTACGATGTTCTTCCCCCGTCTGGCCGGTACGGCGGCAGCGCAGCGGATCGCCCGCGCCATCCAGTTCGCGCTGGGCGAACGGTTCGACCTCGGGAGTCAGCATGTCGATCTGGGCGCGTCGATCGGCATCGCCTGCTATCCCGATCATGGTGCGACCCTGGCCGACCTTCTGCGCGCCGCCGACATCGCCATGTATCATGCCAAGCATCAGGGGCGCGGCCGCGCAGAAATCTACACCGCGACGCTGGCGCTGGAGGCGGAGGACCGCGCCGAACTGGAGCGCGACCTGCTGCGCGGGCTGGAGCGGGAGGAGTTTCTGCTCGAATTTCAGCCGCAGATCGACGTCGCCAGCGGCCGCGCCATCACGGCCGAAGCCCTGGTGCGCTGGGCGCATCCGGAGCGCGCGCTGATCCTGCCGGGCGCCTTCGTGCCAGTGGCGGAGGAAAGCGGGGCGATCGTCGCGCTGGGCGACTGGGTGATGAGCCGAGTGTGCCAGACCGCCGCACGCTGGGCGCAGGCGGGCGTGGAACAGCGTATCGCCGTCAACATCTCCACCCGCGAACTGGCGCAGGCCGACTTCTTCCTGCGCCTGCGGCACGCCATGTCGGTGCATGCGACGCCGCCGTCCATGCTGGAACTGGAAATCACCGAATTGCTCGCGATGGACATCGACCCGCGCGTGCTGGAACAATTGCGCGCCTTACGCCGCGACGGCGTATGCATCGCCATCGACGATTTCGGCACCGGCTATTCCAATCTGTCGCGGCTGAAGGAACTGCCCGTCGACCGGGTCAAGATCGACCGCAGCCTGGTACGCGACATCGCCACCTCCGCCGAAGCCCGCACCATCTGCTCCGCCGTGGTCGGCCTGATCCAGGGGCTGGGCATGGAAGTGGTGGTGGAAGGCGTCGAAAGCGAAGCGCAGATGGACGTGTTGCGCATCATCGGCTGCCGCCTGTTCCAGGGCTATCACCTCGCCCGCCCGACGGGCGAGCAGGCCTATCTCGAACGGTTCGCCACACAGATGGAAGAACAGGCCCGCGACGCGGGGTAGGTCGGGTTTGGGTGGCTAGTGGCTGGGCGGGTTTACGGGTGCAATTCCCGCATAGCTGACATGAAATTCACCGTCACCCCAGCGAAGGCTGGGGTCTCAGGCGGCGGTGCGATACGGTGGGATATGACGCGAGGCGGCTACACCTACATCATGACCAACAGGCCGAGGGGCACGCTTTATATCGGCGTCACCACTAATATCGTTGCGCGCGCCGAACAACATCGAAACGGCACTGGCTCCGGCTTTTGCAAGAAGTACGGGCTAACTCGCCTTGTCCTGGTCGAGCCACATGATGACATCAGGCTCGCCATCGCCCGCGAGAAGGCACTCAAAGCCTGGAAACGCGAATGGAAAATCCGGCTGGTGGAAGAAGGCAATCCAGATTGGCGCGATATGTCAGATGTTATCTTCTGACGCCTGAGACCCCAGCCTTCGCTGGGGTGACGATAAGAGGGAACAGCCGCTTCCAAGTCATGGCACAGCATATTCTAAAGGCCACTTCTGGTCGATTTTGCTCAGTCCGCCTTTGGCGAAAGCCTCATCACCAGCACGTCGCCCGGCAAGGGTGGTTTGCGAAAGGCCTGCTTTCAACGCTCGACTAACATCGGCGTTAATATGTCCGTCATGCCAGCGAAGGCTGGCATCTTAGGCGGAGGCACGCAATGCTTGGTCGCGGCGCTTGTTCAAGTCGATACCACCATCGCCTGAGACCCCAGCCTACGCTGGGGTGACGTAGTAAATTTGCCTGCTCTAAGCAATGCTGCGCCACGACCGACCGATGAAAAATGGCCGGTAACTGACCCTTACCCGCTCGCTACTTCACACCAGCGCCCGCTCCACCACCAACGCGTAGATCTTCGTCAAATCCCGCAAATCTGCGACCGCCACCGCCTCGTCGAGCTTGTGCATCGTCGCGTTGTTCAGGCCGAACTCCACCACCGGGCATAGGCGCGACAGGAACCGCGCGTCGGACGTGCCGCCGGTGGTCGAGAGCTCCGTCTCCACGCCGGTCACGTCGCGGATCGCGCCGCTCACCAGGTCGCTGAACGCGCCCGGCTGGGTCAGGAAGGATTCGCCACTGATCTTGGCGTCCACCGTGCCGCCTTCGGTTGCCGCTATCGCTTTGATCCGCTCGATCAGAGACGCGCCTGAATGCTGGTCGTTGAAACGGATCGATATCCGCGCGGTCGCAGCGCCAGGGATGACGTTATGCGCGACATTGCCGACTTCCAGATCGGTAATCTCGATATTGCTGGGCTGGAACCAGTCGGTCCCTTCGTCCAGCACGTCCGCCTCGATCAGCGTCAGGATGCGAACCAGCTTCGGGATCGGATTGTCGGCCAGATGGGGGTAGGCGACATGGCCCTGCGATCCGGCCACGCGAATCCACATATTCACCGATCCGCGCCGACCGATCTTCACCACGTCGCCCAGCCGCGCCGACGATGTCGGTTCCCCCACCAGGCACAGGTCCGGGCGCAGGTCGCGCGCCTTCATCCGGTCCATCAGCGCCAGCGTGCCGTAAACCGCCGGACCTTCCTCATCGCCCGTGATGATCAGGCTGATCGTGCCGGATATATCATCGGGCAGCGCGTCCAGCGCCGCGACGAAGGCGGCGATCGAACCCTTCATATCCACCGCGCCCCGCCCATAAAGCAGGTCGCCGCGAATCTCCGGCACGAAAGGATCGCTGGTCCAGCCCGCGCCCGGCGGCACGACGTCCAGATGCCCGGCAAAGGCGAAATGCGGTCCAGCCCCGGTGGTGCGCCAGGCGAGCAGATTTTCCACCGGCCCGTCGGGCGCTTCGCCCACCACGAACCGGTCGACGGTAAAACCGCGCGGGACCAGCATCTCTTCCAGAACGGCGAACACCTCGCCGGTCGCGGGGGTTACGGACGGGCAGGCCAGCAGGCGCTGGGCCAGGGCCACGACATCATTGGTGCTGGTCATGCTCATGCCATCGCGTTAGCGAAAGCCATGTCTGTTGACCAGTGACAGGAGGAGGACGACCATGCCCCGGATCGACCTGAAAACCATCGCGCAGAGTAACAGCACCGGCTATCCCGGTGACCATGCGGCCATCGTCGCAGGACGTTGGGTGCGCCGACTCGGTCTCGTTCATGGCCTCAGCGATTTCGGCGTCAGCCATGTCGTGCTGAAACCCGGCGCGGCGTCCTCCCACCGCCACTGGCATGAGGATGAGGACGAATTTCTGGTCATGCTGGCGGGGCAGGCGGTCCTGGTCGAGGAAGGCGCTCGTACGCCGATGGGGCCGGGCGACATGGCGGCTTTTCCGAAAGGGGAGCCGAACGGCCATCATCTGGTCAATGACGGTACGGACGATTGCGTCTTCGTCGCCTTCGGACGGCCGCCGACCGGGGATTGCCATTATGCCGATATCAACCTTCTCTGGTCGGGCGGCGCATATCGCCACAAGGATGGGAGCAGCTATTGACGATGCGGATGGATCGGCGCGGCATGATGACCGGCGCGATGCTCGGCATGGGGGCGGGGATGGGCGGATGGCTGACGACGACGCCTGCCGCCGCCGCTGCGCCGCTGGTCAAGCCGCCCCGGTTGCGCGCGGGTGATACGGTCGGGCTGATCGAACCGGCGGGTTTCACCGACGATGCGTTCGACCTGGACCTGGTCAAGGACACGATCGTCGCCATGGGATTGAAGCCCAAGGCCGCGCCGCATCTGGCCGGGCGCTATGGCTATCTGGCCGGGACCGACGCGGACCGGGCGGCCGACGTCAACGCCATGTTCGCCGACCCGGATGTCCGCGCGGTCTTCGCGGTGCGCGGCGGCTGGGGCTGCGCGCGCATCCTGCCCCGGCTGGACTTCGCCGCCATCCGCCGCAATCCCAAGCTGCTGGTCGGCTTTTCGGACATCACCGCGCTGCACCTGGCCTTTGCGGCGAAGGCGGGCTTCACCACCATCCATGGCCCCAATGCGGCGAGCAGCTGGGGCGCCTATAGCTGGGACGCCTTCCGCGCTGTCGCCTTCGACGCGGCCACGCCGACCTTTTCCAATCCGCAAGGGCATGAGGATCGCCTGGCGCAACGGGCCGGGCGCATCCGCACCTTCCGCCCCGGCGTAGCGCGGGGCAGGCTGCTCGGCGGCAACCTCACCGTGCTGGCGGCGCTGATGGGCACGGCCTATCTGCCCGACTTCACCGGCGCGATTCTCTTTATCGAGGATATCAGCGAAGCGCCCTACCGGATCGACCGCATGCTCACGCAGCTGACCCTGGGCGGGGTGCTGGGCAAGCTGGCGGGGGTCGTCTTCGGCCAATGCACCGACTGCGGTCCCGGCGGCCCGAGCTATGGCGGCTTCACCCTGTCGGAAGTGCTGCAACAGCATCTCGAACCGCTCGGCATCCCCGCCTTCCAGGGCGGCCAGTTCGGCCATGTCGCCAACCAATATAGCCTGCCGCTGGGCGTGCAGGCGGAAATGGACGCAAGCGCCGGGACGATTCGATTGCTGGAGGCGGCGGTGGCGTAGGACTGAGGCGCAGGATATCGGACTCCGTCAGCTAGGGCTCGACCCGGGATCTCGCTTTCTCTCAAACACGAAAAAGAAGCATCCCCCAGATCGGGCCCGGGGTGACGATCTTTACGCTATCCTCGCCTATCTTTTCCCATCCAGCCCAACCACGGTCCCGCTCCCGGCTGGCTCGCCTGCCATCCCCGCCGCCACCTTCTCCGCCGTCGCCATCACCCGCAGCACATTCTCGCCGACCAGCTTCGCGATATCCTTGTCGCTCCAGCCCCGCCGCATCAGTTCGCTCAGCAGCGCCGGGTATGTCTGCACGCCGCCCAGCCCCTGTGGCAGCGACCCGACGCCATCGAAATCGCTGCCGATCCCGACATGATCGACCCCAGCGACTTTGGCGATATGGTCGATATGGTCCGCCACCTGGGCCAGCGTGACCACCGGTTCGGGATTGGCCTTTTCCCAATCCGCCAGCGCCTTCTTCGCACCTTCCGGATCGCCGATATAGAGGCCACCGAAGGGCGGCGCATTATAGCGCGCGATTTCGCCGCTGCGGGCCGCACCCCAGATGCGGCGCGCCTCCGACACATATTGCGGGGCATAGTTCACCATCACCACGCCGCCATTGGCCGCCACCTGTTTCAGCACCGCGTCCGACACGTTGCGCGGCGTGTTGCAGATCGCCCGCGCGTTGGAGTGGGAAAAAATCCCCGGCGCCTTGGTCACGCGCAGCGCGTCCAGCATCGTCGCCTCGCTCACATGGCTCAGGTCCACCAGCATCCCCAGCCGGTTCAGCTCGTGCACCACCGCCTCGCCGAACGGGGTCAGCCCGTCATGCTGCGGATTGTCGGTCGCGCTGTCCGCCCAGGCGGTGGTGCGGGCGTGAGTCAGTGTCAGATAGGATGCGCCCAAGGCGCGAAAGCTGCGCAGCACGGCCAGGCTGCCGTCGATCTGGCCGCCCCCTTCGACGCCCAGCAAGGACGCGACCCGTCCGCTCTTGTGCGCGGCGCGCAGCTGCGCTGCCGTCGTCACGAAGGCGAAATCCTTGGGGTAGCGCCGCGCGAAACTATGGGCCAGGTCGATCTGGTCCAGCGTGTCCTTCGCCTGCTGCAATTCGGGCAGGTCCGCCGACACCCAGACCGACCAGAATTGCCCGCCCACGCCCCCGGCGCGCAGCCGTTCGATGTCGGTATGGAAGGTCGCCGGGTCCAGCCGTTCCAGCGGCATCGTCCAGCGCGCATCCTTCGCCTTCTCTGCGAGTGCCTCGGGCCAGTCGTTATGCCCGTCGATCAACGGCGTCGCCTTGAGTATCCTAGCGACCCGTGCGGCATAGGGATCGGTGGCGGCCTGGGCGGTGGCCACAGACAGGATCAACGGCAGCAAGGCCAAGGACAGGCGTTTCATCGGGCCGCAGGCTAAGGCCGCACCGATCCAAGTCAATCGCACGCCCACAAGAAGAGGGCAGGATAGGGCTTCCCCCCTGCGCCCGGCCTGCCTATCCTGCCCGTGATGATTGATCCGCTCGTCCTGCTACAGGCCTATTCCATCGGCGTTTTCCCCATGGCCGACGATCGCGACGCGCAGGATGTCTATTGGGTGGAGCCGAAACGCCGCGCGATCCTGCCGCTCGAGGGCTTCCACCTGTCGCATTCGCTGTCCAGGACGATCCGCCGCGACCGGTTCCGCGTCACCGCCAACCGCGCCTTCCCGCAGATATTGGCGCTCTGCGCGCAGGCCGCGCCGGATCGCCCGTCGACCTGGATCAACCACCAGATCGAAGCTGCCTATCGCCACCTGCACGAAGCCGGTTTCGCCCATTCGATCGAGGTATGGGCGGGGGAGGAACTGGTCGGCGGCCTCTATGGCGTGGCGATCGGCCGCGCCTTCTTCGGCAAATCGATGGTATCGCGCCGCACCGACGCGTCGAAGGTCGCGCTCGCCTGGCTGGTGGCGCGGCTGCGGTTCGGCGGCTTCACCCTGCTCGACTGCCAGTTCATGACCGACCATCTGCGCATGATGGGCGCAGTCGAAATCAGCCAGCGCGACTATCTTCAGTTGCTGGGCGCGGCGACCGGGGGCGTGGCGCTGGGGGCAGGGGCGGGCGCGCTGGCCGCCGGGTCTGGCGCGGCCGCCGCGCTGGCGTTCGCGCCGCTGGCGGGCGCGGACGCCGCGATCGGCTCGCCCTTGCCGCCCAGCTTGACCGTGTCCGGACCTGCCTGCGGCCATTCCATCGTACAGCTTCTGACCCACACGTCGTAGACCGGGTGCTGTACGACATTGCGGTCGGGCCGTTCGCGGAACAGCCAGCCGGAAAAATTGCGCCGCCACTTCCCGTCCGCGCTGCTGCGCACGTCCAGTTGCACGAACGCCCCGGTTTCCTGCACATTTTCCCATGGCGCACTGGTTTCGCACGCCTGCAACCGCACGATCGCATCGCCCACGCGCAGCGCTTCGCCCGGCTTCATCGTTAAGTCGCGGGTCAGCCCGTTGCGCTTGTTGAGCAGGCCGATGACGGCGGTGCGTTCCGCCATGGGGGTGCCGGGCAGCACGTCGCCGCCGCCTGCGCGGATCGGCGATCCCTCGACCTTGACCGGGCCGCTCTGGTTCGCCGTCGGCACGTCGTTCTTGCCGCACGCGGACAGCGCCAGCGCACAGGATAGAAGGGGAAGGCCGTGCAGGATCGGCGGGACGATTCCCGCCGGACGCCGGGTCATGCCGCGTCGGGGCTCCACGCCTCGTAATCGCCGGTCGCCTTCTGGCGCTGGCCGCCCTTTTCGAGCGCGCCGGACGGGCGATAGGCCTGGGTGGTGCCGGTGGCGTTGGGGGTCGATTCCTTTTCCCAGATGCGCGGCGGCGGCAGGAAGCTTTCGGGCGCACCTTCGATCGAATGGTGCAGCCAGCCATGCCATTCGGCGGGCACGCGGCTGGCGTCGTTCACGCCATTATAGATCACCCAGCGGCGCGTCAGGCCATTGGGGTCGACGCCGCCCTGATAATAGATATTGCCCTGATGGTCCTCGCCGACCTTGCTGCCCTTGCGGGAGGTGAAGAGCGAAGTGCCGATGGTCGCACCATCCCACCAGGTGAAGATCTTGCCGAGGATACCCATGGGTCCAGCGCTTAGCGGCTGCGGGCGGGCTGGGCAAGGAGGATGTGGCGCTATCGGGGTGCAGCCGGACAGAAATTCAGATCGGTCGTGATCCTTTCCTTCGGCACGGCGCAACCGCCCCATCCGACCCGGTCCCCCTCCGCTATCCCCAGTTCCGCCGCCCGTCCGCCACGCAGTTCCAGCACCGCCGCTACCGGCACCCCCGCCGATATCGGCACGCGCGAATAGGGCTGCGCCTGCGCCTGCAGGAAAGCGATCGTGCCGTCGGTATGGATGAAGACCATGTCGAGCGGGATCAGCGTATCCTTCATCCAGAAACTCGCCGTGCGCGGTGGGTCCATCGGAAACAACATGCCCCCATCCGCGCTCAGGGTCTTGCGGAACATCAACCCCTTTTCCTGTTCCTGCGGCGTGGCGGCAACCTCGACATCGAAACGATGCGCAGCTTTGGCGGTGCGGATGACGACCGGCAGCGTGGTGGCGACCGCCTGCGGCTGCGCGCTGTTGTCGGACGTTGGCTGCGGGTCGGAGCAGGCGGTCAGCAGGCCGAGGGCGACTAGGGCGGAGAGGCGGATCATGCACCCTGCCTAATGCGATTCGCTGGGCAAGGGGAGGGCGTTAACCTTATCGTGGTGGAGAATGGGATGGCTGCAAGCATGGATTTCAGGTTGCGAGCATTTCTGGTCTCCACAATAGCGGGTAGCATTACTTGGAAGTGGCTTTTCCCTTTATCGTCACCCCAGCGAAGGCTGGGATCTCAGGCGTCAGAAGATAACGTCTAACATATCGCGCCAATTTGGATTGCCTTCTTCCACAAGCCGGCTTTTCCATTCGCGTTTCCAGGCTTTGAGCGCTTTCTCGCGGTCGATGGCGAGCCTGATGTCATCATGTAGCTCGACCAGAACAAGGCGGGTTAGCCCGTATTTCTTGCAAAAGGCGGAGTCGGCGCCGTTTCGATGGTGTTCGGCGCGCGCAGCGATGTCGGCTGTGACACCGATATAGAGGACGCCTCTTGGCTTGTTGGTCATGATGTAGGTGTAGCCGCCTCGCGTCATATCTCACCGTAGCGCACTGCCGCCTGCGACCCCAGCCTTCGCTGGGGTGACGGTGAATTTATGTCAGCTATGCGGGAATTGCACCCGCAAACCCGCCTACCCACTAGCCACCCAAAATCCCCCTTCCAAAATAGGATTTCATCTGTTCTATCCTTGTCGATGGAACCGCACCCGCACCCCAATCCGTCCGCGCCCGGCGCGAACCTCGCCATGGACCGCGCTCGCTGGACGCCGGACAAGCAGCGCCTCTTCCTCGCCAGCCTGCTTTCGACCGGCAACGTCACACAGGCGGCGCGCATCGTCAGCATGTCGCCCGCCAGCGCGCATCGGCTGCGCCGTCGCCTTGCGGGCACGCCGTTCGACCGCAGTTGGGCCAATGCGCTGGCGCTTCATGCGCAAAGCCTGGCCGATCCCTTCGCCGGCCATCCCGCCCGACCCGTGACCCGGCAGGCGCGTGGCTGATGCGTGGGCGGCGCGTGACGGTGACCCAGATGGCGCGTCATCCTGACGCAAGCGACGCGTGGCTGTCGCTTCGCGAGTGCGTTCCGGGCGCATTGCCTTGTTATTCGCGCGTACGATCCCATCAACGACGGTGTGAACTTCGCCGTCATGACCCGGTCGTGACCCTGGCTGTCACTCTTCCTCGGTCATCGCCTCACCCGGCGGCGCATCCACCCAGCGCCGGGCGACCGCATAATCATGGCCCGCGCGCAGGAAGGCGGCGATCGCCTTCTCCCGCTGCTTGGGGTCGAGCGGCGCGGTGGCATAGGGGCCGACCCTCTTGCGCCGGGCGAAGCGGTCCGCCGCGCTCCATGCGTCCTTGCGCGTCTGCGCGTCGGCCTGGCCCCGGTCTTCCTCCGCAATGCCCGCCGCGCGCAAAGCCTCGTCCACCCGCCGCGCGCCATAGCCGCGCCGGGCCAGCGCGCCGCTCTTCATCACGGCAAAGCCCGCATCGTCGACATAGCCCAATGCGACGAAGCGATCCGCCAGCGCATCGGGATCGGCAGGCTGTTCACCGCCCCAGCCGCGCTCCTTAATCTTGCGTTTCAGATAGGCGAGCAGCTTGCCCCGGCTGGTCGCGAAGCGCGCGACGTGCCGCAGCGCCATGTCGCGCAGCGCGCTGTCGTCCAGCGGTGGGGGGAGGCGTTTGCCGGTCATGCCGTACCTCCATGATACAGTTTGAGTGGGGAACGCCATCTTTATGCCACAGTCGGGCCGGAATTTCACCGTGCCTTGTGGGCTATGAGTGCAGGCTGGAATGGAATAGGCGGTGCATGTAGCGGCCAAAGCTGCTAGCGGCCCCGCTTTCACACCTTTTAAGACATTGGGTGAAACCAATATGACGGGTTCGCAAGAGATGATGGCACCGACGCCGACCACTGATGATCTGCCGCGCCGCTTCTCGGATTTCGAGACGCTGGGCGAGGCGCTGGACTATGCGGCGCAGGGTAAGCGCGGCCTCAATTTCCATGATCCCCGTGGCAATCTGGCGCGGCCCTATCCGTTCAGCGAACTGCGCGACGACGCCGTCGCCTGCGCCCACCGCCTGATCGCCCATGGCGTGAAGCCTGCCGATCGCGTCGCTCTGGTCGCTGAAACCGGCGCGGATTTCGCCATGCTCTTCTTCGGCATCGTCTATGCCGGTGCCTGGCCGGTGCCGCTGCCGCTGCCGACCAGCTTCGGCGGCAAGGAAAGCTATATCGACCAGCTGAACGTCCAGCTCTCCAGCTGTGACCCGATGCTCTTCCTTTTCCCCAAGGAACTGGAAGAGATGGCGGGCGAATCCGGTCGGCAGAAGGCTGTCGAAAGCATCGCGTTCGAAGATTTCATCGCCCGCGAAGCGCCCGCCGTCGCGCTGCCGCAGGCCAAGGGCGAAGAAATCGCCTATCTGCAATATAGCAGCGGCTCGACCCGCTTTCCCCATGGCGTCGCCGTCACCCACCATGCGCTGCTCAGCAACCTGTCGGCGCACAGCCACGGCATGCAGGTGCAGGACAGCGATCGCTGCATCAGCTGGCTGCCCTGGTATCACGACATGGGTCTGGTCGGCTGCTTCCTGTCGGTCGTCGCCAACCAGGTGTCGACCGACTATATGAAGACGGAGGATTTCGCCCGCCGTCCGCTGGCCTGGCTCGACCTCATCAGCCGCAATGAAGGCACCTCGATCAGCTATTCGCCGACCTTCGGCTACGATATCTGCGCGCGCCGCATGTCCAGCCAGACCAAGGCGCAGGACCGTTTCGACCTGTCGCGTTGGCGGCTGGCGGGCAATGGCGCGGACATGATCCGCCCCGACGTGATGCAGAGCTTCGTGGACGCCTTTGCCGACGCGGGTTTCAGCCCCAAGGCGTTCCTGCCCAGCTATGGTCTGGCCGAAGCGACGCTGGCCGTCACCATCATGCCGCCGGGCGAAGGGATCATCGTCGAACTGGTCGAGGAAACCGACCTGTCGGGCGGCGATGCGATGGAGGGCCGACCGCAGCGCTTCCGATCGATCGTCAATTGCGGCAAGCCCGCCAAGGACATGGTCGTGGAAATCCGCGACGAGGATGGCGGCCTGATGAACGAGCGTCAGATCGGCAAGGTGTGGACCACCGGGCCTTCACTGATGGTCGGCTATTTCCGTGACGAAGCCGCGACGAAGGCCTGTATGGCGGATGGTTGGCTGGATACCGGCGACATGGGCTATCTGTCCGATGGCTATCTCTACATCGTGGGCCGCGCCAAGGACATGATCATCATCAACGGCAAGAATCACTGGCCGCAGGATATCGAATGGGCGGTGGAGCAGCTCCCCGGCTTCAAGCAGGGCGACATCGCCGCCTTCGCCATCACCACGCCGGGTGGCGAGGAAGCGCCTGCCGTGCTCGTCCATTGCCGCACGTCCGACAATGAGGAGCGTTCGCGCCTGCGCGACCAGATCCGTGAGCGGGTCCGCGCCATCACCGGCATGAACTGCGTCGTGGAACTGGTGCCGCCGCGCACCCTGCCGCGCACCTCTTCGGGCAAGTTGAGCCGGTCGAAGGCGCGCAACCTTTATCTGACCGGCGAAATCCGCCCCTACGACATCGCCGCCTGACGCCCGTTTATTGCGCCTGAAGCTGCCGCTCGACCTGGGTCCACAGCGCGGCAAAGGCCTGGGCCGACGGAGAGGCGGGGGCGAAGGCGCCCAGCGGCTTGCGGCGCACGGTCATCTGCTCGATCGTGCTGGCCATCGGGATGGCGTTCCAGTCCGGCTGGCTGTCCAGCGCCGCCCGGTGCAGGCTGCGGCGGCGGTCGACCATCGAATAGACCGGCAGGATCGGCGCATGATTGCCGCCCCGCTGGACCAGATAGCGGGCCACTTCCCCCATGGCGCGTTGCGACAGGGGGGACGGGATGACCGGAATGACGATCAGGTCCGCGGCGCGCAGCACCTGCTCGCTGGTTTCCGTGAGGCCCGGTGGGCAGTCGAGGATGATGCGGTCATAGTCGCGCCCCAGGCTCTCGATCAGCTTGGCCAGCCGCTTCTTCTTGTCCATCTCACGGAACAGATGGTCCAGGCTGCGCAGCGACGTATCGGCCGCGATCAGGTCCAGGCCCGGCACGGTCGACGGCTGGATCAGCTTGCGGACGTCGACATCCTTGCTGAAGATCGCCTGCGCCGCATCGCGACTTTCGGTGTCGGTGGACAGCAACCAGCTCGACGCCGCCTGCGGGTCCAGATCCCACAGCAGCGTCCGCCGCTTGGAGATGCAGGCCGACGCCCAGGCCAGGTTGATCGCGAAAGTGGTCTTACCCACGCCGCCCTTGAGACTATAGACGGCGATGGTCGCCAATGTCGGTTCCTTTGCCATGGAACGAGAAGCTACGGCTTCCCGCCATCAAAGCAAGCGCTCAGATCATGGCTTTGTTACGCAGGTGTGACGGACGGCACATGCGACAGCGAAATGGACAGTTGTGACGCTTTTTCCGGCAGAATATCATTTCGTATGTGAAATGATATTCTGCCGGATTTCTATAGTATTTCCAAGACCTTGTCCTGCGGGCGGCAGAAGCGGACGCCCTTATCCGTTTCCACGAACGGACGGTTCACATAGGCAGGGTTAGCGGCCATTTCGTCCAGGATCGCGTCGGCATCCATGTCCGGCAAGCCGCGCTCTTCTGCATCGGTGCCCATCTTGCGGATCGCCTCGGCCGGGGTCAGTCCGGCGTCAGCGATCAACTGCGCAATCTTGGCCCGCGTGTAGGGTGTCTTCAGATAGTCGATCACCTCGACCTCGACACCGGGCGTGTCTTCCAGGATCGCCAGCGTCTTGCGCGACGTGCCGCATTTGGTGTTGTGCCAGATGGTCGCCTTCACGCGTCACCCTCGCGAGCTAGCCATTCTTCGAGCCACTTGATCGTGTAGTTGCCGTCGAGGAAATCGGGATCACGCAGCAGCGCCTGATGCAGCGGGATAGTGGTCTTCATCCCCTCGATCACATATTCCTCCAGCGCGCGCTTCAAGCGCATGATAGCGCCTTCGCGGGTGCGGCCATAGACGATCAGCTTGCCGATCATGGAATCATAATAAGGCGGCACCTTATAGCCCTGATACAGGCCGCTATCGACGCGGACGTGCATGCCGCCCGGCACATGATAGCTGGTGACGGTGCCCGGCGACGGCGCGAAGGTCTTGGGATCTTCGGCGTTGATGCGGCATTCGATCGCATGGCCGGTGAAGCGCAGCTCGTCCTGCGTCACCGAGAGCGGCTTGCCTTCGGCGATACGGATCTGTTCGCGCACCAGATCGACGCCGGTGATCATCTCCGTCACCGGATGTTCCACCTGAAGCCGGGTGTTCATCTCGATGAAGTAGAATTCGCCGTCTTCCCACAGAAATTCGATCGTTCCCGCACCGCGATAGCCCATGTCGGCCATCGCTTTGGCGCACACGCCGCCGATACGCTCACGGTCGGCCTGGCTGAGGATCGGGAGGGGGCTTCTTCCAGCACCTTCTGGTGACGCCGCTGGAGCGAACAGTCGCGCTCGCCCAGATGGATGGCGTTGCCATTGCCGTCACCGAACACCTGGATTTCGATATGGCGCGGGTTGCCGAGATATTTTTCGAGATAGACGGTCGCGTCGCCGAACGCGGCCTTTGCTTCCGACCCGGCCTGCTGCATCAGCGTTTCCAGATCGTCGGGCGAGGTGCAGACCTTCATGCCGCGACCGCCGCCGCCCGACGCCGCCTTGATGATGACCGGATAACCGGCCTTCTCCGCGATCGCCTTGGCCTCTTCCAGGTCGCTGATCGCGCCGTCGGAGCCGGGGACGAGCGGCAGGCCGAGCGCGCCAGCGGTGCGCTTGGCCTCGATCTTGTCGCCCATCGTGCGGATATGTTCGGGCTTTGGCCCCACGAACGCGATGCCATGGGCTTCGACGATTTCGGCGAACTTGGCGTTTTCCGACAGGAAGCCATAGCCCGGATGGATCGCGTCTGCGCCCGAGATTTCGGCGGCGGAGATGATTGCCGCGACGTTGAGATAGCTGTCCTTCGCCGCAGGCGGCCCGATGCAGATCGCCTCGTCCGCCAGCCGCACATGCATGGCGTCGGCGTCGGCGGTCGAATGGACCGCCACGGTCTTGATGCCCATTTCGTGGCAAGCGCGGTGGATGCGAAGCGCGATCTCGCCGCGATTGGCGATCAGCAGTTTCTCGATGGCCATAAGCGTCGCGGGCCTTATTCGATGACGATCAGCGGCTGGTCATATTCGACCGGCTGGCCATTATCGACCAGCACCGCCTTGACCGTGCCGGAGGTTGGGGCGGCGATGGCGTTCATCACCTTCATGGCCTCCACGATCAGGATGGTTTCGCCAGCGGCGATTTGCGCGCCCACGCGGGCGAATGGCGCAGACCCCGGTTCGGCCGACAGATAGGCGGTGCCCACGATCGGCGATTTCACCACGGTGCCGGCCGGCAGAACCGTGTCGGGCGCAGCGGTGGCGGCGGCCGGTGCCGACGGCGCGGCGGCAACCGGTGCGGCGGCAGGCGCCGGAGCATAGACGGGTGCTGCGCTGGCGGCAGCCTTGCGCGCGACGCGGATCTTGCGGTCGCCATCCTCGACTTCGATTTCAGTCAGGTTGGTGTCGTCCAGCAGCGCTGCGAGATCGCGCACCAGTTGCACGTCGACTTGCATTGCGCCCTTTTCTTGTTTGTCGGTCATGTGAAGTCCCTGGCCGGTGAATATCGTTTCTGGTGCCCGCGCCTATGCGCATTTACGGCAAAGCGCAACTTTCGTGCGCCCAAATGCAAAGCGCTACAGTTCCAGTGCGGCTTCCAGCGCCAGCATGTAGGACATGGGGCCAAAGCCCGCGATCGTCCCCTTCGCCGCCATGCCGACATAGCTTTTATGGCGGAAAGCTTCGCGCGCATGCGGGTTGGACAGATGGATTTCGATCACCGGCACGGTCACGGACTTGATGGCGTCGTGCAGCGCGATCGATGTGTGGGTATAGGCGCCGGGGTTGATGATGATCGCGTGCGCCCCCTCCGCATGGGCCTCCTGAATCCAGTCGACCAGATAGCCTTCATGGTTGGATTGCCGAAAGACGATGTCCACATGGGCCCGGCCCGCGACATCCTCCATCCGCTCGGCAATGTCGTCCAGCGTGTCATAGCCGTAGATTTCCGGCTCGCGCGTGCCCAGCATGTTGAGGTTGGGACCATTGAGGACATAGATTTTGCGCGTATCGGCCAAGGCGATCCCCTTCTACTGTTGCGACCGGGGCGGGGCCGCCCCTATATGCGCCACGATCCTTAGCCCTTCCCGTCTCGCCTAGTCGAGACATCTTCTTCTTGTTTGGGACAGCGCAGTGAGCACAGACGGCACCATCTCCATCCACATCAATGGCGAGCATCGCCGCATCCGCGACGGGCTGACCCTGGCGGACCTGGCGAGCGAACTGGGCTTCGTGCCCGAAAAAGTGGCGGTGGAGCGGAATCTGGCGGTCGTGCCCCGATCCACTTTGGCGCAGGTGAAAGTCGAGGATGGCGACGAACTGGAGATCGTCCATTTTGTCGGCGGTGGCGACGTGTCGGCTGTGAATGACGACAGCTGGACCGTGGCGGGCAAGACGTTCCGGTCGCGCCTGATCGTAGGGACGGGCAAATATAAGAGTTTCGAGCAGAATGCGGCGGCGGTGGCCGCGTCTGGCGCGGAGATCGTCACGGTGGCGGTGCGTCGCGTCAATGTGAGCGATCCAAAAGCGCCGATGCTGACAGACTATATCGACCCGAAGGTCATCACTTATCTACCCAACACGGCGGGCTGCTTCACCGGCGAGGACGCGATCCGTACGTTGCGTCTGGCGCGCGAGGCGGGCGGTTGGGACCTGGTGAAGCTGGAAGTGCTGGGTGAGGCGCGCACCCTCTATCCCGACATGGTCGAGACTCTTCGCGCCACGGAAGTCCTCGCCAAGGAAGGCTTCAAGCCGATGGTCTATTGCGTCGACGATCCGATCGCCGCCAAGCGGCTGGAGGATGCAGGCGCGGTGGCGATCATGCCGCTGGGCGCGCCGATCGGGTCGGGCCTTGGCATCCAGAACCGGGTGACGATCCGCCTGATCGTGGAAGGGACGACGCTGCCCGTTCTGGTCGATGCGGGGGTCGGCACCGCGTCGGAAGCGACGGTGGCGATGGAACTGGGCTGCACCGGCGTGTTGATGAACACCGCGATCGCCGAAGCGAAAGACCCGGTGCTGATGGCCGCCGCGATGAAGGCGGGCGTGGAAGCGGGGCGCATGGCCTATCGTGCCGGACGCATGGGCAAGCGCCTCTATGCCGACCCGTCCAGCCCGTTGGCCGGATTGATCTGACAATCCTGCCTTTTCGCCGCCGCAGCAAATTGACCGGCCTCTTTCCTGTGCCTATGGCGGGACCAAAGTCGGAAGAGGAGACAGGCGATGGTGAACAAGCTCTACCCGGATGCTGCGAGCGCGCTCGACGGCCTTCTCTTCGACGGTATGCATCTCTGCGCGGGCGGTTTTGGCCTGTGCGGCATCCCGGAACGGTTGATCGACGCGATCCGCGATTCGGGGGTCAAGGATCTGACCATCGCTTCCAACAATGCCGGTATCGACGGCGAGGGACTGGGGAAGTTGCTGCGCACGCGGCAGGTCAAGAAGATGATCTCTTCCTATGTCGGCGAGAATAAGGAGTTCGAGCGGCAATATCTGGCCGGCGAACTGGAGGTGGAATTCTGCCCCAGGGAACGCTGGCCGAGCGTTGCCGCGCGGGCGGCGCGGGCATCCCCGGCTTCTACACCAAGACCGGCGTCGGCACGCAGGTGGCCGAGGGCAAGGAAGTGAAGAATTTCGACGGGCAGGATTATATCCTGGAGCGCGGCATCTTCGCCGACGTCGCCATCATCAAGGGCTGGAAGGCCGACGAAAGCGGCAATTTGATCTTCCGCAAGACCGCGCGCAACTTCAACGCACCCATGGCGACCGCCGCGAAGATATGCATCGCGGAGGTCGAGGAAGTCGTGCCAACCGGCAGCCTGGACCCTGATGCGATTCACCTGCCCGGCATTTATGTGAAGCGGATGATCGTGGGTGCGCCCTATGACAAGAAGATCGAGTTTCGGACGGTAAGGCAGCGAGAAGCGGCGTGACCTCGCTCATGCCGCGCTTGGGGTCGGCGCTTGTTTTCATGCCACTCGCTGCCTGTGCGACCTTGCCGCCTGCGACCGTTTCCGCGCCTTCCGCCGACCCGCCTGCCGGGATGCAATATCTCTACGGGTCGGGCGAGGCGGCGGCTTTGTCGGTCCAGGCATGGCATGCGCTGGTCGACCATGTATCGGCCAGGGTGAAGGCGCGCCCGGCCGATAGCGTGGTGCTGGCGGAAGGCACGAGCCTGACCGCACCGAGGTTCCTGCCTTGTGGCGACAAGCCGTTGGCGGCCGTGTTCGATGTCGACGAGACGGTGATGCTCAACACCGGCTATGAATATCATGGCGCGAAGATCGGTAAGGGGTTCGACGCGGCAAGCTGGGACGCGTGGGAAAAGACGGGCGAGGACGCGGTCGGCCCGGTGCCCGGCGCGGACGTGGCGCTACGCGATCTGCGTGCGCTGGGCGTGACGGTGATTTTCAACACCAACCGGTCGGCCGCCAATGCCGATGCGACCGCGCGCGCCATCAAGGCGGCGGGCTTGGGCGAGGCGGTGCATGGGCAGACGCTATATCTGAGCGGCGACGACGCGATGGGATCGCGCAAGGATGGCCGCCGCTGGACGATCTCGGCCAAATATTGCGTTATCGCGCTGGGCGGCGATCAGCTTGGTGACTTTTCCGACCTGTTCAATGCAGGCCAGTCCGTGCCCGCGCGCCGCGCCGCGACCCTGCAACCGTCGATCGCGGCGCTGTGGGGCAATGGCTGGTTCGTGATGCCCAACCCTGTCTATGGCAGCGGCCTCAAGGGCGGATATGACGATGTGTTTCCGATGGACAAGAGGTGGGCGCCGCCCATCCAAGGGGAGAAATAACAATGCCCTGGACTCGTGACGAGATGGCCGCGCGGGCGGCGAAGGAATTGCAGGACGGCTTCTACGTCAATCTGGGCATCGGCATCCCGACGCTGGTGGCGAACCATATTCCCGCTGGCGTCGAAGTGACGCTCCAGTCGGAAAACGGGATGCTGGGCATCGGCCCGTTCCCTTTGGAAGGTGAGGAAGACGCCGACCTGATCAACGCAGGCAAGCAGACCATCAGCGAGCTGCCGCAGACCGCCTATTTCTCAAGCGCCGACAGCTTCGCCATGATCCGCGGCGGGCATATCGACCTTACCGTGCTGGGCGCGATGGAGGTGGCGGAAAATGGCGACATCGCCAACTGGATGATCCCGGGCAAGATGATCAAGGGCATGGGCGGCGCGATGGATCTGGTCGCGGGCGTCAAGAAGATCATTGTGGTGATGGAGCATACGTCCAAGAATGGCGATCCCAAGTTCATTCCGGCCTGCACCTTGCCGCTGACCGGCAAGGATGTGGTCGACATGATCGTCACCGACCTGTGCGTGTTCCAGCGGCCCGACCATGACAGCCCGTTCAAGCTGGTGGAACTGGCGCCGGGCGTGACGGCGGACGAGATCGCGGCTAAGACCACCGCGCATTATGTGAGCTGAGGACGGCCAGGATGAGCCTTGACGGCGTCTATGACGACAACAATCCCTTTGCCCTGATCCTTCAGGGCAAGATACCGTCGACCAAGCTGTATGAAGATGCGCATACGCTGGCCTTCCTCGACATCCAGCCGCAGGCGAAGGGGCACAGCCTGGTCATTTCCAAATGGTCCAAGGCGCGCAACATCCTGGAGATCGAGGATGAGGCGCTGGCGCAGGTGATGGCGACGGTGAAGAAGGTCGCGAACGCAACGCGCAAGGCGCTCGCGCCCGATGGCATCCATGTCGCCCAGTTCAACGGTGCACCTGCGGGGCAGACGGTGTTTCACCTGCATGTCCATGTCGTGCCGCGCTGGGATGGCGGGCCACAGGGCTTTGCCGCTCACGCACAGGGGTCATTCGCCGATGCGGACGCACTGGCCGCGCTAGCCGACGATATTCGCGCGCAATTCTGATGATGTTTGTCTTTAATGGTCTGCCGGTGCCTGCACGGGAGGCGCGCTGATGGGCCTGCGCCCCTTCAACGCGCCGGGTGCGCGCCTGGCCTTGCGGTCGAAGCGCGCCAGCACCCTGCTGTCGGGAACGGGCGGCGACAGCGAGGTGATACTCGATATTTCGCGGCTGCTGTCCCGGTCCTTCCACCCCGCGCCCACGGGTATCGACCGGGTCGAATATGTCTATGCCCGCGAATTGCTGGCGCGGATGCCCGAACGCCTCGTCTTTTCCGCCGTGCATCCCGCGGGCGGCTATTATGGGCGGCTGGACAATTCCGCGGTGCGCCAGTTTCTGGCCTTCACCGCCGCCAAGTGGCGCAATGCGCGATCGGCGGACACCAAGGAGAGCAGGGCGGCGGTCGTCCGCCACCTGTTCGCCACGCGGCCCAGGCCCGTACCGCGCGCCACAGCGCCCCGCGTCTATCTGCAAGTGTCACCCCATCATCTGGACGACCATGAGAAGGTCCGTGCGATCCTGCGGGCCGAAGGCGCGAAGTTCATCACCCTGGTGCATGACGTCATCCCGCTCAGCCACCCGGAATATGCCCGCCCGCAGGGTGCGGACGAACATCGCCGTCGCGTGCGGACGATCGACAGTTTCGCGGCGGGCATCATCGGCAACAGCCAGGCGACCATCGACGCGCTGGAGCCGCATATGGCCCATGGCCTGGATGGACGCGCCGTCCGCGTCGCGCATTTCGGCGCGGATGCGCCTGACATTTTTGGCAGCACGCCGCAGCCAGTGCCGGACCGGCCCTATTTCGTCTATATTTCCACCATAGAGCCGCGGAAAAACCATCTTCTGTTGCTCAATATCTGGCGTCGCCTGGTCGAACGCTGGGGTGAAGCGGCCCCGATACTGGTGTTGATCGGCAAGCGGGGATGGGAAAATGAAAATGTCATCGACATATTGGAACGTGGGGAAACGCTGCGCGATCATGTGATCGAAGCGGGTGAGGTGTCGGACAATCGGATGCATGCGTTAGTGGCGGGGGCGCGCGCCATGTTGATGCCGTCCTTTGCCGAGGGGTTCGGCATGCCGGTGGTGGAAGCGCTGGCCGCCGGCGTCCCGGTCATTTGCAGCGACATCGTCGCGCATCGCGAAGTGGGCGGGGAAGCGCCGGACTATCTCGATCCGCTCGATGGCCTGGGGTGGATGCAGGCGATAGAGGCATATAGCCAGCCCGATGCACCGGCGCGTGCGGCGCAGATCGCCCGCCTGTCGACCTGGCGCGCGCCGACCTGGAGCGACTATTTTGATATCGTGACAGATATCATCGAAGAGGTGACAGTTTCTGTTTCTTGACCTTCCGGCCTGGCCGTCACATGGTCGGCCACGGAACAGGGGCTTGGCCCATATGAGGGCGGCATTGGGCATCATCATATTGGCACGTCTTTGCGCGGGATATGCCGTGCAGGCATCGAACCACCGCTCATGACAGCCATGCCCTTCCTGCGATCGCCGCCATTCCCCGGCATTGCGGCTGCGACGGCCGCCGTCAGCATCAGCCAGAGCAATGACGCACGGCATGAGTCGGTATCCGACGCCGTGCTCGACATGATCGCCCAGGCGCGGATTGGCGGCGATTTCTGGGGAGAGCGGCCGGAGGGCCTCCAGGTCCTTGTGCAGGATGCTATCGGCGCGGTCGACCTGACGTCAGGCGACGTGATGCCGGAGCAGATCGGCATTTTGCGCGCGACCGATGGTGGAGGCAGGTCGAACATGATCGGGCGTCGTCTCCCGACATGCTGCGACCCCTGGGCGCTGGTCGAACAGGTGCGCGCCGTGTACGCCGCGCCGGACGATGACATTGCGTTGGTCGCAGGATTATCGAACGTGCCCGTATTCGATCGCGACGGCCGCCCGATCGCCCCGGCCACACTCCGTGTCGCGGCAAAATCGCGCATCGCCCAAGCGTCCTATCGCGACTGCTTCACCGGCGAACCGACAGACGTCGCGCAGGCGATCGGGCAACTGGCCGATTGGCGGCGTCATATCGATGGCAATCGCGGCATCGCGGCGGCCAGCGGCATGGCGTTCTGGAAGCAAGACGTCATGCGCCATTTCCTTTGGGACGGGCTGGGTACGCCGCCTTTCCTGTCCGCCAAGCGCGGTTTGCACAGGGCGCAGCAGACAGGCGGCGCACTGGCCATATGGCCTTCGCGCGTTCCGCCCTCCACATCGCAGGAGGCAGACTCTCAGGGCGTCGCCGTCGCGCGGGTGGAGGACGGGTTTCTTCGGTCGCGAGGATTGGGGGCGGCCCTGCATCCGCCCGGGTCGGTGGTTGTGGACCGGACCGGCATCTATTATGATGCCCGCCAGGCCAATGATCTGGAAAATCTGCTGGCGACGCATGATTTTTCGGCGACGCTCGTTGAACGCGCGCGCCTGCTGCGCCTGAGCATCTGCGGATCGGGCGTCACCAAATATGGGCCGGGGGCGGGGCGCATGATCGGCCTGCCGGAGGGGCGTCGCACGGTTCTGGCGGTCGGCCAGGTCGAAGACGATCTGTCGGTGCAACTGGGCGGGGCCGGGGTCGACGGGAATCTCGATTTTCTGGCGCGGGTGCGGTCAGCCGAGCCGGACGCCTGGATCGTGTATCGCCCGCATCCCGACGTGCAGGCCGGACACCGGAAGGGACATCTGGCCGACGCGACGGTGCTGGCGCATGCCGATATGATCGACACCGGCGCTCCGCTTATGGAATTGGTGCAGGCGGTGGACGAAGTGCATGTTCTGTCGTCACTCACCGGCTTCGAAGCGTTGATGCGTGATCGGCCCGTCACGGTCCATGGCATGCCCTTCTATGCCGGATGGGGATTGACGCGGGATCTGGCTCAGGCGACCGGTCGACGGGGGCGCAGGCTCGACGTGGATCAACTTGTCGCGGCGACACTCATTCTCTATCCCCGATATATTGACCCGGTCACACAATTACCTTGTGGTCCGGAAGTCATGGTGGATCGTTTAGCGAACGGATTGACGCCGCCGGTGACGTCGCTCATTCGACTGCGGATGCTACAAGGGAAGTTGCGCCGATTTATGACTGTGTCTGCCGAGTTCTTCCGTGGTTGAGGGCGCCGCGAAGACATTTCTGTTCCTGCAAGGACCACATGGCCCCTATTTCGCCATGCTTGCAGACGCGCTGCGCGACCGGGGCCATCGGGCGCTGCGGATCAACATCAATGGCGGCGACAAGGTCGACTGGCCGGGTGATGCGACGGACTATCGCGGCACCTTCCGCAACTGGCCGCTCTTCTTCGATGATTTCATCGTGGACCATGGTGTCACCGACCTAATTCTTTACGGCGATTGCCGCCCCTATCATGCGTCCGCCCATGGCATGGCCCGGCTGCGCAACTTGCGCGTTCATGTGGTGGAAGAAGGCTATATCCGGCCCGATTTCCTGACCTTTCAGGATGATGGGGTGAACGGCAATTCCACCCTGCCGCTGGACCCGCAATGGTATCTGGACCAGGCGCAGAACCTGCCGCCCACGCCCGAGGACTTGCCACAGGTTCCGTCGAAGTTTCGCACCCGCGCGCGCAACACCATGCGCAACGGGTTGTCCGCCGCGATCATGCGGCCCTATTTTCCATTCTACCGGACGCACAGGCCACACAGCTTCCTGATCGAATCCCTGTCCTGGTGCCGCAAGCTCATCATGCGGCGGAAGGACGCCCGCGCCTCTGCGGATGAATGGTCACATGTCCAGGGCAAGCGGTACTTCACCCTCCCGCTGCAACTCAATTCCGACTATCAAATCCGCATTCATTCGCCGTTCGGCAATATGCGGGCGGCGCTTCGCTTCGTGATCAAGAGCTTTGCCCGCCATGCGCCGCAGGACGTTCTGCTGGTCGTTAAACGGCATCCGCTGGATTCCGGGCTGGTCGGATGGGACAAGCTGACGCGACGTCTGGCCAGGCAATATGGCGTGTCAGAGAGGGTCGTCTATCTCGCCGACTGGGATATCGACCAGGTCGTGCAGCGCAGCATCGGGGTGGTTACCGTCAACAGCACGGTGGGAACATTGGCGCTGAACGCCGGAAAACCGGTGCTGGTTCTGGGGCATGCCGTGTATAAGGTTCCTGGCGTGGTCTATAGTGCCGGGCTGGACCATTTCTGGTCTGACCCGCAGAAGCCCGACATGGCGCTATATTCGGCATTCCGCCGCGTCTTGATCGATCGCTGCCTGATCCGGGGCGGGCTTCTCAGCGACACCGGCCTCGATATGCTGGTACGTCATGCCGTCGAGAGGCTGGAACGGCACAAGGGTGCAGCGCCATCTCCCGCGTCGCTGGGCGATCATATCCACTATGCGGTGCATTGACGGCGATCGTCATGCTGACAGGCCGTCCGGGGGCAGGGATATGATCGTGTCGGCCAACTGGGCGATGTCGGCCTGATCGTGGCTGACCAATAGGATTGGAATCCGCAATTCCTGCTTGATGCGGTCGATGATGGCCCTGATCTGTACCCGTCGCGGCTCGTCCAGCGACGCCAGCGGTTCATCCAGCAACAGGAAGCGCGGCCCGGATAACAGGGCGCGGCCGATCGCGACGCGCTGCGCCTCGCCACCGGACAGGGTCGAGGGCCAACGATCGAGCAGGGCGGCAATGCCGAGCGCCTCCACGATCCAGTCGAAATCGAGGGGCTGCGGCGTTCTTCTGGCATAGCGTAGATTGCCCAGCACGCGCATGTGAGGGAATAGCCGCCGGTCCTGGAAGACATAGCCCGCTTGTCGTGCGGCAACAGGCAGGGCAATGCCCGACCGGCTGTCGAACAGGGTTTCGCCGCCGATGACGACATGGCCTTTGTCCGGTTTGACGATGCCCGCGACCATGTTGAGCACCGTGCTCTTGCCGATACCCGATGGCCCCACCACAGCGACGAGGCCGTCGCTGGTGCGGCATTGGAAGCGGATGTCGGTTTCGCCGACTTTGCGCGCAAGATCGATGTCAAAGGACATGTGTATTCCGCGACTTGCCGGCGCGCCGGACGAGAAGGCCGGAGATCAGGAGCGCCGCCATGGACAGCAAGATAGACACCACTGCGAAGCCGGCGGCGATCGTCTCTCCGCCCGGCACCTGGAGTGCGGAGTAGATGGCGATCGGCAGCGTGCGGGTTTCGCCCGGTATATCGGATACGAAGGTGATGGTCGCCCCGAACTCCCCCAGCGATCGCGCAAAACCGAGCACGATCGCCACCAGCACGCCGGGTGCAGTCAGCGGCAGAGAGATGGTCAGGAAAATCCGGATGCGCGTCGCACCCAGCGTTTCGGCGGCCTCTTCCAGCTTGCGATCCACCGCTTCGATCGAAAGCCGGATGGCGCGCACCATCAAGGGCAACGCCATGATCGCCGCGGCAAGCGCGGCGCCTGTCCAGCGGAACAAGAGTGTGATCCCGAACTGGTCCTGGAGCCAATGTCCTATGGGCCCGTTGGCGCCGAACAAGATGAGCAGCAGCCACCCGGTGACCACGGGCGGAACGACCAGCGGAAGATGGATCAGGGCGTCGAGCAACAGCTTGAACGGGACGTTCCACCGTTCCAGCATCCATGCCAGAAAAAATGCCAATGGCAGCATGGACGCCACGGCGACGATGCTGACCTTCAGGGAAAGCGCGATGACGACCCAGCTTTCGTCCGGGAAGGTGAACATCGTCATGTCACGATATCGCCAGAAACAGGGAAGCCATGGGAGGCATCGTCATTCGACTATCGCCGGAACAATTTGCATGGCCGCCGATCATGAGGCAGGCGTGAAGCCGTAGCGCGCCAGGATCGCCTTGCCCGAGGCTGATAGCAGGAACCGGCGAAAGGGTTCCGCGTCGGGATGGCGGCTGGTGCGCAGTCTCGCCAGTGGATAGCGGATCGGCGTATGGCTGTTCGACGGAAATGTACCGACCACCGCTACGCCGCGTGTTGCACGGGCGTCCGTCGCATAGACGATGCCGAGCGGCGCTTCGCCACGCTGGACGAGGGCCAGCGCGGCGCGGACATTATCGGCCCGGGCGACGCGGTTGGCGACCTGGGGCCAGACGCCCAGCGCGGTGAGCGCCGCCTTGCCATATTTTCCCGCTGGCACGGCGTCGGGATTGGCCATGGCGAGGCGTCCCCCGCCTAACGCCCGCGCGATCGGCATGCCGCGCGCGATACGTAGCCGGACCGGCTTGGCCGCTGGGCTGACCAGCACCAGGCTGTTGCCCGCCAGATCGACACGGGTGCCCCGTGCAAGGAATCCGCCATGTTCGACGTCGGTCATCCATTCCTCGTCGGCGGACAGGAAAAGATCGGCGGGTGCCCCGGCCCTGATCTGCCGCGCCAGGGCGGAGGAGCCGGCAAAGGAAATGATCGGGCGTGGATGGCCCTTGGCCGCCCATGAATCGGCGGCCGCGCTCATGGCTTCCTGCATGCTGGCTGCGGCCAGGAGGATGGGGCCTTTGTCATTGGGGGCCGCCTGAGCCGCCGCGCAGAAGAGCAGCGGCAGCAGGGTGAGGAAACGCAACAGGATCATCATGGCTTTTGTGTGCCGGGCCTGACGGCATCGCGCAAGGCCATGACGCTTTTGCCGCGCGCGGCGATAGGATAGGGACCAGCGCCATGACCGATCGGAATCAAATCCCGCGCTGATATGGCTATCGTGCGAAGCCAGTGCGGCCAATGCGGCGTGGGGTGTGGGGTGCGCGCCTTTGTGGAGTCGGACCGTCGGCTCCAGATCGAGGGCGACCGGCTGCATCCTGCCAATGGCGGGCGGCTATGTTCGAGGGCCGATGCGCTAAAGTCTATGGCGTCGATCGATCGGCGATTGCTGCAACCCTGGGTCGATGGGCGGCAGCAAGGCTGGGACAAGGCCATTGGTCAGATTGCCAAGCGGCTCTCGACTTTGATAGCGCGCCACGGTCCGGGCAGCGTTGCGATGCATGTCGGCGGCGGTTTGCTGACCGAGGATTATTATGTCGCCAACAAGCTGATGAAGGGTTTTTTCGGCTCCGCGCATATCCATGCGCCCTGGCGGGGCGCGACCGATGCGATGCAAAAGGCGGCGTTCGGTCAAGACGTCATGCCGGGCACCTTTGAGGATATCGATCATGCCGATCTGATCCTCATCGCAGGCGCCGATATCGCCCAGGCGCATCCGGTGCTGCTGGAGAGAATAGAGGCGGCGCGGGAAGAGCATGGCGCGACGCTCGTTCGAATCGCCGATATCGGCACGTTGGACGATGTCGAGGTTGATATGCGGCTGGACGTCATGCCGGGCAGCACGGCGCAATTGCTCGCCGGGCTTTTGCTTCATGCCCATGATAGCGGCGCGCTCGATCCGGACGATCTGGCAAGACGCGTGACCGCACCGGCGGACTTTTGGGACAGGCTGCGGTCCGGCCGGGATATATGGTCGCTCGCGAAGCTTTGCCGCCTTGCGCCTGCGCAGATACGGGCCTTCTACGAACTGGTGTCGGCGCATGACAGGGTTGTCACGCTGATCGACGCCGATGCCGACCTGTTGGCGGCTGCGCACAATTATCATCTGGCGACCGGCAGGATCGGGCGTTTGGGCGCGACGCCCTTTGCATTGACGGCGCAATCCAACGGCATGGGCGCGCGCGAGGTTGGCTGTATGCCAAGCGCTTTGGCCGCCCATCGCGATTTCACGCCGGACGCGCTGGCGCAAGTCGGCCGCTTCTGGGGCGCGCGTCATCTGGCGCAGGCGCCCGGCCTGGAGGACGACGCGCTGCTGGAAGCCATATATGATGGGCGGGTCAAAGCGCTGTGGAGTATCGGCGCGGATGAAGCGGCTGCGCCGTGGCTGGATAGGGCGCGAAAGGCGGTCCCGTTGTCGATCCGATCGACGGACGCTGCTTCAGAGACACAGGAAGGCTGGACCATCGTCCTGCCGTCACCCGCCTGGATTGAGAAGGACGGCACATTGACGGGCATGGATCGCCTGATCAGTCGCCAGCGGCGTCTTTTCGATCTGCCCGGTGACGTCAAGCCGGACTGGTGGGCGCTGACGAAGGTTGCCCAGGCGATGGGTTGGGGGGACGCCTTCCACTATGAACGCTCTGCCGACATCTATCGCGAGCATGTGCGTCTGACGGCTTATGGCAATGACGGCTCCCGCCTGCTGAACCTCAAGCGCCATGCGCCCATATCCAACCCGGCCTATGACGAACTTACGCCGTGGCGCTGGGGTGAGGTGCCGTTCGACGAAGGGCGCTTCCCGACGCCGGACGGGAAGCCGCGATTGTTACCCATCGGGCGTCAACCCGACGCGGCGACATCGTGAAGATGGGTGAGCAACGTGTCGCCATTGGCCGTCCAGGTGAACCGTAAAGCTGCCGCGCGGACATCCGATTTGGCGGGCGGCGCGTCCAACAGGGCGCTGACGGCCTGTGCGATGGCTTCGGGATCGCGCGCGACGATCCGGCCCGCGCCGGGCTGATCGAGAAGTTCGCGCGCGCCACCGACATCGGTGATGACGATGGGCGTGCCGCAGGCCAGCGATTCGACCCAGGCATTGGCCAGTCCTTCCGATTCGGACGGCAGCGCCATGACGTCGGCGGCGGTATAAATTCGTGGTAGTTTATGATGGGGCACGGAGCCGAGGAAACCCACGCGCCGTTCCACGCCCAATTCCTGCGCCAGATTTTCCAGCGTCCGCCGGAAAGCGCCCTGGCCCGCCAGCAGCAGTGTGACGTCGGGCAGCAGGGGCAGCGCGCGGACCAGCAGATCCTGGCCCTTGCGCGGGATGAGTGCGCCTACGCACAGGAGAACGGGACCACTGAAATCCAGCGCCGCCTTGGCCGCATCGCGATCGCCTGTCTCGAACGTGTCGAGATCCACGCCGGTATAATGGACCCGGATCTTGTCGGCATCGATTCCCATCCGGGCCATCGACCGCCGCATGGCTTCCGACACGGCAAGGAGGCCGCCCGCGCCATGCGCCGCGTTCAGCACCATCTTGCGGGTGCTGCGTTGCGTACCCCAATAGTGGATGTCGGCGCCGCGCGCCTTGACCGAATAGGGAATGCCGAGCGCCTTCGACAGCCGTTGCGCGACCGGGCCATCGGGAAAAAAGAAACTGGCGTCGATGACGTCGAACGGCTTTTCTGCATGGAGTCTTCGGACCAGCGGCAGGATCGCGCGGGTCATCGCGCCGACATTGGTCCGGCCACCGAATTTGGGGATGATCCGGAAGGTGGGGCGATAGACGGTCAGTTCGCGCCATCGTTCCTTGCGCGGCAAGGCACGCAACGGCGCGTAACGCGCTGCCAGCGACAAAGGCCATGGCGGAAGGCCGACCGGCGCGACGACGGTGACGTCGGCTTCGGGGCGGCTCGCCAGTTCGCGCGCTTGCCGTTCCACGAACACGCCGAAATTGGGTCGGCTGATGTCGGGAAAGAGGGTCGATAGCGTGAGGACGTTGAGCGCCATGGCCTCTCTTTCGCAGAATAATGTTTAGCGGACGGTTAAGCAGTCCCGTGCCGCCTTGGCTAGAGCCGTCGGACGAGTTGCACCGCCACAGCGGCCCATGGCGGATCGGTCAGCACCAATTGCCGCCCGCCCGATCCCAAAGGCAGCAGTTGCAAGCGGTCGCCTTCACGGCCGATCAGCCGGCCGAACAGAAAACGGCCGGCCGGGCGGGGGCATAGTATGTCGCGGTTGAGCGCGGCGGAAAATTCGTCCGGCGCGATTCGCCGACACCAGATGGCGTCGCCGCTGCGATAGTCGCCGATACTGGCGTTGACATGCACGCCGACCATGCCGTCCGATGCGACCGGGGGAGGGAAGGATAGTGGTCGGGTGGGCGCCCGCGCACCATCCGGACCCAGCAGGGCCGCCACCGGTACGGCCGCCTGTCCCGGCAGCGCGACCAGTTCGGACGTGGTGACGTCCAGCGCCATCGCGATGCGATTAAGCCATTTGACCGACACGGTACGCGTGCCGGTTTCCAATCGCCCGATCGTCTGGGCCGTGGTGGGCGGATCGCATAGCGTCCCGACCTGTTCCAGCGTCAGCCCCTTCGCCTTGCGAACTTCCCGAATGCGCGTGATCATTATGTGTTCCGAATTAGAACCTATTTGGTTTTCTCTTTCCTACAAATTATCCCGCATGGCAAGGCCCTGCGCATATTCGTTAGCGAGGAGATGCCCATGGCTGCCACCCATGTCGAACAATGGATCGAAGATCCGGACGGCATTGCGCAATCCATACTGGTGAATATCGGCGAATCGCCCATTGCCTGGTTGCACGCGCGGGGGCACCTGAGTGAGCGGCACTATCGGGCTGGAGACTTACTGCGACAGGATTGGGAGAAGGCCGGCCTCGGTGCGCGCGTCACCATGCGGTGGGATGCAGCCCCGCGCAGCGGCGGCATGCCGGGGCAGCCGGGTGATCCGACGCTGGCGCAATTGTCGGCGCGGGATCGTTTCGACGGAGCGATTCGCGCAGCCGGGCCGGGGCTGGCGGACATATTGTGGCGGGTAGCCTGCGCCGGGGAAGGGCTTGTCGCGGCGGAGAAAGCGTTGGGCTGGCCCAGCCGGGCTGGCAAGCTGGTGCTGACCCTGGCGCTGGAACGGGTGGCCGCCTGGTATCGGGTGGCGTGATTACACCACCATGGCGGCGCCCAGCAACAGGAGCAGCTTGACGTCCATCGCATAGCCCTGCGCGCGCCAGGCGGCGATCTGATCGCCGAGCGTGGCGAGCGGTACGCGGTGGACGTGAATATCCTCATCCTCCACGCCGCCGCCATGGCCGGTCTGCATCAGTCCATGGGCGCGAAACAGAGTGAAGCTTTCCGACACCATGCCCGGCGAACTGTAGAATTCACCGAGATTTTCCAGCCGGTCGGGCCGGAAGCCGGTTTCCTCTTCCAATTCGCGCGCGGCGGCGAGGCTGGGGTCTTCCCCTTCTTCCTGATCGCCGACCAGACCGGCAGGCAATTCGATGCATCGGCGGCCCAGCGGCACGCGATATTGATCGACCAGCAGGATGTGGCGGCCATCCGGCGCGTCGTCGATCGCAAGGATGACGGCAGCATGGATGCCCCGCGCACGACCGACATATTCCCATTTGCCCCGTTTCTTGGCCGTGATGAAGCGGCCCGCCCACATCACCTCTTCGGGGGCAGTGCGGTCCGGGTCGGTCATAATTCGATCAGCCTGTCGGGGAGTTCGTTGATGTCGTCGTCGGCGCGCGGAAAATGCGCGGCCAGCACTGCGCCCACCTGCCGCACGGCGGCAGCCAGCCCTTCGCCCGCCCGACCGGCGCGGATGGCGTCGATCAGGGTCGCCATCGCCTCGCCCCAGGCTTCGGGTGCGACTTTGTCGTTGATCGCGCGGTCGGCCACGATTTCGGCGCGATGCTCGTCGAGCGAGAGATAGAGGAGGACACCGGTACGCCCACGCGTGCGCGCTTCGGCGGCCGTGCGAAACAGCAGGATCGCGCGCCTGCGCACCCGCCGCGCCTTGGTCGCGCGGGGGGTCATCAGCATGCGCAGCGGCATGATCGCCAGCAGATAGCGCACAAGCAGAAATTTGAGGATGAGCAGGCCGAGCAAGCCCATCAACAATTTCCAGTCCGCCAGTTCATGCTCCCAATCGAGCAGGAACATGGACAGGAACGCGCGCAGATGCGCTGGGAAGGCCGCCATCAAGGCCAAAGCTATGAACACCGCGGCGGCGGCCCAGCTTAAGCCCACGTCATGATAGCTGTCGGATCGCCGACTGACGATGGTGACGATCTCGCCCGACGTATGCGCTTCGGCCTCCGCCACGGCGGCCGATACGAGGTCATGGTCGGCCTGCGACAGATGAAGCTGCATCACCAATCTCCCGAGGCGCCGCCGCCGCCGAAGCTGCCGCCACCCGAAAAGCCACCACCGCTGTCGCCGCCGCCCCAGCCTGAACCGCCCCAACTGGACCCGCCCGATCCCCAGCCAGAACCGCCGGTTCCCGGCCCCCACAGTATGATCGGCGCGCTGCCGCCGCCCCGCCCATAGCGCTTGCCCCCGCGCGCGCGCGATAGCAGCGGCAGGGCGACGAAGAAGACGATGAACAGGATGAGCCAGAAACCGATCATCGCGCCGCCGCCGTCATTCTGCTTGCGCTGCGCCGCCTCCGCCGCTGCGGCGCGTGCCTTGGCCTGATCGGGTGGGAGGGCGAGCAAACCGGTGATCTGGTCGACCCCGGCGTCTATCCCGCCTGCGATGTCGCCCGCCTTGAAGCGCGGGGCGATGCTGTTGCGGATGATCTGTGCGGACAGGGCGTCGGTCAACACGCCCTCCAGCCCATAGCCGACCTCGATCCGGATCTTGCGTTCCGCAGGCGCGACGATCAGCACCGCGCCGTTGCTGTCCTTGTCGCCAATGCCCCAGGCTCTGCCGAGCCGGTAGCCGAAGTCGGAGATGTCATAGCCCTGAAGATCGGGGATGGTCGCCACCACCACGGAGCGCCCGCTCGCCTTTTTCTGCGCGATCAGTTTCTGGCTGAGCGCCTGTTCCTGCGCGGGGTCGAGCAGGTTCGCCGCATCGACCACACCCTTGTCATCGAACTTGGGAAAGTTTTGCGCCCACGCTGACGGTGTCCAGACCAGCAGCGCGATAATCAGAAACAGGCGGGCAAGCACCGGATCAGTTGCCGAAGTCGACCTTCGGCGCCTCCTCCGCGCCCGGCGTGGTCGCCTGGAACGGGGTCATGGGCTTGGCGCCATGGATGATCTTTGCGCCGATCGCGTCGGGGAAGGTGCGGATGCGCGTGTTATACGCCTGGACCGCGCCATTATAGTCGCGAATGGCGACGGCGATGCGGTTTTCCGTGCCTTCCAGCTGCGATTGCAAGTTCAGATAGTTCTGGTTGGTCTTGAGATCAGGATAGGCCTCCACCGACGCGAGCAGACGACCAAGGCCCTGGCTCAATTGCGCCTGCGCCGCCTGGAACTGGGCAACCTTGGCAGGGTCGGAGAGATCCTCCGCATTCACCTGCACCGATGTCGCCTTCGCACGGGCTTCGGTCACGCCGACCAGCGTAGCCTGCTCCTGCTTGCCCGCTGCCTTGACGGTGGCGACGAGATTGCCCACCAGATTGGAGCGGCGCTGATATTGCGCCTGGACATCCGCCCATTTGGCCTTCGCCTCTTCCTCCGCAGCGGGCACGCTGTTGATGCCGCAAGCGGAGAGGGCAAGCGCGCCGAAGACCGGCAGCAGGAGAGTGGATAGGCGGCGCAGGCGCGTCATGGAACATCCTCGGCTTTTGTTTCGCCTGTGGAAATAGGGCGTTGTCCTGGGCGGCGCAACGGGCCATCCTGATATTATCGCAGACAGGCAGGGAGTTCCCCGATGGGACTGATTTCCGAATTCAAGACATTCATCAACCGCGGCAATGTGATGGACCTGGCCGTCGGCGTTATCATCGGCGGCGCTTTTGCGACCATTACCAAATCGCTGACCGACGATCTGATCATGCCCGTCGTAGGCTTCCTCTTCGGTGGTGCGGATTTTTCGGGCTATTTCCTGCGGCTGGGCGAACTGCCCGCCGGGTTCAAGGGCAATCCGGAAAGCTATGCCGATCTGAAGGCGGCGGGGGTCGCCATGTTCGGCTGGGGCCAGTTCCTGACCGTGCTGGTCAATTTCATCATCCTGGCCTTCATCATTTTCCTTCTGGTCAAGGTCATGAACAAATTGACCGTCAAGCCCGAACCTGCCCCTGCTTCTCCAGCGCCCACACCCGAGGACATCATGCTGCTGCGCGAAATTCGCGATTCGCTCAAAAAATAATCGTTTTTGCGACGAAACGAGTGTGCGACGGGAACCATCATGGGCGCGACCGGTTGATCGGCGTCAGGGTTCCAGATGGCAGATCGCCACGAGGAACCCTCGCCGTATGACGTCAGCCCCCGAGGGCCCAAACAGGAGAAAACGCCGTGAAAACTTTCGTCACAGTCCTTGGTCTTGCCAGCCTTGTCGCGCTCGCCGCCTGCGATTCCGCCAAGGAAAACAAGGTCGAGAACGCATACGAGAACCAGGCGGACGCCCTCGACAACCAGGCCGACAATATGGAAGCCATGGCTGATAATCTGAGTGGCAATGCTGAAAACGCGGCTGAAAATGCTGCCGACGTTCTGGAAAACAAGGCCGCCGCCACGCGCGAAGCAGGCGAAAAGGCTGCCGACGCCGTCGAGAAGACCGAAAAGAAGTAATAGAGCCTAGCTCTGCCGCTTCAGGCCTTAAGGGGCGTCGCGTTTGTTCGCGGCGCCCTTTTTCACGTTTCGTGCCGTCCTTTATTTTTGCCTTTAACGCCCCTTTAACCACGCCCCATCATGGTGCCGTGGCGCGCAGCGTTGGGGCCTTGAGGCGATGGACGAACTATTACAGGAATTCATATCCGAGACCCAGGAGACGCTGGAGGCTCTGGCCGGCGAAGTCGTCGCCTGGGAAGCCGACCCGTCGGATAGCCATCGGCTGGACGCCATATTCCGTTTCTTCCACACGGTGAAGGGCAGCTGCGGTTTCCTGAACCTGCCGCGGTTCGAGCGGTTGAGCCATGCGGCGGAGGATGTGCTGTCCGAAATTCGTGCGGGCAACCGCAGCGCCGACCCGGCGACGGTTAGTGCGGTGCTGGGCATCATGGACCGTATCGGGGAACTGACCGAAGCCGTCGCGATCGGCGCTGCGCTGCCCAACGAGAATGACGATTTCCTGATCGCCGCGCTGAGCGCTGCTCCGCCTGGGACGGAACAGGTCGTGGTCGACGCCGGATCGGTGGCGGTCGCTCGCCCCAGCGGCGCGCAATCCGGTCCGCGAACTATCCGTTTGCCGCTCAGCCTGATCGACCAGTTGATGAACGGCGTGTCGGACATGGTTCTGGCGCGCAACGAATTGTCCCGCAAGCTGCGCGAGCGATCCGCCGACCCCGAGCTGGACAATGTCTTCGAACGGTTGTCGACCTGCGTCGCCGACATGCGCGACGTGATATCCAAGACACGGATGCAGCGAGTGGATCGACTGTTTGCCGCTATCCCGCGCATGGTGCGTGACCTGGGGCGGGAACTGGGCAAGCGTATCGACTTGACGCTGGAGGGCGGCGATGTCGAAATGGACCGCGAAATGGTGGAGATGGTCGTCGATCCGCTCACCCATATCGTCCGTAACAGCATCGACCATGGCATAGAGACGCCCGAAATCCGGCGTGCGGCCGGTAAGCCGGAGGCAGGCAAGCTCCGTCTGGAGGCGCGCCAGTCAGGTAACCAGATCGTCATCGCGATATCGGACGACGGGGCGGGCATCGATACGGCCCGGTTGGTGGACAAGGCGATCGCGAACGGGCGATTGACCGCTCATGCGGCTGCGCGGATGTCCGAAGCGGAGAAGCTGGACCTTATTTTCCAGGCGGGCCTGACGACGGCGAACCGGGTGACCGCCATCTCCGGCCGGGGCGTGGGCATGGACGTGGTGCGCGCCAATGTGGAGCGGATCGGTGGCGTCATCGCGCTCGAAAATCAGCTGGGCCAAGGCCTTTGTATCACGCTGCGCGTCCCGCTCACCCTCACCATCATTCCGGGCCTTATCGTGCGCGCAGGGGGCAGCATTTCGCCATTCCGCGCGCGGCAGTGGTCGAAATCCTGCACGACACCAACGATACCTTGCAGATCAGCGAAGTCGGCGGGGCCAAGATCGCGACGATTCGGACGATCCGTCATTCCATGGTCGATCTGGAAGATGTCCTTGGCATGGTCAAACCGGCGCAATCGGGGCCGCGTGCCATCATGGTGGTGCGATCGGCGACGGGGGTGCCGTTCGCCATGGGTGTTTCGGCGGTCGACAATCATGAGGAGCTGGTCATTCGTCCCGCTTCGCCGCTGGTGATGGCGACCGGTGTCTATGCCGGCATGACTCTGCCGGACAATGGCAAGCCCATGCTGTTGCTGGATGCCGCAGGCCTGGCGAATGCCGCGCGCCTGCCTAATATCATCGACGATCGGGCGGCGCAGCAACAGGAAGATCAGAGTAATGCGCAGGCGGGCGTGGAGATGGTCGCGGCGCTGCGTTTCGAAGAATTGACCGGCGAACGCCGCCTGCTGAAACTGTCCCTGATCGAACGGGTGGAGGATATCGACACAGGTTTGTTCGGCCGGTCCGGCGGCAGGGCGTTCGTGCGGCTTGACGATCGGCTGGTGCCCGTCGCCAATGGCCTGTCCCAATTTGATCGGGACAAGGTGTCGGCGCTCCGTCTGCGCGACGATCGGCGGGAGGCCTGCTATCCGGTCGCGGCGGTGCTGGATATCGTCCAGATGCCCGCCGTTCCCGACATGGTGGCCATGCATGGCATGTTGAGCGGTGTTGCGGTGGTCGATGGCGAACATCTGGAGGTGATCAATCCCTTCGCGCTCTTTGCGGCTTTGCCCGAAGATGGGGTGGTCGAGAGGGTGCGGGGCCGTTGCCTGCTGGCCGACAGCGGCGACGGTTGGACGCGCGAAATATTGGCGCCGCTCCTGCGGCAAGCGGGACATGACGTGCTGCTGGGGTTGCCCGACGATTGCACGGTCGACCCCGAAGACGTGGTCCTGTGCACGGAGGCGGATGCGGCGCAGGCGGCGGAGATCATGGGGTGCCGGGTGGTCCATCTGCGCGCGTCGCCGCGCCCGACGGGACCGCAGGATGGCAGCATCTATCGCTACGATCAGGATGCGTTGATGGCTGCGATCGCCGGTCGGCAGGCATAGGAAGAAGTCATGGATAAGCTCTATCTTCTCGCGACCCTGGCGGACTCGCGCATCGCGGTGGAAACCGAAGAGGTCGAAGCGGTGGTGCGTCTGGCCGACATATCGCCGGTGCCCGGCATGGGCGCGCATATCGCCGGTCTGTCCGCACTGCGCAGCCGTGTGCTCACGATCATCGACGTCGCCGCTCTGATTTGCGGTCACGCGACCCCGGTGGAGCGGCGCAAGCTGGCCATTATCGCGAACATCAGCGGCCATAGCTATGGCCTGATGGTGGACAGCGTGTCGGACATATGCCGCGTACCGGAAGGCGAACTGCCATTGCGAGGCCAGTTGGAAGCCGCCTGGGCGCCCTATGCCCGCGCGTTGGTGGAGCATGAGGGGCAACCCTGGCTTCTGGTATCGCTCGCAGCCTTTATTGAGGGCGGGGCGCTCGCCCAGGCTGCTTAAAGAACAGCGCGTCGTTTACCAAATCCTCGGGTTTTCCGATTAAGTCCGCTTCAACAAAACGCAAAAAACCAAGGGACGCTTCATGAAAAACTGTCTGGTCGTTGACGATTCAAAGGTGATCCGCAAGGTAGCCCGCCATATATTGGAATCGCTGGACCTGACGGTCAGCGAGGCGGTCGATGGGCAGGACGCGCTGACCCAGTGCGAAGCGTTTCCGCCGGACGTCGTTCTGCTCGACTGGAACATGCCGGTCATGAGCGGGATGGAGTTTCTTCAGGCACTGCCCAGCGCGAAGATCGGCGCGCGGCCCAAGATCATTTTCTGCACCACCGAAAATGGCATCAGTCACATCAAGGCCGCAGTCGAAGCGGGCGCCGACGAATATGTCATGAAGCCCTTCGATCGCGAGACGCTGGAGAGCAAATTGGCGATCGTCGGGGTGATCTAGCAGTCAGCCTGTCCGCCAAGCGGGAGAAGCCTTGATTTTCGTTTGATCCTTACGCGCAGAAAGCCCCGTGATGACCGCGATTGTGCCGATGATGACCAACCACAGCGACGGAGGGCGAGTCATTCGTACGCTGGTCGTCGATGATTCGGTGGTCGTGCGGACGGTGATCGAACGCATCCTTAATGCCGATCCCGCCTATAATGTCATCCATAAGACCAGCAGCGCGGAACATGCGCTAAGCTATCTGGCCGACAATGTGGTGGATCTGATCCTGCTCGATATCGAACTGCCGGGACAGAGCGGTTTGGCGGCTCTACCGCAAATCCTGCGCGCCAATCCCGCCGTCAAGGTCGCTATCCTGTCCGGCAAGTGCGAGGAAGGCAGCTCGGCGGCGGTGGAAGCGCTGGCCCTGGGCGCCAGCGATATCGTGTCCAAGCCGGGCAGCGGGAGCTTCGGCGAACAATTTCCGCAGGCTTTGATCGATCGACTGAACCGGCTGTTCTTCGATCAGCCTTCGGCGTCACCTCCGTCGCACCTGGCGTCTGCGGCAACGCCCCATTTGGCGGACTCTCCCCTTGCCTGCATCGGCATCGGTGCGTCGACCGGCGGCATCCACGCACTGGGCCAGTTGTTCGAGGGCCTGGCCGCGCCTTTGGGCGTGCCGGTGCTGCTGACCCAGCATCTACCCGCGAGCTTCACCGTCTATTTCGCGCAGCAATTGTCGCGCATGACCAGTTTGCGCGTGAAGGTTGCGGAGACCGGTGACACGCTCGTCGCAGACACCGTCTATGTCGCGCCCGGCGACGCCAATATCCAATTGCGTCGCGGCTTGCACGGCCGGGTCATGATCCTGCTCAATCCCGAACGCACGCCTGCCGGCAACCTGCCGGGGGTCGATCCTATGTTCGCCAGCATGGCGGATGTGTACGGCCCTGGCGCTGCGGGCATCGTCCTGACCGGCATGGGGCGCGACGGCACGATCGGCGCGCGTGACATCGTGGCGGCGGGCGGATGGGTGGTCGCGCAGGATGAAGCAAGCAGCGTCGTTTGGGGGATGCCGGGATCGGTGGTCGGGGCTGGACTGACCTGCGCCGTCATGGAACCGCTCGCGATCATGAATTTCGTTGCGCGCCGTGGCAAGGTCGCCGCTTGATGTCGCTTCACGCCGCCGGAACGAACAATTTCGAAGGGGCTGCTCGCGTTCTGGCAGGGCTTTTGGAAGCACGGACGGGGCAGGTTCTGTCGGAAGCGCGCGCCTGGCGGATGGAAACCGCGCTGCGCCCTATTCTTCGCGCGCATGGCCTGCGAGACATGGATGAACTGGCCGCCCGTCTGCTGCGCAAGCGCGACCCGCGACTGGATGAGGAGGTCGTCAACGCGCTGCTCAACAATGAAAGCAGTTTTTTCCGCGATCTTCAGATTTTCGACCTGATCCATCGCCAGATATTGCCGCGGATCCAGGAAGATCGGCAGGATCGCATACTGCGCATATGGAGTGCGGGCTGTTCGACGGGGCAGGAAGCCTATTCGATCGCCATCCGCCTGCGGAACGACGCGGCCCGGTGGCAGGGCTGGCGCATCGAAATAGTGGCCACGGACATTTCTACATCGGCGATCGAGCAGGCGCGCGCCGGCATCTTTTCCCAGATGGACGTGCAGCGCGGTTTGCCGGTGGGCGATCTCATCAAATGGTTCGAACCCCATGGCGAGGATTGGCGCGCCAGCCCCGACCTGCGCCGGATGATCGATTTTCGTCGCGACAACCTGTTCGAGTCACGCGCGCCGTCGGGCGCCTATGATCTGCTGCTGTGCCGCAACGTCCTGCTCTATTTCACGCCCGAACGACGCAAGGATGTGCTTGGCCTGTTGGCCCGCCATAGTCATGCGAACTCGGTCCTTCTATTGGGTGCAGGGGAAACGGTGATCGGGCAGGGCGACGCCTTCGTCCCGCATGCCGATTTTCGCGGCGGCTATGCGCCCAAGGCTGTCTTGCCCGATCGCGCGGGGCAGCCGATGCGTCGCGCGGGGTGAAGCGGCTTCATGCGCATTAACCCTGCTTGATTGCTGCGCCCGTCTCGGCCATTGTCATCTCCAGGTCGCCAGAGGGGCGATCCGGAAGGGTGCGATGATCGAGCCGCTGCAAGTGACTGGCCTTTCCCGATGACAGACATGCCGATGATCGACACGCCGTCGCCCAATTTCGACGACCGCAGCCTGCCCATCACGATGCTGGTGCTGCATTATACCGGCATGCCCGACGCGGCGAGCGCCATCAACTGGCTCGCCAATCCGGAATCGAAAGTGTCCGCCCATTATGTCGTCACGGAAGACGGGCAGGTCATCCGCATGGTCGATGAAGCCAATCGCGCCTGGCATGCCGGGCGATCGCACTGGCGCGGCGTCGATGACATCAATTCCGCCAGCATCGGCATAGAGATCGTCAACCCCGGCCATGAATGGGGTTATCGGCCTTTCCCCGAAACGCAGATGGGATCGCTGATCCCACTCGTCCATGCCATCGTCCAGCGGCACAGGATCACGCGCGGCAACATCGTCGGCCACAGCGACATCGCGCCTGCGCGCAAGCAGGATCCGGGCGAGCTTTTCCCCTGGGGCCAGTTGGCGCGCCTGCGCCTGGCGCTGCCACGGCCGACGAAGAATCTGATGGACCCGCATTGGACGGACAGCGGTTTCATGCTGGCGTTGGAACGGTTCGGCTACGACATCGCCGAACCGCAACCTGCGGTGGTTGCGTTCCAGCGCCGCTTTCGGCCGGAGCGGATCGATGGCGTGATCGATGGCGAATGTCGCGCCATCCTGCTCGCTCTGCTGCTGCCCAAGCCCAGGGGCGATGAATAAGCGGGATGACGGGGCGGCAAAACCCGTCTAAGGCCGCCATGCCAGAGGGCCGGGCGGCCGCGGCGTGGCGGGTAACTTCCACGGCGAGGAAAGTCCGGGCTCCACGAAATGACGGTGCCGGTTAACGACCGGCTGGAGTGATCCAAGGGACAGTGCAACAGAAAGCAGGTCGCGAAGGTTTCGACCCCGCGAAATTGAAAGGGTGCGGTAAGAGCGCACCGCGTCTGCGGCAACGCAAGGCGGCACGGTAAACCCCACCGGGAGCAAGACCGAATAGGGGCGGCGCGCAGGCGGTTCGAAAGAATTGGGCTGCTAGGTCTGTTTCGACCGAGATCGCCCGGGTTGGTTGCTTGAGGAACGGAGCAATCCGTTCCCTAGAGGAATGGTCGCCTATCCCCCGGCGCAGGCCGGAGGTGGACAGAACCCGGCTTACAGGCCCTCTGGCATTTTCCTTCTAAAATCGGGGGCTGGGGTGGCTTTCCGCCCGCACCTTCCCTAATTCGGGGGAATGGCACGCAACAGCCGATCCAATGACTGGGGTTTTCCCCGATGGCGCGCCTATGGCGCGGCGCGGGAGGCGCAGCGCGTGCGTATGTGCGACCGTTTCGGCTGCGACCAGCCCGGGGATTGCCCGGCGCCGAAATCGCCCAACAGCCCCGAGCGCTGGTATTTCTGCCCCGAGCATGCCGGTGAATATAACCGAAACTGGGACTATTTTCAGGGTCTGGACGATGAAGAGCGCGCGGCGCGGGAAAAAGCGGAACGCCGCGACGCAGGCGGCTATCAGTCCAGCGCCTATCATGGATGGGGCGGGCCGGGCGACGGCAGCCGATCGCGTGACGAATTGCATGCATTAAAGGCGCTGGAACTGGAAGACGATGCCGGGTTCGACGCGGTCAAGAAAAGCTGGCGTCGGCTCGCCAAGGAATATCATCCCGATGTCAAACCCGGCGACAGTGAGGCCGCCGTCCGCTTCCAGGCGATTCAGGCCGCTTATGAAGTGTTGCGCGCGGCGGAAGAGCGGCGGACGTGGAAACCGCGGGGAGCGACGGATTGAAAGATCATGTCCGATCCAACTGGGCCAATGTGGTGCTGGTGTGCCGCAAATGCTCCAAGAAACTGGATGGCGGTTTCGGTCCGGACGGCGGCGACCGTCTTGCCAAGGCGTTGCGAAAGCATCTGTCGTTGAAAAAAGGGCGCAAAGGCGCGGCGGGCATCATGGAAGTGAGCTGTCTGGGCATCTGTCCCAAGGGCGCGGTGACGGTGGTCGATGGCGCTGCCAGTCGTGATTGGCTGCTCGTCCGGCCGGGCGCGGACCTGGACGAACTGACCCAGGCGTTGGGCCTGAACGCTTCTCCGCATCCTTAACATTATACTTACCAATCCATCCTAATCGGATGGGATGAAATGTATCGCGTCCTTTCGGCAGGGCTTGTCCCTCGCTCTCCAATGCGTCGTGGTCTTGGGTGGCCTGACTGGCCTCTATGCCTTTCCGCCAGCGCAGGGGCGGATGCTGTTGATTCCGTTGACACATGACGCGAAGCGCGTGCTGGCGCCGGTCGCCATCTCGCATGGCGCGCGTCTCGTCGCACAGGGGCCATGGTCAGGCTCTCTTCTTGTCGAAGGACGACGGAGCCAGTTGGCATCTGCTCTGCTCCGCCAGGGCGTAATCACCCTATCGGCGCAAATCGGCGGTTGCGGGGAGGTCGCCTGATGAGCGCGATGACGAGCCTGGATCGCTTGCGGTTGCAGGGACTGCGGATCTTGCTGTTCGCCAATTGGCTGTGGACGATAGCGATCGGCTTGTTCGGCCTGTTGCTGGGCATAGAGCATAGCGGCCGGGCGCTTATATTCTCCGCACTGTGCAACGCGCTGCCCACGATACGGATCATGCGCCAGCGCGAGGATATCGAGGCGCGCATGGCCATGGGCATCCTGGCCGCCGTGCAGCCGGCCGTCGGCCTTTATCTGTTGTCCGGTCATGGCTGGCAAATGGACGGCCATATGTTCTTCTTCGTGGCGCTGGCGGGTCTGACGCTGCTCTATGACTGGCGGCCGATCGTGCTGGCGGCCACGCTCACCGCCGCCCATCATCTGATCCTCAGCTTCGTCCTGCCGACCTGGGTTTTTCCGGATCAGGCTAATATTGGGCGCGTGGCGATTCACGGCATCGCGGTCCTGCTTCAGGCAGCGGTCCTGTGCTATCTGACGGTTCGGCTGCGCGTGATGTTGCAGGCGCTCGATGTCCACGTACGGCAATCCGGCGATCTGGCGCATCAGGCAGAACAAGGACGCGACGCGGCGGAAGCCGCGATGCGGGCCAGCCGCGACATGGACGAGCGCGCGGCGCAGTTGCGCGCGCAGCAGGAGGTCGAAAAGGCGCGCATGGCGGCGGACCGCCGTGCAAGCACATTGGCGCTGGTACGGGATTTTCGTCATTCGGTTTCGGAAATCGTCGGCGCGGTGGGCGCGGCGGCGCAGGAACTGGATGATTCCGCGCGGCAACTCAATCAGCTGGCGCAGCGCGCGAGCGCAGGGACGGGCGAAACCGTCGCGATCGCGGAGCAATCCTCCGCCAATGCCGCCATGCTGGCCCGGCGTATCGATCGTCTGTTGGAATCCATCGCGGCGATCGCATCGGCTTCGCACCAGCAAGCCGTACTCGGCGGCGAAGCGCAGCGGGTATCGACGACGGGGCATCAAGCGGTCCATGATCTGGAAGGGCGTACCACCTCGATCACCAGCTTTGCCGACTCCATCACGGATATTGCCGCGAAGACCAATCTGCTGGCGCTCAATGCGACGATCGAGGCGGCGCGGGCCGGGGAAGTCGGCCGTGGCTTTGCGGTGGTGGCTGGGGAGGTCAAGCAGTTGGCGAGCCAGGCCGCCAACGCGACCGGTGAAATTCATGCGCTGGCCTGGTCTGCGCGTCAGGGCGCGGGCATCGCGCGGGAGGCCTTGTCGGAGGTGGCGGGTACGGTCGAGCAACTGGCCGCCGCAGCGGATGCGATCCAGCGCGCGGTTGCCGATCAGCGGGACGCGACCAGCGCGATCGGCGAATCGGCGCGCGACACCGCGCAGGACGCCGCCAGCATGACCCGACAGATGGAAGATGTGGCCGATGCCGCGCGCGATACCGAAAGCCTGTCGGGGCGGGTGTCCAGCGCTGCGTCCAGCCTGTCGCAGACGGCGCAGGCGTTGCAGCGGGCGGCCGATCAGTTCGTCACGCAACTGGAAGCGGCCTGATCGAAGATTTTGCCTGTCGCAGGACAGGAAGAAAAGGGGACCGGCCAATGCGGGCCGGTCCCCTTTTTGCATCAGGCCGGCTGGTCGGCGCGGCTGGCGCCTTCGCCGTCCAGGTTCAGGGCGGCGAAGTCCCAGTTGATCGCTTCCTTGAGGATGCGGTCGGCATAGCTGGGGCGTAGGTTGCGATAGTCGATATAATAGGCATGTTCCCACACATCGACGATCAGCAGCGGCGCATGGCCTTCATGCGCGACGGGGGTGTCGGCGTCATGATAGCTGGTCACTTCCAGCTTGCCGTCCTTCAGGACCAGCGCGGCCCAGCCACTGGCGAAGTGGCCGACGGCCTCCGCCTTGAGCTTTTCGATCAGCGCATCGACCGATCCAAAGGCTTCGGTGATCTTGGCGAGCAATTCGCCGGTCGGTTCGGTCTTTGTGGGCGACAGCGACTGCCAGTAGAATGTGTGGTTCCAGATCTGGCCGACCTGGTTGAACAGGCCGCCCTTGGCCGACTTGATCAGTTCGACCAGCGACTTGCCCTGGAGCGAGGCGTCGGCAGCGACCAGTTCATTGGCTTTGACGACATAGGCGTTGTGATGCTTGCCATGATGGAAGTCGAAGGTTTCGACCGACAGGATATCGCCGAAGGCGTCCTTGGCGTAGGGAAGATCGGGCAGAACAAAGGCCATGGCGGAACTCCTCGGGTTCGTTATGGGACGGCCGCACGAGAATGGGGTGAAGCCGGTTTATCATATGGTCCAGGCGGGGCGTGGACGCCTCCGCCGCTTCCCATATGCGCACCCAACGCCCAAGAAAACAGATATGTGCCTATTGCGAAACGATCGCACAAATCGGACGAAATCAGTATGATTTAAGCCGTCCGTTGCGAGGCGGTTACCCCTGCGGCGGGGTCGTTTCACCGACCTCTTCGCCGTCCAGTCCATCGTTCAGGTTCAACCCGTGGCGCATCAGCATCGGGATGTTGGCGGCGGCAAAAAGAACCGACACGATCGTCACGCCCCATACCTTGACCGCCAGCCAAGTGTCGAAGCTCATGGACCGGCGCATCGCTTCGTTGGCGACAGCCATGGCGACGAAGAACAACGCCCAGTTGCGTGACAGCTTGAGCCAGCCTTCATGCGTCAGGCCATCATAGGCGGCCTGCAACAGATATTTGAGCAGCGGCTTACCCCGCAGCAGCCCGGCAAACAGCATCAGCGCGAAAAAGGCGTAGATGATGGTCGGCTTGATCTGGATGAAGCTTTGATCGTGAAAATAGATGGTGAGGCCGCCGAAGAAGAGGATCAGCAGCGCCGATAGCCACAGCATCGGCGACACGCGACCCAGCTTCACCTTCGAGATGATGACGGCGATCACGATCGACACCATGAAGGCGGCCGTGCTGAACGTCATGGCGGTGATCGGATTGCCCGCGCCCCAGATCCAGCCCGCGCCCTTATAGGTCAGGAAGAAGACGAGGAGCGGTCCGAAATCCAGCGCGAGGCTGAGCGTGCCATTATGGGCGGGTTTGGCGTTAGCGGGCATAAGCCGTCCCGGCGATCGCACGCGCCATGTCGCCCGGATCGAACGGGCGCAGATCCTCGATCTTTTCGCCCACGCCGATGGCGTGGATGGGCAGGCGGTACTTTTCCGCTGCCGCGACCAGCACGCCGCCGCGCGCCGTGCCGTCCAGCTTGGTCATGACGAGACCTGTCACCTGCGCCGTTTCCTTGAAGACTTCGATCTGGTTCAACGCATTCTGTCCCGTGGTGGCATCCAGAACCAGCACAACGTCGTGCGGGGCGGCCGGGTTCAATCGGCCCAGCACGCGGCGCACCTTTGCCAGCTCGTCCATCAGTTCGGTCTTGTTCTGAAGACGCCCGGCGGTGTCCACGATCAGCACGTCGATGCCGGTCGCGGTCGCCTGCTTGACCGCGTCGAACACGATGCCCGCCGCATCGGCGCCTTCCTTGCCCGCGACGATCGGGATGCCCAGACGATCGGCCCAGACCCTGAGCTGGCCGATAGCGGCCGCACGGAACGTGTCGCCCGCCGCCAGCATCACGCCATAATCCTGCTCCAGGAAATTATGGGCGAGCTTGGCGATGGTGGTGGTCTTGCCCGATCCGTTGACGCCGATCACCAGGATCACCTGCGGGCGCGGGAAGGCTTCTATCTCCAGCGGGCGGGCAACCGGGGCGAGGCTCTTCTCGATCTCCTCCGCGATGATCTCGCGCAGATATTCCTCGGTCAGTTCCTTGTTGAAGCGCCCTTCGGCCAGCCGATCGCGCACCCGCGCGGCCATGGCCGGGCCAAGATCGGAGACGATCAGCGCCTCCTCGATCTCGTCCAACGTCTGGTCGTCTAGCGCGGCCTTGGAGAAAAGGCCGGTGAGATTGTCGCCGAGCTTGTCGGACGTGCGCTTCAGCCCGCCGAAAAGGCGGTCGCGCCAGCTGGTGCCGGTATCTGTCATTATTGCGCCTCTTGCGCGATCAGCGCGCCATTCTCAAGCGCGGTGATGATGGCGGGGACGATGGAGGAGGGGGCTTGCGCTTGTGCGAAGCGCACCGGCGCGAAATTTTCGGCATGGCCGCTCAACCCGCTGCGTTCGACCAGCACCGACTGGGTGGTGCCGATCAGGCTGCGCAGCCAGGCGTCGCGACGTGTGGCGCAGGCGTCGCGCAGGCGGGCGGCGCGGGCCTTGATCGTTGCGCGCTCGACCTGCGGCATGCGGGCGGCGGGGGTGCCGGTGCGGGGCGAGTAGGGGAAGATATGGCCGTGGACGATGTCGCAATCGTCTACCAACGCCAGACTGTTGGCGAACATGGCGTCATCCTCCGTCGGGAAACCGGCGATGATGTCCGCGCCGATGCTGATGCCGGGGCGGGCGGCCTTGAGGCGTTCCACGATGCGGACGGCGTCGGCCCGGCTGTGGCGGCGCTTCATCCGCTTGAGGATCATGTCGTCACCTACCTGGAGCGAGAGATGAAGGTGCGGCATCATGCGCGGTTCGTGGGCGACGAGATCGAACAGGCGGTCGTCTATTTCTACGCTGTCGATCGAGGAGAGGCGCAGGCGGGGTAAGTCGGGCACGCCTTTCAATATGCGTTCGATCAGCAGGCCGAGCGACGGATTGCCGGGGAGGTCGGGACCGTAGCTGGTGACGTCCACGCCGGTCAGCACGATTTCCCGATAGCCTGCATCGACCAGTTGCTTCGCCTTTTCCACCACTGCGCCAGCGGGGACCGAGCGGCTGTTGCCGCGGCCATAGGGGATGATGCAGAAGGTGCAGCGATGGTCGCAACCATTCTGCACCTCCAGGAAGGCGCGAGCGTGATCGGCGAAGGCGGATGCCATATGCGGCGCGGTGTCGCGCACGGCCATGATGTCGGAGACGCGGACTTTCTCTGCCACGGGCGCGAAGGAGGCCGCCTCCATCTTCTCCCGATTGCCGATCACGGCATCGACTTCGGCCATCTTCGCGAAGGTTTCAGGTTCGGTCTGCGCGGCGCAGCCGGTGACGAGGATGCGGGCGTCGGGGCGGTCGCGGCGCACGCGGCGGATGGCCTGGCGGGTCTGGCGGACGGCTTCGGCCGTCACCGCGCAGCTGTTGACGACGATCAGATCGTCCTGCCCCGCCGCCATGTCGCGAATCGCTTCGCTCTCCGCGATGTTGAGGCGGCAGCCCATGGTGATGATGTCGGGACCGCCCATCAGAAGCGCGACCAGTCAGCCTCGCCGTCGAAGACATGGGTGGCGGGGCCGGTCATGCGGATCGTGCCGCCCGGCGTCCAGTCGATCATGAGATCGCCGCCGGGCAGGCTGACCGTCACCGGCCCCACCATCAGCTTGCGGCGGATGGCGGCGACGGCGGTCGCGCAGGCGCCAGTGCCGCAGGCGCGGGTGAGGCCTGCGCCGCGTTCCCATACGACCAGGCGAATATGATGGTTGCCCACGACCTGCGCGAAATTGACGTTCACGCGGGCGGGGAAGAGCGGATCATGTTCGATCAGCGGGCCGAGGCGGTCGAAGTTCACACCGTCCAGATCGTCCACGAAGAAGATGACATGCGGGTTGCCGACATTGACGGCGGCGGGCGCGGGCAGGTCTTCCCAACTGGCACCCATGGTCAGCGTGTCCATGGGGTAGGCGAGCGGAATCGCGTCCCAGTCGAAGCGGGGCGCGCCCATGTCGACGCTGGCGCCGCCGTCCACACTCTTGGCGTCGAGCAGCCCCGCCTTGGTGCGGATCAGCACGTCGCGGCCGACGAACAGGGGGACGCAGCGGGTGGCGTTGCCGCAGGCTTCCACTTCGCTGCCGTCGGCGTTGAAGATCTGCATCGACACGTCGGCATCGGGGGCATTGCCGATCAGGATCAACTGGTCGCAGCCGATTCCGGCATGACGGTCGGCAATGGCGCGGGCGCGCGCTTGCGTCATGTCGATCGCTTGCGCGCGCGCGTCGATCACGACGAAGTCGTTGCCCAGCCCATGCATTTTGGAGAAGCGTCCCATGGGCGTGCATCTAGTGCGCACGCATGGGAAAAGCCAGTGGCTGACGAAGGCGACTTCGTCAGCCACGGCGACCTTATTTCAGCAGAACGTCCTGAAACAGCATGGACCCCATCACGACGCGATATTTGCCGCGATCGCCATTTTCCTGGTCCAGGGTCTGAAGCGATTTGGCTTGCCACTGCATATAGGCGGCGCGCTGTTGCAATGCCTCTTTTGCATTGGGGAAGTCGGCATAGGTGACCATCAGGTACAGGTCCGGCTCGCCAGCGCGCGGATACAGATTCGCCATGACCTTGTAGGACTTGATCCAGCCCTTCGATTTGGCGAATTCCTGCTGCTTCTTCCAGGAGGAAGCGAGAAACTGGGTATAGGCAAGGTCGCCGCCAGGTAGCACGTCGATCATGGAAATGTCGGTGAAGTCGCCCGGATCGGCAGGATAATCCTGCGCCGTTGCAGAGGTGGAAAAGGCCATGGCGGCAGCGATCAGGCCGCAGGATAGTGTCATCTTCATCATAGATCCCCTTTTTCCGCCGAGGCGGATACTCAAAGCCACATAGCCGCGATGCAGCTATGATCCTTCGATCGGCGACCCTTTGCTGCCGATGTTATCCCGGCAGTCGATGAAAGGACGCGGTACAGCTACGCCATTGCGGTCGAAAATATAGGATAATAGCGACAATTGCATGGTCATGCGGCGGTCGCGCGCTTCTGCCCGTAGAGGAAATAGACCAGCAACCCGATCGCGTTCCAGATCAGGCAGGCGAAGATCGTCTTCATCGGCAGGCTGACGAACAGATAGGCGCATCCGGCGATCGCGCCTGTCCCCACGAACCAGGCGGCAGGCGTGCGGAAGGGACGCCGGATGTCGGGCGCGCGCTTGCGCAGGACGAGGAGGCACAGGCCAACGGCGGTGAAGGCGATCAGCGTGCCGGCATTGGCGAGCGCGGCGATTTCATCGATCGGCAAGAGGCCCGCGATGATCGCGACCAACAGGGCCGTCACGATCGTGATGCGCGCCGGGGTGCCGCGTTTCGAAATCTTTGCCAGGCTCTGCGGCAGGAAGCCGTCGCGGGCCATCACCAGGAAGATGCGGCTCTGGCCGTAGAGGAAGCCGAGCAGCACGGTGGGCAGCGCGATGACGGCGGCGATGGCGACGATGCGGGCGATGCTGCCCTGGCCCATTTCGCGCAGGATCAGCGCCAGCGGCTCGGGACTGTCGGCGAAGCGGGTGAAGGGCAGCGCGCCGATCGCGGCGGCGGCGACGAGGACATAGATGATCGTGCAGGCGACAAGCGAGCCGACGATGCCGATGGCGAGGTCGCGATCGGGATTCTTGGCCTCTTCGGCCGCCGTCGAAATGGCGTCGAAGCCGTAGAAGGCAAAGAAGATGATGGCGGCGGCCGCCATGACGCCGCGCTCCACGCCATCCGGACCCATATGTTTGGCGAAGCCGAAGGGCATGAAGGGGTGCAGATTCTGCGCGTCGAAAGCGGGCAGGGCATAGGCGACGAACAGGCTGAGCGTCACGATCTTGATGAGGACGAGGATAGTGTTGAGGCGCGCGCTTTCCCGCGTGCCGAACATCAGCAGGCCCGCGACCACCGCGATGATGAAGATGGCGGGCAGGTTGATGAGGCCGCCCAGTTCCGGCCCCTTCGTCAGGGCGTCGGGGAAGCCCAATGGCGTCAGCAGCGGCCCGGCATAGCCCGACCAGCCGACCGCCACGGTCGACACGACGAGGCTATATTCCAGGATCAGGCTCCACCCCACGATCCAGGCGATGCCTTCGCCCAGCACCACATAGCTATAGCTGTAGGCGCTGCCCGCCGCGGGCATCATGGTCGACAGTTCGGCATAGGCGAGGGCCGCGCAGGCGCAGATTGCGCCCGCAATGGCGAAGGAGAGCAGGACGGCGGGACCGGCGCGATCCGCGCCGACGCCGATGAGGGTCAGGATGCCGGTGCCCACGATCGCACCAACGCCCAGCGCCAGCAGGTGGGGCCAGGACAGGGTGCGCGCCATCTGATGGCCTGCATCCCTGGGCGTCATCGCCTCCATCGGCTTGCGGCGTGTCCAGCTCATGTCTCTTTGGCTCCCCTTCATTATTCCCTTAACTTCGCACATTTCCCGCAGAAAGCGACATAAAGTTACACTGCGTTGATCCTATCGGAAAGTGTGGGGCGGCGTTCGGCGCCCGTCTCGTCGGAGTTTAGCAGAGAGGGGCGGTGTAGGAGAGGGGGCTGTTAACGGGCGACTACAGATATAGATCTAACGTCACCCCGGGCTTGACCCGGGGTCCAGCTTTCCCGTCGTTACCAAGGTTTCAGAAGGCAGCGGGACCCCGGCTCAAGGCCGGGGCGACGACTATCTGATATGACAGCCATCCACCCATTGTCGCCACCATTAGCCCCCGCTTGCACTTATTGCCGCTTTCGCCTAAAGGCCCCTCTGCAATCGGGCGGCTTGCCGTTCGATCCCTGACAAATCCAGGACGCCCAAGAGGGGCATCGGATGGACGCTGGTTGGCGAGGTTTCGCCCACCGGCGATTTTGTCGTTTGGCAGGGAAGCAGGATTTTCCGGGCCTTTGTGGCTCAAATGAGGTGATGATGTTCAATTCGCTAAGCGATCGTCTCGGTGGGGTATTCGACAAACTGCGTGGGCGCGGCGCGCTTACGGAGGACGATGTCCGCGCCGCGATGCGCGAGGTGCGAATCGCGCTGCTGGAAGCCGACGTCGCGCTGCCGGTCGTGCGCCAGTTCGTGGATCAGGCGACGGAACGGGCCGTGGGCAGCGATGTGCTGCGGTCGGTCACGCCCGGCCAGATGGTCGTCAAGATCGTTTCGGACACGCTGACCGAGACGCTGGGGTCCGACACCGCCGACCTGATGATCGACGTGTCGCCGCCCGCCGTCATCATGATGGTCGGTTTGCAGGGGTCGGGCAAGACGACCTCCACCGCCAAGATCGCCAAGCGCCTGAAGGAAAAAGAGCGCAAGAAGGTGCTGATGGCGTCGCTCGACGTCCAGCGCCCGGCCGCGCAGGAGCAGTTGGCGGTGCTGGGGACGCAGACCGATGTCGCGACCCTGCCGATCGTGCCGGGGCAGCAGCCGGTGGAGATCGCGCGGCGCGCTTTGCAGGCGGCGAAGCTCCAGGGCTTCGACGTGGTCATGCTCGACACGGCCGGTCGCCTGCACGTCGACCAGGCGCTGATGGACGAGATGAAGGCGGTGGCCGACGTCGCCAACCCCGCCGAAATCCTGCTGGTCGTCGATTCGCTGACCGGCCAGGACGCGGTCAATGTGGCGACCAACTTCTCCGCGCAGGTGCCGCTGACCGGCGTGGTGCTGACCCGCATGGACGGCGATGCGCGCGGTGGCGCGGCGCTGTCGATGCGCGCCGTCACCGGCCGTCCGATCAAGTTCGCGGGCACGGGCGAAAAGCTCGACGCGCTCGAACCCTTCCATCCGCAGCGTGTCGCGCAGCGCATCCTGGGCATGGGCGACGTCGTCAGCCTGGTCGAGCGCGCGGCCGAGACGATCGACGCGGACGAAGCCGACAAGCTTGCCAAGAAAATGGCGAAGGGTCAGTTCGACATGAACGACCTGCGCAGCCAGCTCAACCAGATGCGCCGCATGGGCGGGCTGGGCGCGCTGGCGGGCATGCTGCCGGGCCTGAAAAAGGCACAGGCGGCGATGGCGAACAGCGGCGCGAACGACAAGACGCTGATCCATCTGGACGCGATGATCGGCTCCATGACGCCCAAGGAGCGGGAGAAGCCCGCGCTGATCAACGCCAAGCGCAAGATTCGCATCGCCAAGGGCGCGGGGCGCACGGTGCAGGACGTCAATCGCCTCCTGAAAATGCATCAGGAGATGGAAGGCGCGATGAAGAAGATCCGCAAGATGGGCGGCCTGAAAGGGCTGGCCAAGATGTTCGGCTCCGGCGGCCTGGACGGCATGCTGGGCGGGGGCGGCGCGCCGCCGCAGGGCATGCCGGGGCTGGGAGGCAACATGCCCAACATGCCGCCCGGATTTCAGAATTTCCTGAAAAAGAAATAAGCAATTTCAACACATCTGGTTTGAGTAGAAAGGTCTAGTTCCATGGCAACCTCCATTCGTCTGTCGCGCGGCGGCTCCAAGAAGCGCCCCTATTATCGTATCGTCGTGGCCGACAGCCGCGCGCCGCGTGATGGCAAGTTCATCGAGCGTATCGGCAGCTACAACCCCGTCCTGCCCAAGGGCGACGAAAAGCGCGTCGTCCTGGACGTCGAGCGCGCGAAGCATTGGGTTGCCGCTGGCGCCCAGGCGACCGACCGCGTCGCCCGCTTCCTGGACGCCGCCGGCGTGAAGGAGCGCGTCGCGCGCAACAACCCGAACAAGGCGGAGCCGGGCCAGAAGGCCAAGGATCGCGCCGAAGACCGTGCCGCCAAGGCCGCCGAAGCGGCTGAAGCGGCCGAAGCCGCGAAGGCTGCCGCCGCCGAGGCCGCTGCTGCGCCTGCCGTCGAAGAGGCGCCTGCCGAAGAAGCACCGGCTGAAGAAGCCGCTGCCGAACAGGCCGAGGGCTGAGCCTCTTGACCGACAAGCCCGTCACCCTGGCCGCGATCATCGGTGCGCATGGCGTGACGGGCGATGTCCGTCTCAAGCTCTTTGGCGAAGGGGCCGAAAACCTCAAAAGCTACAAGAGCTTCGATGCGGCGGGGCGCACACTGACGTTGACGTCGGTGCGCCCCGGCCCCAATGGCGCGGTCGCGCGATTTGCCGAGATCGGCGATCGGGGTGCGGCCGAAGCCCTGCGCGGCACGGCCTTGACCGTGCCCCGTTCGTCCCTGCCGCCGCTGGCGGAGGGCGAATATTATCATGCCGACCTGATCGGCCTGACCTGCATTTCCACGAACGGCGAAGCGCTGGGCACGATCGTCGCGGTCGAGAATTTCGGCGCGGGCGACATTATCGAGGTCGAGCGGCCTGCCGAAGAGGGCAAGAAGCCCAAGCGCTTCATGGCGCCGATGCATGCCGTCACCGTGGGGGATGACAGCGCCGTGATCGAGGCGGCCTTTACCGAATAATCCCGCCGTCGCCCTTGCGGTGACGATGTAAGTGGGCATGGTGGCCCCTTCAATCGGGGGATCGTTCATGCGCCTTGCCGCCTGCCTGTTGCTGCTCATGATGGCCGTGCGTCCGGCACAGGCGGCCGACGCCGCCAGGATCGCGCAGGCGATCCCGGCGATCGACCGGCTGTTCGCGGATTTCCAGGTTGATAGCCATGCGCCGGGGCTGGTCTATGGCATCGTGGCGGACGGGCGGCTGGTCCATGTGAAGGGGCTGGGCGTGCAGGATCTGCTCCAGCAGCGGCCGGTGACGCCCGACAGCCTGTTCCGCATCGCGTCGATGACGAAGGCCTTTACCGCCCTGTCGATCCTGCGATTGCGGGACGAGGGCAAGCTGTCGCTGGACGATCTGGCGGAAACCCATGTGCCGGAGATGCGCGGCTGGACCTATCCGACGAAGGATAGCCCGCACATCCGTATCCGCGACCTTCTGACCCATAGTGCGGGCTTTGTGGACGATAATCCCTGGGGCGATCGACAGACGCCGCTGCCCGAGGCGGATTTCACCCGGATGCTGCAACAGGGCGTGCCGTTCAGCAGCGCGCCGGGCAGTCATTATGAATATAGCAATTTCGGCTTTGCGCTGCTGGGCCGGATCGTCGCCAATGTGTCCGGACAGCCCTATCGCCGCTTTGTCGAGCAGCGGCTGCTGACCCCGCTCGGCATGATGTCGAGCGGCTATGAGGTGAGTGAATGGCCCATCGAGCGCCGGGCGATCGGCTATCGCTGGGAAGAGGGGCGCTGGAAGGTCGAGCCGACGATGCGCGACGGCGCGTTCGGGGCGATGGGCGGATTGCAGACGAGCGCCAACGACTATGCGCGCTGGGTCGCCTTCCTGCTGTCCGCCTGGCCCGCGCGCGACGATCCCGATGGCGGTCCGGTATCGCGTGCGTCGGTGCGGATGCTGGCGCAGGGCAGCAATTTCGTCACCGTCGCGCAGCGCAATGGCGCGAGCAGTCCGTCCGCCTGTCGCCAGGCGGTCGCCTATGGCTTTGGCATGCGCGTGGCGCAGGATTGCGATCTGGGGCTGACGCTGGCCCATGGCGGCGGCTATCCCGGCTATGGCAGCCATGTGCTGCTGATGCCCGATCATGGTGTGGGCATCTTCGTCTTCACCAACCGGACCTATAATGGCGGGGCGGGGCCGGTCTGGGACGCGGCTATGGCATTGCAGAAGGTGGGCGCACTGATGGAACGGACACTGGCGGTGTCGCCGCTGCTGGCGGAGGGCTATGGCGCGGCGGGGCGCATCTATGCTGCGGGGGATGTCGGGGTGGCGCGGGATCGGCTGGCCATGAACATGCTGATGGACAACGACTTGGACAGTTGGCGGCGGAAACTGGCGGCGCTGAAAAGCGAAGTCGGGGCCTGCCGTACCGATGCGCCGATCAAGGCGAGCGGCGGCCTGTCCGGCAGTTTCACCTGGATTTGCGACAGGGGGCGGGTGGCCGGATCGATCCTGCTGGCGCCGACCCCCGACGCCCGGATTCAGGAACTCAAGCTGGCGGTCAAGACGCCATAAGGCGTCCTTCATCGCCGGCAGCCAACTGGACGAGGCGGCACGCTTGGCCTAAGCGCGGGCCATGGCGCAGATACTTACCGCTCTCTATCTTTTCGCGATGCTGGCTGCGGGCTGGCGGCTGTTTGCCGTCGATTGGACGCGCGGCATGAAGGCGGCGGCGGCGGTCGCGCTGGTCTGCCCGGTGCCGCTGCTGTTGCTGATGTCCGGGTTGCTTCATCCCGACCGCGCCCTTGCCGACCTGATGCGCGCCAGCGGGCTGGTGCTGCTGCTGTGTGGGACCCTCAGCATGGGTGGCGGCCTGTCGGCGGCCTGGTTGCGGGCGCGCCGGGCATGAGCTTTGCCGCGCAGATCTTGACGCTCTATCCGGAGATGTTTCCCGGGCCGTTGGGCGTGTCGCTGGCCGGACGGGCGCTCAGCGAGGGCAAATGGGCCTGCGACCCCATCCATATCCGCGATTTCGCGGCCGACCGGCATCGCACCGTGGACGACACGCCAGCGGGCGGTGGCGCGGGCATGGTGTTGCGCGCCGACATATTGGCCAAAGCGGTCGACCATGCGCTGGACAGGCGGCCCGACCTGCCGGTGCTGGCGATGACGCCCAGGGGGCAGCCGATCACGCAGGCGCGGATACGCAGCCTGGCCGACGGCCCCGGCGTGACGATCCTGTGCGGCCGATTCGAGGGGTTTGACGAGCGGATTTTCGATGCGCGCCCGATCGAGCAGGTCAGCATGGGCGACATCATATTGTCGGGCGGGGAAATGGCGGCTTTGCTGCTGCTCGATGCTTGTGTTCGGCTGCTTCCCGGTGTAATGGGCGCGGCTTCCAGCGGAGTCGAGGAGTCCTTCGAAACGGGGCTGCTCGAATATCCGCACTATACCCGCCCGGTGGAATGGGAGGGGCGCACGATCCCGCAAGTGTTGCGATCGGGGGATCATGCGAAGATCGCCGCCTGGCGGAAACACCAGGCGGAGACAGATACACGGCTAAGGCGGCCGGATCTTTGGGACCGTCACATCGACGGTCGGGTCCAGTCGCCCTCTGGTGCGCAGCAAAAGACCAAGGACTGACGTTACATGAACATCATCCAGCAGATCGAGGCGGAAAGCATTGCCGCTCTCGGCAAGGATATCCCCGAATTCCGCCCCGGCGACACCCTGCGCGTCGGCGTGAAGGTGATCGAAGGCGAACGCAGCCGCGTTCAGAACTATGAAGGCGTGTGCATCGCCCGGTCGAACAAGGGCATGGGTTCCAACTTCACCGTGCGCAAGATTTCGTTCGGCGAAGGCGTGGAGCGTGTGTTCCCGCTCTATTCGCCCAACCTCGATTCGATCACCGTCGTCCGTCGTGGCGTCGTGCGTCGCGCGAAGCTCTACTATCTGCGCGGCCGCACCGGCAAGCGCGCCCGTATTGCCGAGCGTCGCGATACCCGCGAAGGGTAATGGCTGTAGGGCTGAGCGTTTAAAAACGCTTCTTGACAGTGATATAAAAGAAACAGGCGGCGACCCGGGGGGCGTCGCCTGTTTCTTTATGTTCATTTGTATTTCAAAGGCTTGGCGATGTCGGACGATGGTCCGACTTTGGCGGTCGCAGATAATTTTGCAGCGCAGCACAGCGCCTCCATTTCGCTGTCCATGCAAATATGCAAGCCTCTTGTTTCCTGATGTTGCTGCATGAAATGATCCAAGACTTTACGGTTCTGGAAACGGAATCCCGTGCCTTCATGAAGCATGTCGGGACAAGAAAAGCGGAAGGATGATGGAAGGCCTGCTAAAAAATAGAAATTGGGGGCTTTCGGATGAAGTATCAGGGTTTGATTTCGCGTGGCGCGATTGCCGTAGCGTTATTCTATACATTGCCTGTTCTTGCGCAGGATGCGGCACCGCAAGTGGCTAGCGAAACGCCGGGCCAGACCATCATCGTCACCGGTACGCGCCGCACCGATCGCACGGTCGCGGAATCTCCCACGCCCATCGACGTCTATTCCGGCGAAGAACTGCAAAAGCAGGGCACGGCCGACATGAACCAGGTCATCCAGAATCTGGTCCCGTCCTTCTCGGTCGCGCGCTACGCCATCGGCGACGGTTCCTCCTTCGTGCGGCCGCCCAACCTGCGCGGCCTGGCGCCCGACCAGACGCTGGTGCTGGTGAACGGCAAGCGCATGCACCGTTCCGCGCTGGTGCAGATCGGCGCCAATGCGCAATCCGCCGGCGCCCATTCCGCCGACCTTGCCCAGATCCCCGCCATCGCCATCCGCAGCGTCGAAGTGCTGCGCGACGGGGCGTCCGCCCAATATGGGTCCGACGCGATCGCGGGCGTCATCAACATGGGTCTGCGCGAAGATACGGACGGCCTGTCCGGTTATGCGCGCTACGGCCAATATTATCGCGGCGACGGCGAGGATTATCAGGTCGCGCTGAATGGCGGCTTCAAGCTGGGCGACAGCGGCTTCATCAATATCAGCGGCGAATATGTGAATGCAGGCAAGACCAGCCGCGGGGTCACCCGACCCGGCGCGCTGGAATTGTCGCAGGAACAGCCCAATATCGGCGTGCCCGAACTGGCACAGCGTTACGGCAATCCCAAGATGGAATCCTACCGCTTCTTCGTGAATGGCGGATTCGATCTGGGCGACGATAGCAGCATCTATTTCTTCGGCAATTATGGCCACAGCTTCCAGGAGGAAAGCTTCAACTACCGCCAATCCGTCAATTCCGCCAATTTCGGCCGGAACGGCATCTTCAACGACTATTTCACCGATTTCGACAATACACGGCCGGGCATCCAGACCGGATCGGCGGGCGGGAACGTCTATGCCCCCAATGGCTACAACCCAGCGACGCGCAATTACACGCGGGTGGCGACCTGTTCGGACCCGTTGGTGCAGAATTGGAGCTGCGTCTATCCCGGCGGTTTCACGCCGATCTTCTTCGGCAAGATCGACGATATTTCGGGCACGGCCGGGTATAAGGGGACGCTGGGCTTTGGCCTGAACTACGATATTTCGGGCAGTTACGGGCAGTCGACGCTGAAATATACGATGAACGGCACGATGAACCCTTCGCTGGGCGTCACGTCGCCGACCGAATTCTACCTGGGCAAGCTGGAACAGCGCGAAACCCTGTTCAACGCCGACTTCAGCTATCCATGGGAGGTGGGGTTGGCCAGCCCGATCACGATCGCGTTCGGCGGGCAATATTTCCGCGAATCCTATGAACTGGGTCTGGGCGACGCGGCGTCCTATGCGATCGGGCCTTATACCGGCAATCTGGTCTTCCATCAGGATGGCACGCCGGTGCGCAACGCGGACGGTTCGCAACTGTCGGTCGCCCTGCCGGTCGGCGCGAACGGCTTCCCTGGCTATGGCCCCGCGATCGCGGGCGAAAGCGGCCGCAACAGCAAGGGCGTCTATATCGACATCGAAGGCGACATTACCGAGCAATTCTCGCTGGGCGTCGCGGGGCGCTACGAGCATCTGTCCGACTTCGGCAATTCGACCACCGGCAAGGTGTCGGCCCGCTATGCGATCGTGCCGGATATCTTTGCGGTGCGCGGCACCGTGGCGACGGGCTTCCGCGCGCCGACGCCCGGCCAGACCAACACCAGCAGCATCGCGACCACCTTCAACCCCGGCAATCCCAATGCGATCGAGTTCATGACGCTGCCGGTCGCCAGCCCGGTCGCGCGGTTCCTGGGCGCGGTTCCGCTGACGCCCGAGGAGTCGGTCAGCTTCTCTGTCGGCACGGTGTTCACCCCCGCGCCGGGCGCTTCGCTGACGATCGACTATTACAACATCAAGGTGAAGGACCGCATCGGCACCACGGGGTCGCGGGTGATCACCAACGCGCAGCGGCCGCAATTGCAGGCGCTGGGCCTGGCCAACTATGCCACCGTCAACGAAGTGCAGTTCCTGACCAACGCGTTCGATACCCGGACGCAGGGTATCGACGTCGTCGGCAGCTATCGCTTCTCAACGGACAGCATGGGTACGTTCAACACCACGCTGGCCTTCAACTATAACAAGACAAAGGTCATTCGTGTAGGTTTGGACCCGGCAACCAATCCGCCCAGTCCTATCATCAGCGATACGCGTATCCAGCAGTTGGAAGGCACGCTGCCCAAGACCCGCGTGATCTTGACCGAAAACTGGAACAGCGGGGCGTTTTCGTTGCTGGCGCGCATGAACTGGTATGGCAAATACACGGTCTATGACGACGGCGCGGGGCTGAATGGCGCCAGCTTCGTCCAGCAGAGCTTCGGCAGCGAATTCGTATTCGATTTCGAGGCCAGCTATCAGCTCAACGACAATTTCACGTTGAGCGCGGGCGTGCAGAATCTGTTCAGCAACTATCCCGACAAATATGACAATCGCGCAGGCGGCCTTGGTCCTGTCTATGCATCGACCGGTGGGCGCTTCACCGGCGACATTTATCCCGACGTGTCGCCCTTCGGCTTCAACGGAGGATTCTGGTACGGGAAGGTCGGATTCAAATTCTGATCGACCCTTGATGATGTCACGAAGGCGACCGGTCCCTTGCGGGATCGGTCGTTTTCGTTGCAGGACGATGGCATGACATTGACACACCGCCTGGCTGTAGCGGCCGACGAACCGGCGCTGTCCGCGTTGATGACGGAGGCGATCGAGCGGCTTCAGGCCGGGTTTATCGATCCGGCGCAGATCGCGGCCAGCCATGCTTTCATGGGCCTGGACAGACGGTTGATCGCCGATGGCACCTATTTCGTGATCGAGGACGCAGGCGCGATCGCGGGGTGCGGTGGGTGGAGCCGACGGGCGACCGCCTATGGCGGCGATCATAGCGCTGGGCGCGACGACCGGCTGCTCGATCCGGCCACGGAAGCGGCGAAGGTGCGGGCGATGTATACGCATCCCGACCATGTCCGCAAAGGCGTGGGGACGCTGATCCTGTCGCTCTGCCAAGCCGCCGCGAAGGTGGAGGGGTTCGGCGCGCTCGAACTGTCCGGCACCATGGCGGGGGTGCCGCTCTATCGCAGCTTCGGCTTCGAAGGCGTGCGCGCTTTCGAGGATAGCGGCGTGCCGATGCTGTTGATGCGCAAGCCTATCTGATGGCGGGTGTGCGGCTGGTGAACCAGAGGCCGACGAGGCTGATGAGCGCCGCCGCCGACATATAGAGGCCAACCAGGCCCACGCCCTGCGCGCCGATCAGCCAGGTCGCGACGATGGGCGCGAGTGCGCCGCCGACGATGCCGCCCAGATTGAAGGCGAAGGATGCGCCGGTGTAACGCAGCTGGATCGGGAAGAGGGCGGGGAGGTAAGCGCCCAGCGGGCCGTAGATGAAGCCCATGACGAATAGCGCGAGGCTGAGCGCGATGAAGATCGGGAGCAGCGCGCCGGTGCCGATCAGCGGGCCGAAGACGAGGCCCATCGCGACGGTGCCGACGCAGCCCCAAGCGAGAGCGGTGGTGGGGCTGGTGCGGTCCGACCACCAGCCGGCGAGGATGATGCTCACCGCCATGAACAGGATCGCGCCCAGCTGGATCGACAGGAAGCTGCTGCGGCCGATGCCGAGCGTGGTGGTGCCGTAGCCGAGCGCGAAGGCGGTGGCGATATAATAGACCGCGAAGCAGGCGGCGCAGGCGAAGGTGCCCGCGATCGCCGCGCCCAGATGGGAGGAGAGCAGGGTGGCGAGCGGCACGGCGGGCGGCGGCGTGTCCTTCTGCGCGGCGGCGAACTCGGGCGTTTCGGTGAGTTTCAGGCGAACCCAGAGTCCGAGGATCACCAGCACGGCGCTGCCCAAGAAGGGCAGGCGCCAGCCCCATGCGAAGAAGTCCGCGTCCGTCAGGAAGGCGCCCAGTATCAGGAACAGGCCGTTGGCGGCGATGAAGCCGACCGGCGCGCCCAGTTGCGGGAACATGCCGAAGCGGGCGCGCCAGCCGGGCGGAGCATTCTCCACCGCCAGCAAAGCCGCGCCGCCCCATTCGCCGCCGAGGCCAAAGCCCTGTCCGAAGCGCAGCAGACACAGGATCAGCGGCGCCCAATAGCCGATCATCTGATAGGTGGGCAGGAAGCCGATCAACAGCGTGCAGCCGCCCATCAGCATCAGCGAGGCGACCAGCGTCGCCTTGCGTCCGATGCGATCACCATAATGACCGAACACCGCCGCGCCCACCGGTCGGGCGAAGAAGGCGAGGGCGAGGCTGCCATAGGAGGCCATCAGCTGCGCGGTGGGCGAGGAGGAGGGGAAGAACAGCGAGGGGAAGATCAGGCTGGCGGCGGTGGCGTAGATGTAGAAGTCGTAAAATTCGACCGCCGTGCCGATCAGGCTGGCGGATAGCACGCGCTTGTGCCGCCACATTTCGCCGATGCCGTTCGTTTGCGTCATGTCTTTTCGCCCCGTTCCCACCTTAACCGTTTTGCCCGACGCGTTCCCCGGCGAAGGCCGGGGTCCAGTTCCGACGGCAGGACTGGACCCCGGCCTTCGCCGGGGAACAGGCTATTATCCTCGTCGCTTCTGGTTGAGCAATTCATAGGCCATGACCGCCGTCGCCACTGCGGCGTTCAGGCTGTCGGCCTTGCCCAGCATCGGCATTTTCACCAGTTGGTCGCATTCGGCTTCGTAGCTTTCCGGCAGGCCCTGCGCTTCGTTGCCGACCAGCAGGAAGCTGGGGCTGGCATAGCGGGGTTCCTGATAATCCTGCGTGGCTTTGAGGCTGGTGCCGATCAGTTCGCCCGGTCCCTGGCGCAGCCAGTGCATGAACTCGCCCCAGCGTGCCTGGGTGATCGACTGGGTGAAGAGTGCGCCCATGGAGGCGCGGACCGATTCGACCGAGAAGGGATCGACGCAATCGTCGATGAGGATGAGACCGCCCGCCCCGACCGCGTCGCCGGTGCGCAATATGGTGCCGAGGTTGCCCGGATCGCGCAGCGATTGCGCGACGATCCAGATGTCCGCTTTGGTGCGGTCGAGTTTGTCGAGCGGGGTCAGCCGGTCGCGATAGACGCCGACCACCGCCTGCGCGTTATCCTTGCCGCTGATCTTGGACAGGATGTCGGGCGTGGTTTCGATGACGTCGCCATCGACCGCCTCCATCGCCGCGATCAGGTCCAGCGCCAGTGGGTGTGTCGATCCGGCGTGGAACAGCAATTCGGGCAGAACGCCCTCCTCGCGCGCTTCGGTGAGGATGCGCAGCCCTTCGGCCAGAAACAGTCCTTCGGCCTTGCGATGCTTCTTTTCGCGCAGGGATCGGACGCGCTTCACCAGCGGGTTGGAAAATCCGGTGATCTCGCGTGCCACGGTCGTTGCTGGTCCCTTGCTGATGTCGACGCTGCTCTAGCGGCGGGTGGCGGAAAAAGACAGCGGGCTTTGTGCGGCCAGTCCGCCATGGCCGTTATTGCCGTGTCCATAATGGAACCGCAACGATCGCCATGGATTTCGCTCCCGTTATTGCATAGGGGGGAATCATGACCATAGCACCGTCCCGTAGTTACAAGTTGGAGGACGGTTTCTTCCTCAGCCTCGTCATCCTGGTGTCCATCGCCTTTGCCGCGGTGCTGGAGCCGTTTTTCGCGGCGGTGTTGTGGGGCATTATCGTCGCCGTGCTGTTTTGGCCGATCCAGCAGCGCATTGCCGCCCGGATGCCGGGACGGCGCAACAGCGCGGCGCTCATCACGCTGCTGCTGATCATCGCCATCGTCATCATTCCCGCGATCCTGCTGTCCTTCGCGTTAATTCAGGAAGCCGCGCATATCTACGCGCAGATCCAGTCGGGCCAGATCGATTTCGCGCGCATGTTCGCGCAGATGCAGGCGGCGTTGCCCGACTGGGCGCATGGCCTGCTGCGCCGGTTCGGCCTCAATAATTTCGATGCGGCGCGCATCACCGTGACGCGGGGGCTGACCAGCAGTTTCCGCACCTGGGCGGGGCAGGCGCTGCTGATCGGCCAGAGCGCCTTCAGCTTCGTCATCGCGCTGGGCGTGATGCTGTATCTGTCCTTCTTCCTGCTGCGCGACGGCGAGAAACTGTCGCAGCGTTTCGCCGAAGCCGCGCCCTTGCGGCCGCATCAGCGCGAGGCTTTGCTGACCCGCTTCGTCGTGGTCATCCGCGCGACGGTGAAGGGCAGCCTGGTCGTCGCCATCGTACAGGGCGTGCTGGGCGGCATCATCTTCTGGGCCGTGGGCATTCAGGGCGCGCTGCTGTGGGGCGTACTGATGGGTGCTTTCTCACTGTTGCCCGCGATCGGCGCGGCGATCGTGTGGGGGCCGGTGGCGCTCTATCTGTTCGCGACCGGCGAGATCTGGCAGGCGATCGTCGTCGTGGCGAGCGGGGCGCTGATCATCGGGTCGGTCGACAATGTGCTACGCCCGATATTGGTGGGGCGCGACACGCGCATCCCCGATTATGTCGTGCTGATTTCGACGCTGGGCGGGATCGAGCTGTTCGGCTTCAACGGGATCGTCATCGGGCCGGTCATCGCCGCGCTGTTCATCGCGACCTGGAACATCTTTACCAAGATGCGGCGCGAGGGCGAGATCGTGGAGTGAGGGCGTGGTTAGCCGGGACCAGACCTCTTAAGTTCGAAACATGATGTTCCCCGGCGTAGGCCGGGGTCCAGAAGGAGCGGGCGTTGCGTCCAGGAGCCCTGGGCCCCGGCCTTCAGCCGAAGTTTATCCTGAGCGCCTGCCTTCGCAGGCAGTCGAAGGGCAGGGGAACTGTCCAGGCAGTGCCGATACTATCTTTCGTTATTCCTCGCCGAACTTGTCTTCGACCAGGCCGACCAGCTGGCCCAGGGATTCGGCGGCTTCCGGGCCGGTCGCCTTGATGGTGATGCTGTCGCCCATCGCCGCGCCCAGCATCATCAGGCCCATGATCGACGTGCCGGTGACATGGTTGCCGTCCTTGCTGACCAGGATATCGGCGGGCAGGCCGCTCGCCAGTGTCACGAATTTGGCGCTGGCGCGGGCGTGGAGGCCGCGCTTGTTGCTGATACGGACTTCCCGGCTGATTTCGTTCATGTGGTGCTGCCCAACAGTTCCGACGCTACGCTGATATATTTCTGCCCGGCTTCGCGCGCGGCGGCAACCGCGGCGCGCACGTCCATGACCTTGCGCGCGCTTTCCAGGCGGATGAGCATGGGCAGGTTGATGCCCGCGATCACTTCGATCTCGCCTGCTTTCAGCAGCGAGATGGCAAGGTTGGAAGGCGTGCCGCCGAACAGGTCGGTCAGCAGGATCACGCCCGATCCGTCATTGACGCGCGCGACTGCCGTCGCGATGTCCGCGCGGCGCAATTCCATGTCGTCTTCCGGCCCGATGCAGATCGTTTCGATCTGCTGCTGCGGGCCGACCACATGTTCCATGGCTACGACAAATTCGGTCGCCAGCGACCCATGGGTGACGAGTACGAGTCCGATCATGTTTTTTTGCGGCCCACCTGCTTCATGATAATGCTTTCGGGCCTCCCGGACGGCGCTTCTCCAGACTATCCTGGGGCGTCGATTCAATATTGCGGTGCAAGACCGTGGGCGAAAAGCCCGCATCTTGCAAGTAGTTCGCGACACGTTGCGCGACATGGACGGAGCGATGCTTGCCGCCCGTGCAGCCGAACGCGACGGTGATATAGGCCTTCCCGCCTTCCGAATAGCGCGGCAGCAGGGTGGCGAGCAAATCCTCGATCTTGCCGATCGCGTCCTCATAGGCGGGATCTTCGCGGATATAGGCGGCGACGTCCGGGTCCAGACCGGTTTTAGGGCGCAGGTCCGCGTCCCAGTGCGGGTTGCGCAGAAAGCGGACGTCGAACATCAGGTCGGCGTTGCGCGGCACCCCGCGCGAGAAGCCGAAGGACAGGATCGTGAGCACCGGCTCCGATAGCTTTTCGCGCGAGAAGCGGTTGCGGATTTCCTGCTGGAGCGCGTTGCTGGTGAAGCTGGTGGTGTCGATGACCTGGCTCGCCCAGCGGCGCAGCGGTTCGGTCAGTTCGCGTTCGCGCGCGATGCCGTCGGCGGCCGGGCGGTCGAGCGCGAGCGGGTGGCGGCGACGCGTTTCGGCGAAGCGTCGCTCCAGCTCGGTGCCCGAACAGTCGAGGAAGAGGGTTTCGATATCATGGCCGTGGCGATCGCGCAGCGCCTTGATCCGCTGCACGATGGCGTTCGCGTCGAAGCCACGGGTGCGCGCGTCGATGCCCAGCGCCAGCGGACGGTCGCCATCATCGTCGTGGCCCGCGGGCAGGGGGGTGTCGAGCAGGCGATCGAGCAGGACCAGCGGCAGATTGTCCACCACTTCCCAGCCCATATCCTCCAGCGTCTTGAGCGCGGTCGTCTTGCCCGCGCCCGACAGGCCGGACAGCAGCAATATGGTCTTGGGCGGGGTCGTCATGCGGCGTCCGTCCCTTTCAGGCCCAGCGTCCTGATCGCCAGTTCAACCTTGATCGGGGCGGAGGCCTCGAACGGGGCGATCTTGACCACCGGCACGTCCATGCCCGCGACCGCGCGGTGGAAGGGCGTGAGCGGCATGCGGTCGACCTTGTCGAACAGGTCGGCGAGCAGGGCGACGGGCGCATCGTCCACCGACGGCGTGGGAAGGATGCCCAGCCCGCGCACCTCCATCTTGCCCCGGATCGTGTCGGGGGCGGTGGCGACCAGCCGACCGTCGATGCGCTTGACCAGCGTATAATCATCGCTGACGAGAATGGCGCCCCGGTCGATCAGGCGCAGCGCCAGGTCGGACTTGCCCGCGCCGCTTGGCCCGCACAGCAGCACGACGCGGCCGTCGATGGCCACGCTCGTCGCATGCAGCGTTTCGGATGAAAGTGCCCTTGCCATACCCCGCGCCCCTTCTAACCTGTGTTGGCGCGGATGGGAATGCCGTTGGCGATCAGCGCCTGTCCTATTCGGACACGATGCCGGGATCGCGCTCCACCGCCATGGGCAGGCGCAGGATGAAACGGGCGCCGCTCAATGCATCTTCGCGGTCGCCGATGCCGATCTTGCCCTGATGCCCTTCGATGATCGAGCGGGCGATGGCGAGGCCGAGGCCCGAATGCTTGCCGAACGCTTCGCCTTCCGGACGGACGCTGTGGAAGCGGCGGAAGATATGTTCGCGTTCGGATTCGGGGACGCCGGGGCCTTCATCCTCGACGCTGACCAGCACTTCGCTGTCGGCGACGGTGGCGATGATCTGGACCAGGCCGCCTTCGGGCGAGAAGGACACGGCATTGTCGATCAGATTGTCGAGGACGCGGATCAGGCGGCCTTCCTCCCCCAGCACCACCGCGACATCCTTGCGCGGGCGGGCGAAGGCGAGGCGGACGCCATGGGGCACGCCGCGCGCTTCGCGGGCGATGACCATGCGTTCGATCAGCAGGCCAAGGTCGATCGGTTCGAACCGGGTGCGGGACAGTTCGGCGTCGACGCGCGAGGCTTCGGCAATGTCGGTGACGAGCCGGTCGAGGCGGCGCACATCGTCCTGTGCGATGGCCATCAGTTGGTCTCGCAGGTCGGGCCGGTCCACGCGTTCCAGCGAATCGAGTGCGGAGCGCAGCGAGGCGATGGGGTTTTTGAGTTCATGGCTGACGTCGGCGGCGAAGGCGTCGGTCGCGTCGATCCGCTGGCGCAGCGCGTGGCTCATGTCGGACAAGGCGCGGGCGAGCATGCCGATCTCGTCGCGCCGTTCAGGCAGGCGCGGCACCGTGACTTCGCGCGCGCGGCCCAGGCGAACGCGCACGGCGGCGCGCGCGAGGCGCTGGAGCGGCTGGACGATGGTGCGCGCCAGGAACAGCGAGAGCAGCACCGACGCCAGCACCGCGACCGCCAGCACCATGCCGAGACGCAGCCGTTCGGCGCGGACGATGCGGGTGATGTCGCGGGCGTTTTCGGTCGCTAGCAAAGCGGTGCCATCGCGCACGCCGGTCGCGGCGGAGATCATGAAGGTGCGGTCGGGCGCGTAGCGATTCAACGCCTGGGGCTGGCCGGTCTTGCGCGTCATCAGCAGTTCGGGCCAGGCGTCGGCGCGGTCGATCGCCGGTTCCACGAAATCGGGCGGGCGATCGGCCGACACGATCCGGTCCACCACCTTGTCGAGGAAGCGGGCGACATGGCGCTGCCATTCTTCTTCCGATGGTGATCGCAGGCGGTAGCGGGGCGCGTCCATCGTGAAGCTGTCGGCGATCAGCCTGCCGTCGGGCGCAAAGCGGCGGACGCGGTCGCCGGTCTGGCGCGAATAGGCCGCGATCAGGGCGTCGTGCCGGTCGGCAGGCGCATTTTCCAGGCCGATGGCGAGCAGTTTGAGTTCGCGCGCGGACTGTTCCAGACGTGCGTCGATGATCCGGGTGCGATAGCTGTCGAGATAGAAGAAGCCGCCCGCGAGCAAAGCCAGCGCGAAGACATTGACCGCCAGAATGCGCGGCGTGAGGCTGAGCCGCCCCGACCAGCGCACCGCCAGCGGCACGCAGTCTTCACTCTTCGGAGAAGCGGTAGCCGGCGCCATAGAGGGTGTCGATCGCATTGAAGTCGGAATCCACCTCGCGGAATTTGCGCCGCAGCCGCTTGATATGGCTGTCGATCGTGCGGTCGTCGACATAGACGTCGTCCTGATAGGCGGCGTCCATCAACTGGTTGCGGTTCTTCACCACGCCGGGCCGCTGCGCAAGGGTTTCCAGGATCAGAAATTCGGTGACGGTCAAGGTAACGTCCTGCCCGTTCCATTTCACCCGATGGCGCGCCGGGTCCATTTCCAGCCGTCCGCGCAGGATCGGGTCGGCCACCGGCTGGTCGGGCGCTTCGGGCGTCTTGCTGACTTCGGCGCGGCGCAGGATGGCGCGGATGCGGGCGAGCAGCAGGCGCTGGGAAAAGGGTTTGGCGATATAGTCGTCCGCGCCCATGGCCAGGCCCAGCGCCTCGTCCAGCTCATCCGCCTTGGACGTCAGGAAGATGACCGGCATCTGGCTCTTTTCGCGCAGCCGCCGCAGCAGTTCGATGCCGTCCATGCGTGGCATCTTGATATCGAAGACGGCGAGGTCGGCGGGGTTTTCCAGCAGCGCCTTCAGCGCGCTTTCCGGATCGGAATAGATGCGCGTCAGAAAGCCTTCGGCCTGAAGCGTGATCGACACCGATGTCAGGATATTCTTGTCGTCATCCACCAGGGCGATGGTTGCGGTCATGCGGTATCCCAGATGATCGTGAAGAAAGATGGTTGGCCAGCGTTAGACGAAGGCGTCGTCCGCCGCAAGGAAGGGGGAAGGCGGGATGCACGGCCGATCGTGCGGCCGGGGCGTCGAAATTCGGGACATGTGGGGCATTTCGGGGATTTGACGCTGTCCCCGCAAAGCCCTATGCCTTCGATCGTCAGCAGCAAGGGACGCCGTGCCAAACAAGCGGCGCCCGAGGGGCGGAACGATCGCGGACATAGATCATGACGCGATACGAACATCATATCAGGAGCAAAGGCGTGCAGGCCAAATCCTCAATCACCCTGGCAGACCAGGGCATAAAGACCGATGCCACCCAGTTCTGGAATCTCGGCACGGCGCCGCTGGTCGAAGCCGCGGTGCGCAATGGCGAAGGCATATTGTCCAAGGACGGCCCGCTGGTCGTCAAGACCGGCAAGCATACCGGCCGCAGCGCCAAGGACAAGTTCATCGTCCGCGACGCCGAGACCGAGAACAGCGTCTGGTGGGGTTCCACCAACGTCGCGATGACGCCCGCACATTTCGCGGCGCTGAAGGAAGATTTTTTCAAGGCGCTGGGTGACAAGAGCACCCTCTATGTCGCGGACCTGTTCGGCGGATCGCAGCCCGAACACCGCGTGAAGGTGCGCGTCATCAACGAGCGGGCCTGGCACAATCTGTTCATCCGTACCCTGCTGGTGCGCCCGAGCGCCGATGAGCTGGCGGACTTCGCGCCCGAATATACGATCATCGACCTGCCGACCTTCAAGGCCGATCCGGCGCGCCATGGTTGCCGCAGCGAAACCGTGGTCGCGGTCAACTTCACCGAGAAGCTGATCCTGATCGGCGGCACCGCCTATGCCGGCGAGATGAAGAAGTCGGTGTTCGGCATCCTCAATTACCTGCTGCCGGTGAAGGGCGTGATGCCGATGCATTGTTCCGCCAATATCGGCGCAAATGGCGACACGGCGGTCTTCTTCGGCCTGTCGGGCACGGGCAAGACGACGCTATCGGCGGACGCCAGCCGCACGCTGATCGGCGACGACGAGCATGGCTGGTCGGACACGGCCGTCTTCAATTTCGAGGGCGGCTGCTACGCCAAGATGATCAACCTGTCGGCCGAGGCCGAACCGGAGATTTTCGCCACCACCAAGCGGTTCGGCACGGTGCTGGAAAATGTCGTGATCGACGAGGAGACGCGCGAAATCGACCTGGACGACAATAGCCTGGCTGAGAATAGCCGCGGTTCCTACCCGATCGATTTCATCCCCAACACGTCGGAGAAGAATCTGGGACCGGTGCCCAAGAACATCATCTTCCTGACAGCCGATGCCTATGGCGTGTTGCCGCCGATCGCGCGGCTGACCCCGGAACAGGCGATGTATCATTTCCTGTCGGGCTATACCGCGCGGGTGGCGGGGACGGAGATCGGCGTGACCGAGCCGACCGCGACCTTCTCCACCTGCTTCGGTGCGCCGTTCATGCCGCGCCATCCGTCGGTCTATGGCAATCTGCTGAAAGAGCGGATCAACAAGGGCGGCGTGACCTGCTGGCTGGTGAATACCGGCTGGGCGGGCGGCAAGGCGACGATGCCGGGCATCAAGCGCATGCCGATCAAGGTCACGCGCGCGCTGCTGAACGCGGCGCTGGACGGTAGCCTGAACGAGGCGGAGTTCCGCACCGATCCCAATTTCGGGTTCGACGTACCGGTCGCGGTCAACGGAGTGGAGCCGACCATCCTCGATCCGCGCGCCATGTGGGCGGACAAGACCGCCTATGACGCGACCGCCGCGACGCTGGTCAAGGCGTTCGTGGATAATTTTGCGCAGTTCGTGGACCATGTGGACGAGGGCGTGCGCGGCGCGGCGCTGGTCGCCGCCTGATACAAAGCTAGAAGGTACAGAAAGAGCCGGAGGGGCGATCCTCCGGCTCTTTTGCTTTTGGGCGCGTGGCGGCGGTGCTATGCTGGCGGCCAACCTGTTGCAGGAGTTATGAGCATGTTCGACAATCTGATCGGTAAATTCGGCGGGCTGGAAGCGATTGCGGCGCAGATCGGCGTCAGCCCCGAACAGATGCAGGGATTGCTGAGCGAAATCAGCGCCAAGATCGGATCGGGTGAAACCAGCGTGGCGGCCCTGGCCGAAACGGCGGCGGAACATGGCGTGTCGGCGGACAAGTTGCAGGCACTGCTGGGCACGTTCGGCGGGCCGGAAGCGATATTGGGTCAGCTGGGCGGCTTTTTCGACAAGGATGGGGACGGCAATCCGCTGAATGAACTGAGCGGGATCGCCAAAGGCCTTTTCGGCTAGGCGATCGGGGCGGGGCGTCCGGGCAAAGGGCGCCCTATCGGGACCACAAGTTTTTTTGGCCTTGCCTTCGCGGTGCGGACGGGCCATTCGCGGAATTCGACTTTATTGCGAACGATCCGCAAAAAGCATCGCCATCAGGCGACGCAGAGCATTGCAAGGATAGACTGTTGACCGACGTGACGACCGAAAAGCCGGTATTGGAACCCACCGGCGCGCTTTCCGTGGAAACCGTGCTGTCGGTGAAGCACTGGAACGAGCATCTGTTCAGCTTCCGCATCACGCGGCCTGCCAGCTTCCGCTTCCGGTCGGGCGAGTTCATCATGATTGGCCTTAAGGGCGATAACGGCAAGCCGCTGCTGCGCGCCTATTCGATCGCCAGCCCCGCCTGGGACGAGGAAATCGAGTTCCTGTCGATCAAGGTGCAGGACGGTCCGCTGACGAGCAAGCTCCAGAAGATCGAGCCGGGCGACCAGATCTACCTCGGCCGCAAGCCAACCGGCACGCTCGTCACCGACGCGCTGTTGCCGGGCAAACGGCTGTTCATGCTGTCGACCGGCACGGGCCTCGCGCCCTTCCTCAGCCTGCCGCGCGATCCGGACGTCTATGAATTTTACGAGCAGGTCGTCGTGGTCCATTCGGTGCGCCGGGTGAGCGACCTGGCCTTCCGCGATGAGATGGAAGGCAAGTGGGCCGAAGATCCGCTGGTGTCGGAGCAGGCCGCGACCCAGTTCCATTATGTACCGACCGTGACGCGCGAGCCGTTCGAGGGCAATACGGCGCGCATCGACACGCTGGTCGAGAGCGGCGCGCTGTTCGAGGGGGTGCCGGGTGCGGCGCAATTCGATCCCGAGACCGACCGGATCATGATGTGTGGCAGCATGGAGATGATCAAGCAGTTCGGGGCTTATTTCGAGGGGCAGGGGTTCACCGAAGGGTCGAACGCCGCGCCGGGGCAGTTCGTGATCGAGCGGGCGTTCGTCGGGTAAGCGCAGATCATGATGCGATAGGAAAGGCCGGGGGTGATCCTCCGGCCTTTTTCTTTCCTGTTCCCCGGCGCAGGCTGGGGTCCAGTTGCGGGCGTCGATTTGGACCCCGGCCTGCGCCGGGGAACGGGAAGTGTTACGTCACCTTGCGCTCAGCCTTTTCAGCGTCATCCCAGCGAAGGCTGGGATCTCGCGCCTCTTGGTTGTGCCGTAGCGCCTGAGACCCCAGCTTTCGCTGGGGTGACGTGATGAGGAAAGGGTAGAGGGCTTGCTTCGCTCGCTACCCACCCCCGGCCCCTCCCTAGAAGGGAGGGGGAAGAAGGCTACACTCCCTTACGTGCCGCCACCCAGGCGTCGATGCTTTTGCCCAGCACGGTCATGGGCACGCCGCCGCCCTTGACCACGGCGTCGTTGAACAGGCGGAAGTCGAACCGGTCGCCCAGCGCCTTTTGCGCTTGTGCCCGCAGGCGGACGATTTCGCCATGGCCGACCTTGTAGCCGCAGGCCTGGCCCGGCCAGGCGCAGTAGCGGTCGACTTCGCCCTGCACATCCTCGACCGTGGAGCCGTTGGTGGTGGCGAACCAGTGGATCGCCTTGTCGCGGGTCCAGCGCTTGGCGTGGAGGCCGGTGTCGACCACCAGGCGGCAGCAGCGATAGGCGATGGATTGCAGATAGCCGAGCCGCCCGGCGATGTCGCCATCATAGGCGCCCAGTTCGTCGCCCAACTGTTCGGCATAGAGCGCCCAGCCCTCGCTATAGGCATTGAAGGCGAGCAGCGAGCGGATCAGCGGCAGCTTGTAGGTATATTCGCCCTGCCAGATATGGCCGGGGATGCCTTCATGATAGCAGAGCGTCGGCAGGCTGTAGCGGGGCCAGATGCCAGTGTCGCGCAGGTTGATATAATAGTTGCCGGGGACCGATCCGTCGATCGAGCCTGCACCCGCATAGGCGCCGGGCGCGCCCGCCTCGATCTCCACCGGCACGCGTTTCACGATCAGCTTGGCGGGGACGAGGGTGGCGAAGGCACGCGGCAGGCGGGTGCGGATGTCGGCGAGGCGGCCGTCGATGAAACTGAGGATCTGCTGGCGGCCGCTGTCGTCATTGGGGAAGAGATATTGGGGGTCCTTGCCCATGGCGGTCATGCGTTCGCCGACCGTGCCCTTTGTCATGCCCAGTTGTTTGAGCAGGCCGTCCATCTGCGATTGCAAGGCGGCGAGTTGGGCGAGGCCGAGTGTGTGGACCTCCTGCGGCGTCATGGTGGTCGTGGTCCCGGCGGACAGCGCCCAGGCATAATAGGCGTCGCCCTGCGGCAGTTTCCACACGCCCGCGTCCATGGTGGCGGTGGCGCGTTGGCGCGTGAGTTCGGCGGCCTGCGCGGCGAGGGCGGGGGCGACCTGATCGCGGACGATGCGGGCGGCCTTGGCGGCATAATCGCCGGGCATGTCCTTCGTGCGGCGGGCGAGCGAGGCGACCGGCACCTGGGCGTCGATCGGTTGGGCCTGGACCGCCTTCATCTGCCCCAGCGTCTTGTCGAGCAGGAAGGCGGGGGCGGTGACGCCGATCGCGGCGTCATGTTTCAGGCGCTCCGTCTCACCCGCCAGATTGGCGGCATAGGCGCTAAGACGGGCGAGATAGGCGTCGGCGTCGGCCGCATCCTTGATGACATGGTTGCTGTCAAGGAAATCGGGGGTCTCCACGAAGCTGCCGGTGTTCTGCGCGACCGCATAGGGGCTGTTGCGATAGGACCAGTTGCTGTTCATGATCGCCATGTCGCCGAAGGGGAAGGCGAAGCCCCGGTCGGCGGTTTCATGCGCGGTCAGCGCCACTTCCACATCGATGCGGGTCGCGGGCGACAGGGGTTTGAGGTCGAGGCCACGCAGGCGGGCGAGACGGTCCTTCACATGGGCGGCGATCTGCGCCTGCCCGGCGGGGGTCTTGTTGCCGAGGCGGCTTTTGAGGGCCGAGCGCGCGCCGGTGTCGATGCCCAGGCCCGACGCGGTTTCGGGCGCGTCGGCCAGCATCGCTTCGGCCATGTCAGCGAGCAGCGCCTGCGCGGCGGCGTCTGGCGTAGCGGCGGCGCGCGCGGGCAGGGCCGCGAGACTGACGGTGGCGGCGCCGGCAGCGAGCAGATCGCGGCGGGAGGTCAACATGAGTGGGGTCTCCGATGGGAATGTCCCGCTTAACTTCGCATATTTCCCGCTGATTTCGACATGTTATTTCCTACCGGCGACAGATTATGACAAGGGCGCGGGCGGTGCGCCGCCCCCTCCGCCACTGCCTAGCGCCGCCAGCGCGGGGCGCAGCGCGGCCCATTCGTCCGGGCTGTAGGGCCCCATGCGGGCGATCTGGTCGAATAGCTGGCGAGTGGCGATCCGTTCGCGGTGGGGCATCGCCGCGCGCGCGCCGCTGCGTTCCGCGCCCAATGCGCGCAGGGCGGCAAAGAGCAGGCGGTGGTTGGTTGCTATGCATGTGCCCACGACCCTGCCGCGGCGGACGATCGGCCGCTCCTCCTGCCCTCTGGCGAGCGCGACGGCGCGGGCGCGACTATCGTCCAGCCCCATTTCCAGCGCCCAGTCCCAGGCGGCGGCAAAACTTTCCGCGCCGACACGTGCACGCAGATAATAGGCCGAGCGGGGCGTGCAGCCGACGCTGCGTGCCGCCTGCGCCACGACGCCGCAGCGGGACAGGGCGGCGATGAAGGCCATCTGGGCGTCCGGCGTCCAGCCGCGCGCGCGACGGACATGGGGGACGGGGGTGAAGCGGAGGAGGTCTGGCTTTGTCATGCCGGGGAGGGTGGCATGGGTTGGGGGGTGTAGGACAGGGTGGGGCGTGGCGTTCATCATGGTCGGGGCCTGAATCTCGGCGCTCCATAAGGCTATTATCGTACAACATGTCTCACGCATGGACCGGACGCCTGCGCCATGTCTTCATTGTAAGGAATGATTGCCGCCAAGCGTGACCGCTTGCCGCACAATTGACAATCGATCGCAACAAGCGCTTTGCCCTCACATTATTGATAAGCATTTGCATTATCCGTGGGGGAATTTATGATATCTTTGCGTTCGCGCGCCACGCTGCGTGCCGGGGCTGGTCTGGTTGCTTTGGCGACGATGAGCCATAGCGCGATGGCGGCCGATGCCGCCGACGCCGCGCCGGTGGAGGGCGATGCGTCTTCCGCGATCGTCGTGACCGCAGCGGGCTATGAGCAGAATATCGTGGAAGCGCCTGCCAGCATCACAGTGCTGGGCCGGGAGGAATTGCAGGAGAAGCGGTTCGGGAGTCTGGCGGAAGCCTTGCAGGACGTGCAGGGCGTGGATGTGGGCGGTGAAGCGGGCAAGACCGGTGGCCTCAACATCTCCATCCGCGGCATGCCCAGCGACTATACGCTGGTGCTGATCGACGGGCGGCGGCAGAATGCGCCGGGCGGGGTGACGCCCAACGGGTTCGGCGAGACCTCCACCAGCTTCCTGCCGCCCTTTTCCGCCATCGACCGGATCGAGGTGGTGCGCGGGCCGATGTCCACGCTCTACGGGTCGGACGCGATGGGCGGCGTCGTCAACATCATCACGCGCAAGGTCGGCAACCGCTGGGTCGGTACCGCGAGCGCCGAAAGCACGATCCAGGGCGACGACCGCTTCGGCAATATCCGGTCGATCAACGGCTTCGCGCAGGGACCGGTCGTCAAGGATCTGGTCGGGCTGACGCTGCGCGGGAGCGTGTTCCATCGCGAGGGGTCGGATATCGAGATCCCCGGCGATCCGGCGCTGACGCTGGGGCGCAACCCGGTGCGGTCGGACATTTATAGCTATGGCGGGCGGCTGAGCTTCACGCCCCATGCCGATCATGACCTGTGGCTGGAATATGATCGCAACGAGCAGGCATATGACAATAGCGAGGGGCAACTGGGCACGCTGGGGTCGGGTGGCTATGCGCCCGAGCAGCGGTTCAACCGGTCCAACTATGTGCTGGCGCATAGCTGGCGCATGGGCTTTGGCCAGCTCGACACGACATTGACGCGCAACGAGACGGAGACGATCGGGCGGTTGATCCCCAATGGCACGCCGGGGGCCACGCCGGGTGCGCCGCGCACGCTGGAGGCGCGCAACGACATCGTGGATTCGCGTTTCGCGGGCAAGGTCGGGCCGGTCGCCTTCACCGTGGGCGGGCAATATTGGAAGGCGCGGATGGTCGAGGGCGTGGCGCCCGAGCCGTTCAAATTCACCCAGTGGGCGGGCTTTGCCGAAGCGACGCTGACCGTCGCCGACGGGTTCAACATCACCGGCGGCGCGCGCTATGACGATCATTCGACCTTCGGCAACAAATGGTCGCCGCGCGCCTATGCGGTGTGGAACATCGATGATGTCTTGACGCTCAAGGGCGGGGTGAGCCGGGGCTTCAAGACGCCGCGGGTCGAACAGATCGCCGAGGGGATCATCGGCTTCGGCAGCCAGGGACGCGTGCCGCTACTGGGGTCGCCGGGGCTGACGCCGGAAACCAGCACCAGCTATGAAGCGGGCCTCTATTATGACGGGCAGGGCTTCTTCAGCGGCAATGTGACGCTGTTCAACAATGATTTCAACGACAAGATCGCGAGCGGGCCGGGCATTCCCAACTGCCGGTTCAGCGCGGCGCCGGGTCGGCCGGGCTGTATCGACGTCGGCAATTTCCCCGCCGTCGATCTGTTCAGCCAGTCGATCAATATCGACAAGGCGCGGACGCGCGGCGTGGAAGTGGCAACGCGCTTCGCCTTTACCCCTACATTGTCGCTGAGCGCCAACTATACCTATACCGAAACCGAGCAGCTCAGCGGTTCGGAAGAGGGGCTGCCGCTGATCGGCATGCCCAAACATATGCTGAACGGCAATCTGCGCTGGAAGCTGGGCGACAAGGCGAGCCTGTGGGCGCGGGCGGAAATCCGGTCGAGCCGCTATCGCGGGGCCAATGTGCAGCAGAGCGCAGTGGGTGATTTCCGCAGCTACGAGGTGTTCCATCTGGGCGGATCATATCAGGTCGCCCCGGCGTTCCGCCTGGCCGCAACGGTGTATAACGTGCTGGATACCGATTATGCGTTGTACGTGCCGTATCAGACCAGCCCGACGGTGACGGCCTTTACGCCTGCTTATTCGATCAACCAGGAAGGGCGGCGGTTGTGGCTGTCGGCTACGGTGGATTTTTGAGCGGATAGGGTCAAGCGCGGCGACGGGACATCTGATCGGCAGGGTTATGACGGGTTTTCGTCAGTCAATGCTGGCATGTCCTGTTGCGTGCGTTCGCGATTGGCGACCGTCATCGCATCCGTCTCCGTCAAATCGATGATATGTACGGAATAATTGCCGGCACGCCGCCGGATGAAGCTACCTACAGGTTTGCCTATCGCTTGCCTGACCGTAAAACGGTCGATCCGATACATGCCGGGCCAGTCGGGCTGCGCGTCGAGCGGCGCATATCGACGCCCGCTGACCTGCCGAAGAATGGCGGGTCCCCATTGCCCAAGGCCGGACGTTCGCAAGACTTCCACGCCTCTGGTCCGCCCGTCCGGCCGTATCCAATAGCCGACGTCAGCGAAACGAACGCCGCCTTGATTGCGGGGATCAAGACTGACCAATTTTGAGTTGAGGTCATCGACCGGACGCGCATAGAGCAGCTTGGGTGCCTTGGTCGGCGATTGCCGGATCCGGTCGGCGAGTGCGTCCACCGCGCCGTCGTCGCCGCGACGTATCGCGACGCGGGCGCGTAAAATGTCGCGCAGTTCCAGCATGATCGTGTTGCTGCCCCCGGCCAATGCGACGGCCTCGCCCGCGATGCGTTCGGCCTCACCATCCCGCTCCAGAAGCGAGGCCAGCCATGCCCTGCGAAATGCGGCCCCGGCCGCCAGGTCGGTCTGGCCGTCGGCGGCTGCCTTGCGCTGAACCCTGTGGTAGATATCGGCGGCGGCATCCGATTTTCCAAGGCCGACCATATTGTCGGCAAAGGCCAGTTCCTGCACCAGCGTCGCCTTATGCGTTTCACCCAGATGCCGTTGCAGCACCAGCATATTGTTGCGCGCCGACGAAAGCCACAGATCCCTGTCGCCCTGATGCTCCGCGACGGTCGCCAATGTCGCATAGAGGCTCGACACCGGACCGGGCATCTGGGCTGCCTTGTCGCGGTTGCGCCGGATCGCCTTTTGCAGGGTGCGTTGGGCGTCGGTGTAGCGGCCGTCGGCAAACAGCTCGACCGACGCCTGAAGCGACGCTTCGACCTCCTGCGCGGGCGGGCAGTTGCGGGCCAGGCAATCCGCCAGTGCCTTTTCGGCGCGGTGGCCTACCACGATGATATCATTCGGCGATGCCGGAAGCGGACCATCGGCTAACGTCGTGAGAAGCAGAAGAGGATAGAGCATGATTGAACGTCCTCTGCGCGTCGATCCCTGTCAATTATCGGGATGTTTCTGAAGTCGAATATTTTGTTTCTATTGCATCAGCTGTTCTGGAGAAATGAGGCGCGTAGCGGTGGTGTCGACGACCTTACGGGCCCTCCACCCGCAAGATCGTGCCGTCTACCGCGATCACGCGCATGCGGGCGCCGGTGGGGGCGTCGGGGCCGGTGGCGCTCCAGACGCTGTCGCCGACCTTGACCCGGCCTTCGCCGCCGACGATCGGCTCCACCACCGTGACGCTCTGGCCGATCAGCCGGGCGCTGCGGTCGTTGAGCATCGGGTCGGACGAGGCGACGGGATTGTCCGCATACCAGCGGCGTCCGGCATAGACCGCCGCGATGCTCAGGCCTGCGAACAGCAGGAACTGGAAGGGCAGCGCGATCGGCAGGGCGAGCGCGACCAGGCCGGTGATGGCGGCGGCGATCGCGATCCAGATGAGGAAGACGCCGGGCATCAGGACTTCGGCGATGCCCAGGAGCGCGGCGAAGACCAGCCAGCCCCAATGATCCTGGAGAAGGGCGAGGGGGGCGGTCATGGGCGGGGTGTCCGTGGGATGGCTTGGCGCGGGAGGAAGTGTGCCGTTCCCTGGCGGAGGCCGGGGGCCAGTTGTGAGGGCTGAACTGGACCCCGGCCTTCGCCGGGGAACGGTGTGGTGACGATAGGTTCAACGTCTATCGGAAGGGCCTTCGATAGGCTCAGGGCGAACGGATTAGGGGGCTGATATGACGCTACGCGCATCCCCATCATCCCTGGCTCTGGCCGAAGGGGCTGGGGCGGGTGCGCGGCGCGGGGGGTGGGGTCGGGGTCGGCATGCCGTCGCTGCCCAGCGCGTCCTTGGCCAGTTGGCCGATGCCGCCCAGCGTGCCGATCAACTGCGTCGCCTCGACCGGGAAGAGGATCGTCTTGGCATTGGGGCTGGTGGCGAAGGCGCTGACGGCCTCCACATATTTCTGGGCGATGAAATAGTTGAGCGCCTGCGGATTGCCCGCCGATATCGCGTCGGACACCATCTGGGTCGCTTTCGCTTCGGCCTCCGCCTCGCGCTCGCGGGCTTCGGCGTCGCGGAAGGCGGCTTCGCGGCGGCCTTCGGCTTGCAGGATCTGGCCGGCCTTTTCGCCCTCTGCCCGCAGGATTTCGGCGGCGCGCGCGCCTTCGGCGTCGAGGATGTTGGCGCGCTTCTCACGCTCCGCCTTCATCTGGCGGCCCATGGCGTTGACGATGTCGGCGGGCGGGCGGATGTCCTTTAATTCCACGCGGGTGATCTTGATGCCCCAGGCATTGGTGGCGTGATCGACCACGGAGAGGAGGCGGGCGTTGATCTCGTCGCGCTTGGACAGGGTTTCGTCCAGGTCCAGCGACCCCATGACCGTGCGCAGGTTGGTGGTGGCGAGCTGCATGATCGCGACGTAAAGTTCGCTCACTTCATAGGCGGCCTTGGCCGGGTCGAGCACCTGAAAGAAGACCACGCCGTCGACCGACACCATGGCGTTGTCCTTGGTGATGATTTCCTGCCCCGGAATATCGACCACCTGCTCCATCATGTTGATCTTGCGACCGACCGAGTAAAAGAAGGCGGGGTAGAAATTGAGGCCGGGCTTGGCGACTTCGGTGAAACGACCGAAGCGTTCGATCGTATATTGATAACCTTGCCGCACGACCTTCACACTGACGGCGAGGTAGAACAGCACGAGGCCCGTGAGCGTGAGCGCGAATGTGGTCAGCATGGTCGGTCCTCCCCGAAATAGGGTTTGGACTATGGCCTGTATTCGTTAACGGGGGAAGTCATACCGCCGGAAGATCGAAATTCGAGGAGAGCCGCCGATGTTGTTGCGCCACGCCCGTTCACTGTTGTTCTTGCCCGCGTCCAATGCGCGCGCCATCGCCAAGGCGCGCACCCTGCCGTGCGACATGGTGATATTGGACCTGGAAGATGCCGTGCCCGACGACGCCAAGGACATAGCGCGCGACGGCGCGATCGCGGCGCTGGCGGAGGGCTTTGGCGGGCGGATCGCGGGGGTGCGGATCAATGTCGCCGGTACGCCCTGGCATGGGGTGGAGATGATCGCGCTCAAGGGCACGACGGCCGACTATGTCGTGCTGCCCAAGGTGGAACATCCCAAGCAGGTGCGCGACGTCTATAGCGTGTCGCAAAAGCCGGTGATCGCGATGATCGAAAGCGCGCATGGTGTGCTGGTGGCGGCGGAGATCGCGCGGGCGGAAGGATGTGCGGGCCTGTTCATAGGGCTGAACGACCTGCGCAAGAATCTGGGCATCCCGCCGTCGGCCGGGCGGGGCGGGTTGTCTTATGCGATGCAGGCGGTGGTGCTGGCGGCGCGGGCGGCGGGTATCGCGGTGTTCGACGGCGTGTTCAACCGGCTGGAGGACGAGACGGGGCTGGAGATCGAATGCGCGGAAGGTTATGCGTTGGGCTTCGACGGCAAGACGCTGATCCACCCGTCGCAGGTGCCCGTGGCGAACCAGATTTTCGGACCGGACGCGCAGGCGCTGGCCGACGCGCGCCGCCTGATCGAGGCGGCGACCGGCGGGGCGGAACGGTTCGAGGGGCGCATGATCGAAACGATGCATGTCGAGGAAGCACGGGCATTGGTGGCGCGGGCGGAGGCGGTGGGGGAATAAGCGTTACGTCATCGGAATCGACGGCGAATGGGGCGATGATGTGGTTCATGAACCGCGTCTGTCGCTATGTTGCAATAACGCTACACATCGCGGCAAAATCGCCAAATAATCTTCCGTTCGTCGCACTGCCGTTGACCCAGAACGGCGGGTAGGGCGTTTTTTGGCGATCGAGTTCCTGCCCCGAGCTCTAAAATACAAAGGGAAATCATCATGCATCGCACCGCTGTTGCGGCGCGCAGGCTGCTTGCGGCCAGCGCGCTTTCGAGCCTGTTCTTCTTTCCTGCCGTCGCGCAGGACGCTGCTGCGTCTGGCGAAGCCGATACGATCGTCGTGACCGGCAGCCGCATCCAGCGCAATGACTATAATATCGCCAATCCACTGGTGACGGTGACGGCCGAGACGCTGGAACAATCGGGCAACGTGCAGATCGTCGATACGCTGGCGCAGAACCCGGCGCTGATCAACTCGCTGGGTGGCGCGCGGACATCGGGGTCCAACAGCGATTTCGGCGCGGTGGGCGTGGCGTTGCTCGACCTGCGCGGGCTGGGCGAGAACCGCACGCTGGTGTTGGTCAACGGTCGCCGCCACGTGGCGAGCCTGTCGGGATCGGCCGCGGTCGATATCAACACTATTCCCAACGACCTGATCGAAGGCGTGGACGTGCTGACGGGCGGTGCATCGGCCATCTACGGCGCGGATGGCGTGTCGGGGGTGGTCAATTTCCGCCTGAAGCGCGATTTCGAGGGCTTCAAGGCAAGCGGCCAGGTGGGCATTTCCAGCCGGGGCGATGCGGGGCAGCGCTATGGGTCGTTGACCTATGGCCGGAATTTCGGTGGCGGGCGCGGCAACATCGCGCTGTCCTATGAATTCCGCGAACAGGATCGGCTGAGCAGCTTCGATCGCAGGCGTTTCGGCAATCCGCTGGACACCTATGGCATCGTGCGTGATCCGGCCGATATTCCTGATAATCCCAACGTGCCCGACCGTCGGCCGTTCAACAATCTGCGCTATGCCGACAGCTCGCTGGGCGGCGCGGTCGACGTCGATCTCGACACGATTCCTGACTTCACCGGTGAGGGCAAGGTCTATGATCGTGGCCTGTTGCTGCCGTCGTCGGGCGGTCTGACGCAGGGTGGCGACAGCACGCCGTTGGCCGGCTATCAGGGCGACCTTCAGGCCTATAATCGGGTCCATAATGTCAACCTGCTGTCGCATTATGATTTCAGCGACGCGGCGAAATTCTTCTTCGAAGCCAAATATGTGAAGAACAAGACGCGCACGGTGTCGCAGCCGTCGTTCGATTTCTACACGTATCTGTCGCCCGACAACGCTTATTTGCAGAACCAGTTCGGGGCGCTCGCGCCCGATGGCGCCCTGATATCGCGCGACAATTTCGACATGGGTGTGCGTGGCGAGCGCAACGAGCGCGAGACAATGCGCTTCGTGGGCGGTTTCGAGGGCCAGATTTCCGATCATGCCCGCTACGAATTGTCCTACACCTTCGGCCAGACCAAGTCGAAGGTGCTGCTGACCGACTATCGCATCGGCGACCGTTACTGGGCGGCGATCGATGCGGTGCGCGATCCGGCGACCGGCCAGATCGTCTGCAGATCGAACCTGAACCCCGCCGGCAACATCAATCCCGATAATTATGATGCGCCAGCCAGCACATTCACCCCGGGCGCGGGCAGTGGCTGCCGTCCGCTCAACCTGCTGGGCAATGGTGCGCCCAGCCAGGCGGCGCTCGATTGGATCAACGCGGACATTCTGAACCGCGCCAGGCTTCAGCAGCATGTCGTGTCGGGGTCTATCTCCGGCGATTTCGGGCAGTTCTTCGAATTGCCGGGCGGCCCGATCGGCTTTGCGGTCGGCGCCGAATATCGCAAGGAAAAGAGCCGCTTCGTTACCGACGATCTGTTGCAGCAGGGCGCGTTGGCGGACTTTTCGGTGCAGTTGCCCGAGCAGGGCAGCTTCGACGTGAAGGAAATTTTCGGCGAAGTGTCGGTGCCGGTGCTCAAGGACATGCCTTTTGCCCATACGCTGTCGTTCGGCGCGGCTGTGCGTCTGTCGGATTATTCGACCGTCGGCAAGACCACGACCTGGAAGGTGGACGGCACCTATGCGCCGATCCCCGACATCACGTTCCGCGGCACATTGTCCGAAGCGGTGCGTGCGCCCAACATCACCGAATTGTTCGCGCCGCGTAACGGCGGCTTCTCTTTCATCAGCGATCCGTGCGATCCGGTCTTTATCGGCGAAGGCACGCAGTTCCGCGTCGCCAATTGCCGGGCGACCCTGACCGCCGCCGGTCTGACCCCGGCGCAGATTGCGGGCTTCAACCCCGAGAACGATCCCACGGCGACGGTCAGCCTGCCGGGAAATTCGGGCGGCAACCGCGACCTGCAGGAAGAAACGGCCCGGACCTGGACGGCCGGCACCGTCCTTCGCCCGCGCTTCATTCCGGGCCTGATCGCGTCGTTCGACTGGTACGACATCAAGATTAAGAATGCGATCAATACGCCGACGGCGGAAGAATTGGCGGGCCTGTGCGTCGACCAGCCGACGCTGGACAATGTCTATTGCCAGAATATCAGCCGCGCCAGCGGCACTGGATATATTAACGGCTATTTCGTCCGGCCGCAGAATGTCGCCAATTTCCGTACCGCTGGTGCCGACATGAAGCTGAATTACAGCTTCAATACCGCCAAGGCGGGGGCGTTCAGCATCTCACTGGTCGGTGGCTATCTCGACAAGTTGCAGTTCATCGCGACGCCGGGCGCGGAGGTCAATATCAATCGCGAGGAACCCTATTTCCCCAAATGGAACGCGACCGGCGACATCACCTGGAAGATGGACAAGCTGACCGTCAATTATGGCGTCAGCTGGTTCAGCAAGACGCGCCGCTATACGATCGAGCAGACGGATGCCAACCCCGACATCGCGGCGTCGGAATATCTGCAATATAAGGAAAAGTGGCAGCACGACCTGTACGTCGCCTATGACGTGGACGAACGGTTCCGCTTCTATGTTGGCGCGAACAACCTGTTCGACCAGCAGCCTTCGATCGCTGCGGTCAATAGTAGTTATCCGATCAGCTATGTCGGCCGCTACATGTATGCGGGCGCGAAGATCACGATGTAAGGCCGGAGCCTTTCGTTATGCAGGAAAGGGGCGGACTTTCCGCCCCTTTTTTGTGTTCGCCGTCGCGTTTTTGCGGGATTACCGGGCGCGGTGTCGCGCCGTCAGCAGATAGTTGATCGCGTCATTCTTCGACAAGGTGAAGCCGCGGGCGGGGGCGAAGGCGAGGCCGCTGCTGTCGGTGACTTGCAGGCCCGCCTGGTCGAGGAGGGCGGCGAGTTCTTCGGGGCGGAGGAATTTGTCCCAGTCGTGCGTACCCTTCGGGATGCCGCCCACGCTTTCGCCGATGGTGATCATGGCGAGGCGGGAGAGGGGGGTGCGGTTGGGGGTGGAGAGGATCATGACGCCGTCGGGCGCAAGCTTGGCGGCCAGCGCACGGACGAAGGCGGCAGGATCGGCGACATGTTCGATCACCTCCATCGAGGTGACGAGATCGAAGCCGCAATCCTCCAGCGCCTCCACCGGGGTGGCGCGATAGTCGATGGTCAGGTGCTGGCTGGCGGCATGCGCCTGGGCAGCGGCGATATTTTCCGGCGCGGCGTCGAGGCCGGTGACGGTCGCGCCCAGCCGGGCGAGCGGTTCGGTGAGCAGGCCCGCGCCGCAGCCGACGTCCAGTGCGCGCTTGCCGCTCAAGGGACGGAAGCTTGGCGCGTCGCCCGGCCAGCGCTGGTCGATCGCGGCGCGGATGTAGCGCAGGCGTACCGGGTTCAGCTTGTGCAGCATCGCGCTGGAGCCGTTGGGGTTCCACCAGTCGGCGGCCATTTCGCCGAAATGGGCAGCTTCTTTAGGGTCGATGGTGGCGGTTTGGGTCATGATGCGCCTTGGTCTGCGATGCCCGCCTCTGACCCCAGGAAAGCGCGGCCCCCTTCGACTGTCTGCTTGCAGCAGTCGCTCAGGACAGGCTTCGACAGGCTCAGGGCGAACGGAGGAGGGGTGTCGATTATGCTGATGCCGCTTTAGCAGGCGATGGGCGGGAGGCAAATGGGCCTGTGCCGCCGCACCAAAAAGCGTTGGCCTTCCTATGGCCTGGCGTGCGGCAGGATTGCTTGCCATCTGCGCGGCGGCTGCTAATAGGAGCGCCGTTTGGCCCTTTTGGGACATTTTCTTTCATAATAGCGGATAAGGCTCGACACACACATGGCGCGCATCGTGATGAAATTCGGCGGCACCTCCATGGCGGGGATGGAGCGAATTCGCAACGTGGCCGCGCGCGTCAAACATGTCGTCGCCCAAGGCCATGAAGTCGCCGTCGTCGTGTCCGCCATGGCGGGCGAGACGGACCGGCTGGTGGGGTTCTGCAAGGAAGCGTCCGCGCTCTACGATCCGGCCGAATATGATGTCGTGGTCGCGGCGGGCGAGCAGATCACCAGCGGCTTGCTGGCGATGACGCTCAAAGCCATGGACGTGGATGCGCGCAGCTGGCTGGGCTGGCAATTGCCGATCCGCACGATCGAGGCCCATGCCAAGGCGCGGGTGAGCGATATCGACACGCTGGACCTGCTGGCGTCGATGCGGTCGGGCACGGTTGCGGTGATCCCCGGTTTCCAGGGCATGATGGCCGACGGCCGGGTGTCGACGCTGGGCCGGGGCGGGTCGGACACGTCGGCGGTCGCCGTGGCGGCCGCGATCAAGGCCGATCGCTGCGACATCTATACCGACGTCGACGGCGTCTATACGACGGACCCGCGGATCGTGGCGCGCGCGCGCAAGCTGGACCTCGTCACCTATGAGGAAATGCTGGAACTCGCCTCGGTCGGGGCCAAGGTGTTGCAGACGCGATCGGTCGGCCTTGCCATGAAGGAGGGCGTGGTGGTGCAGGTGCTGTCGTCCTTCGACGATCCCACGCAGGATGACCTGCCCGGCACGCTGATCGTCAGCGACGTGGAACTGGAAGCCAAGCTCAAGGAAGACAAGATGGAACGTCAGCTCATCACCGGCATCGCCCATGACAAGAATGAGGCGAAGATCATCGTGACGCGGGTGCCGGACAAGCCGGGCGCGGTCGCCAACATCTTCGTGCCGCTGGCCGATGCGGCGATCAACGTCGACATGATTATCCAGAATGACAGCAAGGATACGGAGGAGACCGACGTCACCTTCACCGTCCCGCGCGCCGACCTGGCCCGCAGCGTCGACATATTGGAAGCCAACAAGGATGCGATCGGTTTCCGCCGCATCATCACGGATACCGAAGTCGCCAAGATCAGCGTCGTGGGTGTGGGCATGCGCAGCCATGCCGGGGTTGCGGCGACCATGTTCAAGACGCTGGCCGATCGCGGCATCAACATCGAGGCGATCTCCACCAGCGAGATCAAGGTTTCGGTGCTGATCGACGAGGATGAGACGGAACTGGCGGTGCGGGTTCTCCATACCGCTTACGGTCTGGACGCGCCTGTCGCGTAAATTTCTATTCCCCTCCCTTCCGGGGAGGGGCTAGGGGTGGGTGCGAGCGAAGCGAGCCTGCCTTCCGGGCGATAGCTTGGAGCGCCGCTGCGCGGCGCACCCACCCCCAACCCCTCCCTTGAAAGGGAGGGGCTTTTTTGGTTTTGAACGGAATAGATATGACCCACGCAAAGCTCACTTCCCTGATGGCGCGGGGCGCGGAATTTTTCGGGTGCGAGAGCGCGATCCTGTGCGGGGCGATGAGCTGGGTCAGCGAACGGCATCTGGTGGCGGCGATATCCAACGCCGGAGGTTTCGGCGTGATCGCATGCGGGGCGATGACGCCCGCGCTGCTGGACGCGGAGATTGAAGCGACGAAGGCGCTGACGACCAAGCCGTTCGGCGTGAACCTGATTACCATGCATCCGCAGCTGTTCGAGCTGATCGACGTGTGCGCGAAGCATGATGTCACCCATGTCGTGCTGGCGGGCGGGCTGCCGCCCAAGGGCAGCATCGAGGCGATCAAGCAGAAGGGCGCCAAGCTGATCTGCTTCGCGCCGGCGCTGAGCCTGGCGAAGAAGCTGGTGCGGTCGGGCGTCGACGCGCTGGTGGTCGAAGGCATGGAGGCGGGCGGCCATATCGGTCCGGTGGCGACCAGCGTGTTGGCGCAGGAAATATTGCCGGAGATGGCGAGCCAAGTGCCTGTCTTCGTGGCAGGCGGGATCGGGCGGGGCGAGGCGATCGCCGCCTATCTGGAAATGGGCGCGGCGGGCGTGCAGCTGGGCACGCGCTTTGCCTGTGCGAGCGAGAGCATTGCGCATCCCAATTTCAAGAAGGCGTTCTTCCGCGCGTCGGCGCGCGATGCGATCGCCAGCGTGCAGATCGATCCGCGCCTGCCGGTGATCCCGGTGCGCGCGCTCAAGAATGTCGGGACCGAAGCCTTCACCGCCAAGCAGCGCGAAGTCGCCAACCTGCTGGACAGCGGCGCGGTCGACATGATGGAAGCGCAGTTGCAGATCGAACATTATTGGGCGGGCGCGCTGCGCAAGGCGGTGATCGATGGCGATGTCGAGGGCGGGTCGCTGATGGCGGGCCAGTCGGTCGGCATGGTGACGAAGGAAGAGCCGGTCGCCGACATCATCGCACAGCTGATGGAACAGGCCGCGACGGCGCTGGAGCGGCGAGCCGCCTAAAGGCTTGCGGCGAACCGAAGCTTAGGCATATTTCCTCCCAAGCCAATGCCCGGCATGACCGTGCGCACAGTCCACCGGAGAATTTGATGTTGTCATCGCGCCATATCGGCCGCCTCTCGCTCGTATCGCTGGCCGTGCTGGCGGCCTGTTCGACCCCGCCGCCACCGCCACCGCCCGCGCCGCCCCCGGCCGTGGTGCCGACCATCAAGCCGATGCCGCCGTCGAATGCGGCCCAGGGCATGAGCATTCCGGAAAAGGATGCGGACGGCAAATATCTGACCGCCAATCGCGGCGTCACGTCCAATACCGCGCTGTGGCATATCCGCATGGCGCTGAACGTCGCGGCGCTCAATTGCGACAAATATGGATCGACCGCGCGCACCCAGTATAACCAGATATTGGCGGTGCATAAGGTGATGCTGAATAGCGCCAACGCGGCGGTCGATCGCAACTACAGCGTCGCCTATGGCAGTTCGGGCATGGCGTCGCGCGAGCGGTTGAACACGGTCGTCTATAATTTCTTCGCGCTGCCGCCGGTGATCAAGAATTTCTGCCCGGTCGCGGTGACGGTCGGGGCGAAGATATTGGCGATGCCGTCGAGCCAGTTGCTGGAGACCGCGCCCGCCTTGCTGGCCGAGCTGGAAAAGCCGTTCCAGGAATTTTACGCCGCCTATGCCGATTATCTGCGGCGGCTGGCGGAATGGCAGTCGCGCTTTGGGGCGACGGTGACGGTCGTCGTGTCGCCCACGCCGCTGCCGCCGCCGCCGGTGCCGCCGGGCGAAGCGCCGCCCAAGGGCTGGACGCCGAGCTACAAGAACACACTGGACGCGGCGGGTGCACCGCCTTCGCCATCGGTCATGTCGCCGTCTTCGGGGATGAATGGGCCGTCGTCCACGCCTGCCCCATCGGCGGTGACGCCGTCGGGGCCGCCTGCGCCCGTGCGGACGTTGCCGGACAATAGCGCGCCCAAGCTGGTGGTGCAGCCGTTGCCGACGACGCAGGATTAGTGGGGCAGGACTAGCGGGGCAGAAATAGTCGGGGGCTGGCCCGGCGCAGGCCGGGTCCAGTTCCACGCTCCGGACTGGACCCCGGCCTGCACCGGGGAACGATTGTGTTTTAGAGGCTCAGTCGCGGGCGTCGAAGGCGGCGCGGGCGGCTTCGACCGTGTCGAGATGACGTCCGGCCCAGACCCATACACCACAAAAGGCGGCGCTGAGGCTGTTGCCGAGCGGGGTCAGCGCATAGTCGACGCGGGGCGGCACGACGGGATGGACGGTGCGGGTGAGCAGGCCGTCGCGTTCCATCTGGCGCAGGGTCTGGGTCAGCATCTTCTGGCTGATGCCGTCGACCGCGCGGCCGATTTCGGTGAAGCGCAGCGTGCCCTTTTCCTCCAGCTCCTCCAGCACCAGCAACGTCCATTTGTCGGCGATGCGGCCGATGAGGTCATTGACGAGTCGTTCGACGCGGGGGTCGATGGCGGCGGGGGAATGGGCGTCGGGAGAGTGTTCGGCAGCGGCGATGGCATCGGCGTCGAAGCGGGTTTTGCGCGGATTGTCCATTTCTAACCTTTTCGTGCGTACCATACTTTGCGGTGCCTACTTTCCAAAAGAGAGCGTAGGCCTAGATTGTCCGGGAAGCCAATCGAAAGGAACCCACCCATGCAACCCACAGGCAACACGATCCTCATCACCGGCGGCGGGTCGGGCATCGGCGCGGCGCTGGCGCATGAATTCCATGCCGTCGGCAATCAGGTGATCATCGCCGGGCGGCGGCAGGCGGCGCTGGACGCGGTCGTGGCGGCGCATCCGGGCATGGCCGCGCGCACGCTCGACATGGCGGACGCGGCGGCGATCGCGGCCTTTGCGGACAGTCTGGTCGCCGACTTCCCGACGCTCAATGCCGTGCTGCTGAATGCGGGGATCATGGTGGCGGAGGAGAAGATCGACCTGCCCACCGCCGAAGCGACGGTCGCGACCAACCTGCTCGGCCCGATCCGGCTGGCCCATGCGCTGCTGCCGCATCTGGAGGCGCAGGCGGCGGCCACGATCCTGACCGTGTCGTCGGGCCTGGCCTTCGTGCCGCTGGCCGCGACGCCGACCTATAGCGCGACCAAGGCGGCGATCCATGGCTGGTCGGTGGCGATGCGCGAACAGTTGAAGGCGACCGGCGTCGAACTGATCGAGATCGTGCCGCCCGGCGTGCAGACCGACCTGATGCCCGGCCATGCGGAGAATGACCAGATGATGCCGCTGGCGGACTTCATCGCCGAGACGATGGCGCTGTTGCGGCAGCAGCCGACACCGGCGGAGATTCATGTCGAGCGCGTGAAATTCCTGAGCGAGGCGACCAGGCGCGGGGAGTTTGACCAAGTGTTCGGGATGTTGAACGGGGGGCATTGATCGGCGGGCCTGCGCCTCATGCCCGGTTGCCCTGCGCTTGTCGGAGGACCATTTTTTTCTTACATGAGCAAGGGGCTTAGACAAGCTCAGCCCGAACGGGTTTTTCGATCATAAGCGAGGCCACGTCCTCCACCCCTGCGGTCTTCAAGTCCGGGACGGCCCGGCTCTCTTATCGAAGGAGAGCCATGATGGCGTGGATCTATCTTTTCATCGCGGGACTGCTGGAAATCGTCTGGGCCTTTGCGATGAAACAGTCGCATGGGTTCAGTCGGCTGGTTCCCAGCCTCATCACCCTGAGCGCGATGGTCGCCAGTTTCGGGCTGTTGTCGCTGGCGATGCGCAGCCTGCCGCTGGGGACGGCCTATATGATCTGGACCGGGATCGGCGCGCTGGGGGCGTTTGCGGTCGGTGTCGCCTTTCTGGGCGAGGCGATCAGCCCGGCGCGGCTGGCGGCGGCGGGGCTGATCCTGACCGGGCTGGTCGTCATGAAGCTGTCGGCGCAGGCATGACCGTCGATGGCGCCTTGGGCGGCAGGGGGAAGAGGCCGGCGAAGCGGTCGGCCAGCGCCGCGTCCCCTTCGACGGTGAGCGCGTCGCCCATGTCCGCATAGGACGCGCCGCCATAGAGGACCGCGATCAGCGCATTCTGGTCGCCGGTGATGATCGTGTCCGCGCCCGCCGCCGTGCCGCGATCGATCAGGCAATCGCCGTCCTTGAGCGTCGCGCGAAATTCCTGCTCGCCGAAGCGGAAACCGAGCGTGGCGTCGAGGTCGCCGAGGCGGCTGCGGTCGATCATGGTGCGCATCGACAGGATCACCGACACCTGGCTCATCGGCTTGCCCGGCTCCATCGTGGGTGAGCGGCTGGCCCAGCGGCCCAGCACCTGAAACACGATCTCCGACTCGCGGCCCCAGTCTGTCAGCGCATAAATCTGGCTGGCGGCGGGCGGGGGAGGCGACGGCGGACGAGGATGCTGGCGGCTTCCAGTTCCTCCAGTCGTTGCGTCAGCACATTGGCGCTGATTCCGGGCAGCCCGGCGCGCAGGTCGGTGAAGCGCTTTGGCCCCAGCACCAATTCGCGCATAATCGGCAGCGCCCAGCGATCGCCGACGATGTCAAGCGCATGGGCGACGGCGCATCCGTCCTGATAGGCGCGTTTCTGGCTCAATGGTTATCTTTTCTAACTTATTTGTTGCAATAGATAATTACGAGGCGCACAAAGTGCAAGTGGCGAGTCGCCTTCGACAGAGACAGGCCGCTACGACGGCTGCGTGATCGACACGGAGAGGAGAGAGACGATGGCCTATATGGACGGTTTCGTGATCCCGGTGCCCAAGGGCAACAAGGAACGCTACAGGGAGGTCGCGGCCTATGTCGCGCCGATCTTCATCGAGCATGGCGCGACCCGCGTGGTGGAATGTTGGGGCAGCGACATCAAGCCGGGCAAGGCCAACGATTTTCGCACTGCCGTGATCGCGGAAGAGGAGGAAGAGGTCGTCTTTTCCTGGATCGAATGGCCCGACAAGGCGACCCGCGATGCGGGCGCGGAGAAGGTGATGAAGGACGAGCGGATGCAGCCCAAGGAGAGCGAGCCGATGCCCTTTTCCGGCGCGCGGCTGATCTATGGCGGGTTCGAGGTGCTGTTGGACGAGCGCGCATAGGCTGCATGAGCGCAGGAGACGGACGATGACCGATCTGACCGGCAAATTCTTCTGGTATGAGTTGATGACCAGCGACCCGCAGGCGGCGCTGGCTTTCTATGGCGACGTTGTGGGATGGGCATCGCAGCCTTTTGGCGGTGAGCGGACTGACGATCCCTATCATGTCGTGTCGGGCAGCGCGGGCGCGCTGGGCGGGGTCATGGCGATCCCGGCCGAGGCCAAGGAGTGCGGCATGACCCCCTGGTGGGGCGGCTATATCGGGTCGGCCGATGTCGATGCGGACGCCGCGCGGCTGGGCGCGGCAGGGGGCAAGGTGATGCGCGCGCCGGAGGATATTCCGGGCGTCGGGCGCTTTGCGGTGATGGGCGATCCGGGCGGGGCGATCTTCATGCTGCTCAAAGGCTCCAGTCCCGAGGGGATGGATGCGGCCCCGCCGATGGCGCCGGGGCATGTCGGCTGGCAGGAACTGTATGCGGGCGACTTCGACCGGGATCTGGCCTTCTACACCGGCCAGTTCGGTTGGACCAAGGGTGACGCCATGGATATGGGCGACATGGGCAGCTACCAGCTCGTGTCGCAGGATGGCGGGCGCGATTTCCAGAGCATGACGGGCGGGATCATGCCTGTCCCCACGGGCATGCCGCGCCCGGCCTGGCTGTTCTATTTCGCCGTGGCGGATATCGACGCGGCGGTGGAAAAGGTGACGGCGGGCGGGGGCAAGGTGCTGAACGGGCCGATGGAGGTACCCGGCGGCGCGTGGATCATCCAGGCGACCGATCCGCAGGGCGCGATGTTCGCGCTGGTCGGCATGAAGGGGGCGGCGTGATGAGCAGGATTTCCCCCTGCCTCTGGTTCGACGGGCAGGCGGAGGAGGCGGCGCGCTATTATGCGGCGGTCTTTGACGGGTCGGTCGATCATATAAGCTATTATCCGCAAGAGAATCTCTCGCCCTCGCCGATGCCGGGCGGCAGCGTGCTCCTGGTCGAGTTCACCCTGTTCGGGCAAAGCTATCAGGCGCTGAACGGTGGTCCGCAATTCACCTTTGACGAGGCGATATCGCTGTCGGTCGCGTGCGCTGACCAGGCGGAACTGGATCGCTATTATGACGCGCTGACCGGCGATGGCGGCAAGCCGGGGCCGTGCGGCTGGGTGACGGACAAATATGGCCTGTCCTGGCAACTGGTGACGCAGGGGATCATGGCCAATTATCATAGCGATGACAAAGCGGCGATCGCCCGCATGATGGCCGCGATGATGACGATGCAGAAGCTGGACACCGCCGCGATGCAGGCGGCCTTTGACGGAGAGACAGGATGAGTGACGAGCGCCATGACCTGTCCGTCACCTGCCATATCGCCGCGCCGCGTGCGATCTGCTGGAAGGTGTGGACCGACCTGAAGGACGAATGGTTCTGCCCCAAGCCCTGGCGTGCCGAGGTGATCGAGGAGGATCTGCGCCCCGGCGGGCGCAGCGCGGTGCAGATGTTCGGCCCCGATGGCGAGGAGACGGGGCCGATGGAGGGCGTGTTCCTGGAGGTGGTGCCGGGCGAGCGGGTGGTGACGACCGACGCCTATGCGGCGGGCTGGGTGCCGCAGACGCCGTTCATGACGGCCGTATGGAGCTTTGCCGACGAGGATGTGAACGGCGATGGCGGCACGCGCTTCACCGCGACGGCGCATCATTGGGATGCCGAAGCGAAGGCGCGGCATGAGGCGATGGGGTTCCATCCCGGTTGGGACATGATGATGGAACAGTTTAAGGCGCTGAGCGAGACGTCGACGGCGAGCGCCTAAAAGGCAATGAGGCGGTTCCCCGGCGACGGCCGGGGTCCAGTTTGGAACGCAGGACTGGACCCCGGCCTGCGCCGGGGAACGTTTACATCGACACCTATTACTGTCGCATCGTCACGGCGCCTTCGCCACTTCCACCGCGTAGATGGCGGGCTTGCCTTCCATTTTCGCGCGATAGACCAGCCATTTGCGCGCATGGCGGGAGTGTGGATAATATCAGGGGGCCTTGTTCCAGTCCGTGACCTTGGCCTTTACACCAGCCAGCATCGCGTCCAGCGCCGCGCGATCATAGGTTTTGCCGCGCATCACGACCAGATGGATGGCGCGCGTGGCGGCGATATCCCGGAGCGGATTGCGGTCGAGCAGGACGAGGTCGGCGGCTTTGCCGGGATCGACGCTGCCATAGCGGGCGAGCTGGCCGAACCAGGCGGGGCCTGCGCGCGTGGCGGCGGACAGGGCCTGGGCGGGGGTGAGGCCTTGCTTCACGAACAGCGACAGTTCGTCGTGCAGGCCGATGCCGGGATAGTTGAAGCTGTTGAGGAAGCCCGCGTCGGTCCCGGCGATCAGGGTGACGCCTGCCTTTTGCAGCAGGGGCGGGATCGCGGCCATGCGGGTGAAATGATCGTGGCGCGCGGCGATGGCGGCGGCATCGGCCCCCGCCGCGCGCTGGACGCGCCAGTCATAGGTCTTGCGCAGCTTCGGACCGATATAGGCGAGATAGGGATCGGCGGCGTGATCGTCCCGGTCGAGATAGGCGAGGATGCCGCTGCCGTTGAGGGTCGGGGTGACGAACACGCCCTTGCGCGCGAAATCGCGATAGGCGGCCATGGCGGTCGCGGTGTCGAACCCGGCGTCGATGCGGGCGTTGGCCGTCGCCCGGTCGATGCGCCCGGCGGCGAAATCGGCGGCGATGGCGGCTTCATCCTTCACGCCTGCCTTATAGGCATAGTCGAGATGCTCGATGGAGCTGATGCCCGCGTCCACCGCCTGTCTCACGGTCAGCGCCATGGGGATATGGCCGGAGGTGCGCAGGCCGCGCGCGTTGGCCTGCGAGACGGCATAGAGGAACAGGTCGGGCTTGAGCGTGCTGTCGGTGATCTTGACGAAATCGACATGGTCGCGCTGTTGCAGGCGGGTGAGGGCGGCGTCGACATCAGCCTTGCTGCCGACCTCTATCGTGCCTTTCCAGACCGGGGCGATCCCCTCGATCTTTGCGCCGGAGGTGAGGAGGCGGGGACCGAACAGCGTGCCGTTGGCGATCTCCCCGCGCCAGGCGAGGACGTCGTCGGGCAGATCGCCCGAACAGTCGCGCACCGTCGTGATGCCATGGGCGACATAGAGGGGGAGGAGGGCCTTGTTCTCCTCTATGAGAGCGGGGCCGCCGCCGAAATGGACGTGCATGTCCCACAGCGCGGGGATGAGGAAGCGGCCCTTGCCCTCTATCGTGCCGGATGTGCGCCAGGCCCTGGCGATGGCCTTGTCCGGGCCGACGGCGACGATATCCGCGCCGCGCCAGACGACCGCCTGATCAGGTTTGGTCCGGCCCTGTTCGACGTCGATGATCGACACATGGCGGATCATCTGGTCGCCCTGTTGCGGCGCGGCGCGCGCGGGGGCCGCGATCAGTGCCAGGAGGGGCAGGGTGGTGGCCAGCAGGGTCTTCATCGCTCGTCGGCGCTCCGGAAGGTGGGGCGGCGGTATCTAGAGGATCGTGGCGCGGGTGAAAAGCGGCCGCATGCGCCACAGGAAAAGGGCGCCCGGTTACCCGGACGCCCCTGCCTTCGTGACCTGGTGGAAATGCTTACGCCTTGTAGACCTTGTCCACGGCGGCGCGGAACTTGGCCATGTCGTCGGCGGACCCGACGGTCACGCGCGAGACGGTGGGCCAGATCGGCCAGTTGCGGCCGATCTGCACCTTTTCCGGCGACGCCAGAAGGGCGGCCTGCATCTCCTTGGCCGGCTTCTTCCAGTCGACCATGAACATGTTCGCCTGGCTGCCGGGATGGACTTCCAGGCCCTTCTTGGTCAGCCATGCGATGGTTTCTTCGCGATTGCCGATCATTTCGGCGCGACGCGCCTTGATGAGGGCGGCTTCCTTGTAGACCGCATTGCCGCAATGCATGGCGGTGATGGCGAGGCCACCGGCCGAGGGGCCGAAGAGCGAGATGCGCTTCTGCACTTCGGGGTCGGCGAAGGTGAGGCCGAGGCGGACGCCCGCCATGCCGAACAGCTTCGAGAAGGTCCGCATGACGATGATGTCCTTGCGGGTGCCGATGAGCGTCGCGGCGCTGGGGGCTTCGGAGAAGTGGATATAGGCTTCGTCCACCAGCAGCATGGAGTCGGCAGGCTTGTTGTCCAGCAGCCACTTGATGTCGGCCAGCGGGGTGATGGTGCCGGTCGGGTTGTTGGGCGTGCAGATATAATAGAGGCCGGCGTTCGGATTGGCGGCCAGCATGGCCTTCACGTCATGGCCCTTGCCGATCGCCTGAGGCGCCTTGGCAATGGGGGCCTTCATATAGTCGGCGGTGCGCCAGGCGGATTCAAAGGTCGGATCGGCGGTCACCAGACCCTTGGTCGGCGAGCAATAGGCCGCCACGATGCTGACCAGCGGACCGCCCGAGCCGGGCCAAGGCATGACCTGCGCTTCGGGGATGCCCTCGACCGAAGCGACGGTCTTGATGAGGTCGCCCTTGTAGTTGTCGGGGTCGTACCAGTTGCCGAACGAGGCGGCTTCGGCGGCGGCCTGCACGCCCGAGGGGAAGGGGCCGGTCCAGCATTCGTTGGAACCGATGCGCACCGCGCCCTTGACGCCGCGCGCGGCCTGCTGCTGCGCCATCGCGCTGCCGCCCAGCAGCGAGCTGGCGGCGACGCCCGCGCCCAGGAGCGCGGTGATTTCACCCAGTTGGCGGCGCGAATAGCCGCGCTCGATCATGTCTTCCTTGGCGTCCTTGGTCAGCATCATGGTCATGTCGTCCGTCCCCTGTCTGCGATGGCATCAGTCACAGGAGAGAAACGAAGAGGCGGCGCATTTCCACAATGCGCCGCCTGAGATTTTATGGAATTTCTTTTATGGCTGTGGAGCAGCTTTGCTTGGGCGTTCCCCGGCGCAGGCCGGGGTCCAGTTCCACGGTCGAATCTGGGCCCCGGCCTGCGCCGGGGAACAGTTTGAGTGGACGGTCAGGCCTTCCACACCTTGTCGATGGCCGCGTTGAAGGCTTCCATCTCGCTCATCGAACCGACCGACACGCGCGAGACGGTCGGCCAGATCGGCCAGTTGCGGCCGATCTGCACATTGGCGGCGAGCAGGGCGGCCTGCATCTCCTTGGCGGACTTGGTGCCCCAGTCGACCATGAACATGTTCGCGTGGCTGCCGGGGATGACCTTGATCCCCTTGGCCTTGAGGTGGCTGACCGACTTTTCGCGGGCGGCGTTCATTTCGGCGCGGCGCGCCTTGATGAGGTCGGCCTGCGCGACGGAGACGGTGCCGCACGCGACGGCGGCCATCGGCAGCATCCAGGTGACCTGCATGCCGTCATAGCGCATCATCTTTTCCATGAGCTTGGGCGACGCGAAGGTGAGACCCAGGCGCATGCCCGCCATGCCGAACAATTTGGAGAAAGTGCGCAGGATGAGCACATCGTCGCGGGTTGCGGCCAGCTTGGCGGCGTTGGGGCCGTCGACCCAGTGGATATAGGCTTCGTCGACGACCAGGATCGCGTCCTTGGGCTTGTTGTTGGCCAGCCATTCGATGTCGGCGACAGGCGTCACGGTGCCGGTCGGATTGTTGGGCGAACAGATATAGTAGACGCCCGCATTCGGATCGGCCGCGAGCATCGCTTTCACATCGTGGGCGTAATCCTTCGTCAGCGGCACTTTCTTGAGCGGGGCGCCCAGCCAGTCGGCGGTGCGCCAGAGGGCTTCGTAGGTCGGATCGGCGGTCACGATGCCGCGCGTGGGCGAGGCATAGGCGATTGCGACACGGCTCAGCGGATCGGACGATCCGGGCCAGGCGACGATGCGATCGACCGGCATGCCTTCGACGGCCGAAACGGCTTCGAACAGTTTTTGATGTTCATTGTCCGGTTCGTAGCGATTGCCTTCCCGCACCAGCTTGAACGCGGCCTCCGCCGCGATGGGGAAGGGGCCGGTCCAGCATTCGTTGGCGCCGATCTGCACCGCGCCTGCCTTCGCCTTCGCCGCTTGCTGTGCGCCCGCGCCGCCGACATGCAGGGCCGCGGCGCCCGCGCCCAGCAGAGCCGCAACCTTTGCCAGCTGGCGGCGCGAATAGCCGCGATCGATCAGGTCCTGTTCCATATTCGGGTCGAGTTGCGGTGCCATGCTATCTATTCCTCCCTGCGTGCCCGTGGGCGGGCATTCAGACTGCTTGACGAATTTATAGAATGTTTCCCCCATGCAAATAAGCTCTGCTCGATAATAATGCTGGGCCGGTCATAGGAAACGCCTTGGAAAGCCGGGGCGCAATCTGATAGCCCGTTCCCATGCCCAGCACACCCGCCGCCGCCGCCCGCCAGATCCTGATCCGCCTGCAGGAGGTCATGGCCGCGCGCAACAGCGCACAGGCCAAGCTGAACAAGGTGGTGGAGATCATCGGCGAATCGCTGTCGAGCGAGGTCTGCTCCATCTATCTGGTGCGCGAGGGCGTGCTGGAATTGTTCGCGACGCGCGGGCTGAAGCAGGAGGCGGTGCATGTCACCCGCATGGCGAAGGGCGAGGGGCTGGTCGGCCTGATCGCCACCAATGTGGAGACGCTGAACCTGGACGAGGCGGCGTCGCATCCCGATTTTTCCTATCGGCCCGAAACCGGCGAGGAATTGTTCCACAGTTTCGCGGGCGTGCCGATCGTGCGGCGCGAGCGGGCGATCGGTGTCCTGTGCGTGCAGCATGCCGATCCGCGCAAATATGAAGAGGTGGAGATCGAGGCGCTCCAGACCGTCGCCATGGTGATGTCGGAGCTGATCGCGAACGCCGAACTGGCCGATGACGGGCCGACCGACATGCGCGTGACGGACACGGGCACCACCATGCTGACCGGGTTGCAGCTGGTCATGGGCATGGCGCGGGGCCATGTCGTGTTCCACCAGCCGCGCGTTCATGTCGAACATACGGTGGCGGAGGATACGGAAGCCGAACGGCAGCGCGTCATTTCCGCCTTCGCCAAGATGCGCGAGCAGATCGACCGGATGACCGGCGCGGCCGAGTTCGGCATGGAGGGCGAGCATCAGGAGGTGCTCGAAACCTACAAGATGTTCGCCTATGACGAGGGCTGGACGCGGCGCATCAACGAGGCGATCGACAGCGGCCTGACGGCGGAAGCGGCGATCGAGCGGGTGCAGCAGCGCACGCGGATGCGGATGCGGCAGATCGACGATCCGCTGCTGTCCGACCGGATGCACGACCTGGAGGATCTGGCGAACCGGCTGTTGCGCATCGTGTCGGGGCAGTTGGGCACCGCGGCGCAGATGGGGTTGCGGCAGGACGCGATACTGATCGCGCGCAACCTGGGCCCGGCGGAACTGCTGGAATATGACCGGCGCCGGTTGAAGGGCGTGATCCTGGAGGAAGGGTCGCTGACCGCCCATGTCACCATCGTCGCGCGCGCCATGGGCGTGCCGGTGCTGGGCCGGGTGCGCGATATCCGCCATCTGGTGAACGAAGGCGACCTGGTGCTGATGGATGTGGGCGCCAATTCTGTGCTGATTCGCCCGACCGCCGACATGGAAGAGGCGTTCGAGACGAAGCTGCACGTGACGCAGAAGCGCCGCGCGGAGTTCGTCGCGATGCGCGACCTGCCGTCGGTCACGGCGGACGGGCAGCGGGTGGAGCTGATGGTGAACGCCGGGCTGCGCGAGGATGCGCAGGCGCTGGACCTGGTCGGCGCGGACGGCATCGGGCTGTTCCGCACCGAATTCCAGTTCCTGGTGTCGGCGACGCTGCCGCAGCGCGAGAAGCAGCAGCGGCTTTACAAGGATGTGCTGGATGCGGCGGGGGACCGCCCCGTCATCTTCCGCACGGTCGACATCGGTGGGGACAAGGCGTTGCCCTATATGCAGCGCGACGATGACGAGCATGAGGATAATCCGGCGATGGGCTGGCGCGCGCTGCGGCTGGCGCTGGATCGCGACGCGCTGATGAAGGCGCAGGCGCGCGCGCTGCTGGAGGCGGCGGCGGGCAAGATGCTCTATGTGATGTTCCCGATGGTGTCGGAACCGTGGGAATATGAACAGGCGCGCGCGCTGGTCGAGCATCAGCGCGAATGGCTGGTGTCGCAGAAGAAGAAGCTGCCGATCGCGGTCAAATATGGCGCGATGCTGGAAGTGCCCGCGCTGGCCGAGGTGCTGGACCTGTTGCTGCCCAAGCTCGATTTCCTGTCGATCGGCACCAACGACCTGACCCAATTCCTGTTCGCCGCCGATCGCGCCCATCCCAAGTTGGCCGAGCGCTACGACTGGCTGAGCATCGCCATATTGCGCTTCCTGGATCGGGTGGTGCGGACCTGCCACGACTATCACGTGCCGGTCGGCGTGTGCGGCGAAATGGGTGGGCGCACGCTGGAGGCGATGGCGCTCATCGGCCTGGGCGTCCGGCGATTGTCGATCACACCGGCGTCGGTCGGCCCGGTCAAGGCGATGATCCGCGCGATCGATGCGGAGGAATTGCGGGCGGTGATGCGCGAGATGCTGGATGGCGGAATGATCGACATTCGCTCGCGCTTGACCGCATGGGCGGTGGAACGGAATATCGAACTGGGTTGAAACGGGCGGACGCGGCGTTGACAACGCACGTCCCGCAATGAGACAAGGCCGACCCATAAAGGTCGCGGAGCAGCATGGCAGACGAAGCAGAAACCCCAGCCGACGCCATCGAAGCGTCGGAAGCGCAGCCTTCAACCCCCGGTGCGAAGTTGCGCGCCGCGCGGGAGGCGCAGGGCCTTTCAATTCAGGATGTGGCGACGCGCACGCGCATCGCCGTGCGTCAGTTGGATGCGGTGGAGCGGGACGATTATGCCGCGCTGCCCGGCATTCCCTATGCGGTGGGCTTTGCGCGCGCCTATGCCCGCGCGGTCGACCTGGACGAGGTGGAGATCGCCGCGCAGGTCCGCCATGGCGTGCATAATAGCGACATGGGCGCGCGCTACGAAGCGTTCGAGCCGGTCGATCCGGCGCGTGTGCCTTCACGCGCGCTGGCCTGGACCGCCGCGCTGATCGTCGTGGTGCTGATCGCGGGCTTCACGATCTGGCGCACGCAGTTGCTGACGCCGCCGACGGCCGAGCAGATCGCGCAGGATCAGGCGCAGGGCAAGGCAGGCGGCGACGCCGCGCGCCCCGCCGGTACGCCCGCGCCCGTTGCGCCCGCCGCGCAGCCGGTGGTGTTCACCGCCGTCGACGATGTGTGGCTGCGCATCTATGACGAGGCGGGCGAGCGGTTGAAGGACGGCTTGATGAAGAAGGGCGAGAGCTTCACCCTGCCTACCACTGCCAAGGGACCGATGATCCTGACCGGTCGCCCCCAGGCGCTGAGCGTCACCGTGGGCGGCAAGGCGGTCGCGCCGCTGGGATCGCCCGACCGCACGATCGCCGACGTGCCGGTCAGCGCCGCCGCGCTGCTGGCGCGCGATGTCGCCGCGCCTGCGGCTGGCGCGCGCCCTGCCGCTGCGCCCGCGCGGCCCGATGCGGGCCAGGCCACAGCGATCGGTGGCGCCGCTGGTGGCATGGCGCCCCGCGCGGCGCCCGCGCCTGCGCCGGGCAGCGACGCCACCGGCACGCAGCCCTGAACGGGGGCGGCGGCCGGTCGCCAACGCCGCGCTTTACGGCGCGAAATAACGCCTTATGGTTAAGGCCAGAAATTCTAGTCGGGGATCATCATGCGTAACGCCCTCTTTGCGACATCGGCCGTCCTGATGGCGATCGCCGCGCCCGTCATGGCTGTCCCGGCGGCTGCGCAAAGCGCGCCGGTCGAGGTGCGGGTGGACCGGCTGGAAAAGGAAATGCGCGCGGTGCAGCGCAAGGTGTTTCCGGCAGGCACCCCGATCGAGGCGGAGATCAAGCGCCCCAACACGCCGACGGTCGCACCGGGATCGCCCGCATCCACCCCGATCGCCGACCTGACATCGCGCGTCGGCGCGCTGGAATCGCAGCTGGCGTCGATCACCGGCCAGGTCGAGGAAAACAATTACAAGCTGCGCCAGCTGGAAGAAGCGTTCAACAAATATAAGGCGGAGAATGACGCGCGGATGGCCGCGCCTGCGCCCGCCGCCGCGCCCACGCCGCGCCCGGCCGGGCCGGGGGTAGGGACGGGGTCGTTCGAGCCTGCGCCGGTCGGTGGTCAGGCCCAGCCGTCATCCCCGACCAAGCCTGCCGCGACCACCGGCGCCAAGCCCGCGCCCGCGCCGGTCGCCAGCGAGGCGCGCAAGACCGCCGTCGCGGCGATCGAGCGGCCCGATACCGGCGATGCGGCGGACGACGCCTATAGTTATGGCTTCCGGCTGTGGGACGCGAAATTCTATCCCGAAGCGCAGGGGCAGTTGAAGGCGACGGTCGACAAATATGGCACCAGCCCGATCGCCAGCAAGGCGCAGAATCTGCTGGGCCGGGCCTATCTGGACGATGGCAAGCCCGCGCTGGCCTCGGTCGCCTTCTATGAAAATTACCAGAAGCGCCCGCGCGGCGATCGGGCGGCGGATAGCCTGGCCTATCTGGGCGAGGCGTTGATTCAGCTCAAGAAGCCGGCCGACGCCTGCAAGGTCTATCAGGAACTGGAACAGGTCTATGGCGAGAGCCTGTCGAACAGTCTGCGCGGGCTGATGACGGCGGGCCGCGCGAAGGCGAAGTGCAGCTGACCAGCGACGGCGCGACGCTCGGCGCGCAGCTGATCGCGGCGACGCGGGCGCTGATCGGCGACGCGCCCGCCGCGCGTTTCGGCGTGGCGGTGTCGGGCGGGCCGGACAGCATGGCGCTGCTTTTTCTGGCGGCGCAGGCTTTTCCCGGGCGGGTGGCGGCGGTGACGGTGGATCACCAGTTGCGCGTTGCGTCGGCGGACGAGGCGGCGATGGTCGCGCGCTGGTGCGCTGCGCAGGATATTCCGCACGCAATCATGACGCCCGATGCACCGGTCGCGGGCAATGTGCAGGCCTGGGCGCGGGCGATGCGCTACCGCGTGATCGAGGCGTGGCGCGCGAGTCAAAGTCAGGGCGGGGGCATCGACTGGATCATGACGGCTCATCATGCCGACGACCAGCTGGAAACGCTATTGATGCGGCTCAATCGCGGGTCGGGCGTCGCTGGGCTGGCGGGGGTGCGGGTGCGGTCCGGCCGGGTCATCCGGCCGCTATTGGGCGTGCGCAAGGCGGCGTTGCAGGCGCTGGTCGATGCGGAAGCGCTGCCGCATGTCCATGATCCGTCCAATGCCGATCCGCGGTTCGACCGGGCGGCGTTGCGGGTCGCCTTGGCGGACGCATCGTGGCTGGACCCGGAGGCGGCGGCGCGCAGCGCGGCAGCATTGGCGGAGGCCGAGGCGGCGATCGGCTGGAGCGTGGATGCGCTGGCGGCGGCGCATGTGCGGGCGGACGATGCGGGATGGCGGCTGGAGCGGACCGACCTGCCGAGGGAATATCTGCGGCGGCTGGTGCTGCATATGCTGACCCAGGCGGGGGGTGCGCCGCCGCGCGGCGATGGGCTGGACCGGGCGATCGCGGCGGCGATGGCGGGGGAAGGCGAGTTTGGGGGACTGGCTGCTGCAGGGCGGCGCGCATTGGACGCTTCGACGCGCACCGCCGCGCCGGTAGAAAAGGTCGTTACGGAAAGGTTCCACGGGTTGCCGCGCGTGATGAACGGCTCGCCGATTTGTTGCATTGCAATGGGCGGCTTTTAAAGATCGTCCGGGCTATCCTGTGGACTTTCTAGCGGGGAATCCAAGACGATGGTGGAGTTTGCGGCACTAACCTATGGTCTGTTGGCCAGCGTGATCCTTTCGGCGGCGCAGCGTAACCGGAAGCTGGCCCGGCCGCATCCACCTGTCCTCCTCTATATCGGCTATCTGTTGTGCGGTCTGTCGGGCGGTTTGGCGCTGGCATTGGCCTATGTCGCGATGACGTTGCTCACCGGCCGCTGATCGTCGGGAAGAGGGCGCGAAATTGCGGGCGGCGCATATGCGCGGTCCGCTTGCGCTTTTGCGGGCGCGCCCTATCTTGTCCGGTGAAAGTGAGTGATGATGAACGACGAAAAAGACCCGCAGGGCAACCCCTGGATCAAGAGCGCGATGATTTGGGCGGGCGTGATCGTCGCCCTGCTGCTGTTCGTGTCGATGTTCGACAGCCGGTCCGCGTCCAGCGCCGGGTCGGGCATCGCCTATTCGGAATTCCGGTCCAAGGTGCAGGAAGGCCAGGTCAAGGACGTCGCGATCGCGCCGGACAAGATCAGCGGCACCTTGTCGAGCGGGCAGAAGTTCACCACCATTCCGGTCAGCGATCCGGGCCTTACCGGCTTGCTGGACGACTATAATGTCAAATATTCGGGTCAGGCGCAGGACCAGCCGAGCTTCTGGCAGATATTGATCTACCAGTCGCTGCCGTTCCTGCTGATCCTGGGCATCGCCTTCTTCGTGCTGCGCCAGATGCAAAAGGGCGGCGGCGCGGGCGGCGCGATGGGTTTCGGCAAGTCCAAGGCCAAGCTGCTCACCGAAAAACATGGCAAGGTGACGTTTGATGACGTTGCGGGCATCGATGAAGCGCGCGAGGAATTGCAGGAAATCGTCGAGTTCCTGAAAGACCCGACCAAGTTCGCGCGTCTGGGCGGCAAGATCCCCAAGGGTGCGCTGCTGGTCGGCAGCCCCGGCACCGGCAAGACGCTGCTGGCCCGCGCGATCGCGGGGGAGGCGGGTGTGCCGTTCTTCACCATTTCGGGTTCGGACTTCGTCGAAATGTTCGTGGGCGTGGGCGCGAGCCGCGTGCGCGACATGTTTGAGCAGGCGAAGAAGAATGCGCCGTGCATCGTGTTCATCGACGAAATCGACGCGGTCGGTCGCCATCGTGGTGCGGGCCTGGGCAATGGCAATGACGAGCGCGAGCAGACGCTGAACCAGCTGTTGGTCGAGATGGACGGCTTCGAGGCGAATGAGGGCATCATCATCGTCGCGGCGACCAACCGTCCCGACGTGCTGGACCCCGCGCTGCTGCGTCCGGGCCGTTTCGACCGTCAGGTTGTGGTGCCCCGTCCCGATATCGAGGGGCGCGAGAAAATCCTGGCCGTGCATATGAAGAAGGTGCCGCTGGCGCCCGACGTCAATCCGCGTACCATCGCGCGCGGCACGCCCGGCTTTTCCGGCGCGGACCTTGCTAACCTCGTCAACGAAGCTGCTTTGACGGCGGCGCGGCGCGGCAAGCGGCTGGTGGCGATGGACGAGTTCGAATTGGCCAAGGACAAGGTGATGATGGGCGCGGAACGCCGCTCCATGGTCATGACCGACGATGAGAAGAAGATGACCGCCTATCATGAGGCGGGCCATGCGATCGTGTCGGTCCACGAACCCGCGTCCGACCCGATCCACAAGGCGACGATCATCCCGCGCGGTCGCGCGCTGGGCATGGTGATGCGCCTGCCGGAACGCGACAGCTACAGCTATCATCGCGACAAGATGCACGCGAACATGGCGGTCGCCATGGGCGGGCGCGTGGCCGAGGAGATCATCTTCGGCTACGATAAGGTGTCGAGCGGCGCGTCGGGCGACATTCAATACGCCACCAAGCTGGCGCGCGACATGGTCACCCAATGGGGCATGTCGGACAAGCTGGGGCCGCTGCAATATGAAGAGCAGCAGGGCGAGACGTTCCTGGGCTATTCGCAGAGCCAGCGCGTCCATATGTCCGACGAGACGGCCAAGCTGATCGACGCGGAAATCCGCGGGCTGGTGGAGCAGGGCTATGCCCGCGCGCAGGAACTTCTCAAGGGTCACGAGGACCAACTCCATCTGCTCGCCAACGCGATGCTGGAATATGAGACGCTGAGTGGCGACGAGATCAAGGCGCTGCTGGAAAAGGGCGAGATCACCCGCGACGACGGGACGACGATCAAGCCATCGGTGATCCCGGCGGCAGGCTCCTCCATCCCGCGCACCCGCAAGCGCAAGGGACCGTTCGGCGAGGCATCGCCTGCCGGGGCTTGAAGGTTGCGACAAGGCTAGAGAGAAGGGGCGTGGCCGATGGCTGCGCCCCTTTTCATATGCTGTTCTGGAGCAATAGGCTGGCTGTTCACATCGGCTTTGTGTCGCTGTGCTCGTAATGACGCGGCATATCAGCATAAAGTCTTCGGCTTCCCACGATGTTGCTATGGCGCCGGGCCGGTCGGGTTAGCATTATTTTCATCTGGCCGGGCTAAAGCCACGGCAAGCGCCACCTCTTTTTTGCGGCATGACCGCGCAGAGAAACCGCCATGGCCTTCGGAGTTCCTGCATGTCCTTGTCCTACCGCCTGAAGTCCCTGCGCGAAATGACGGGGCACCCGCTTAATCAGGGGAAGCCATGGCAGACGGTGGCGCGCTACCTGAAATGGAATATCGGGCGGCGGCTGATCGACGTCGACTATGTGATGCCCATGGCCGAGGGGACGGAGATCATCCTGTCCAACGCCGAAAATTATGCGACCCTCTCCTACACCGGGCAGATGTGGGATTTTCCCGAAATGATGTTCCTGGTCCATTTCCTGCGGGCCGACGACCTTTTCGTCGACATCGGCGCGAATGTGGGCGCCTATTCGGTGCTGGCGGGTGCCGTAGGGGGTGCACGGGTGATCGCGGTCGAACCGGTGCCCCAGACCTATGCCAAGCTGCAACGGAACCTGCGGCTGAACGGGATCGGCGCACAAGCGGAACTGCTCAATATCGGCTTGGCGGACAAGGCGGGCACGCTGCATTTCACCGCCGATCGCGGCGGCCTGAACCATGTGGTCGACAGCGGTGGCATCGCGGTTCCGGTGCGGACGCTGGACGACATATTGGCGGGCCGGAGCGCGAGCATGATAAAGCTGGATGTCGAGGGTTTCGAAGTCGAGGTGCTGCGGGGCGGAAGCACATGCCTGGCGACGCCGGACCTGCGGGCGATCGTAGTGGAACTGAACGGATCGGGCGAACGCTATGGCCATCCGGATGCCGAGGTGGACGCGATATTGGTCGAGGCTGGTTTCGCCCCGCACCATTATGATGCGGTGACGCGTCGACTGACGCGCGCCAAGGGTTTCAATACCGAGGGACTGAACACCCTCTATTGCCGACCGGACGACCAAGTCGTCGCCAGGCGGGTGGCCGAAGCCGCCAAGGTGCGCGTACGCGATCGGGCGTTCTGATTGGTGGGGGGGCTGCGTCTGACCGCAAGGACGCTGGTTTGAAGCGCAGACGTAGACAGCGGGTTTTGGATAGCTTCCAGGTGGATGCGCGTCACTCCGATGGCTACCGGCCCGGCATGTGTTGCCGTGCCATCGTCGGCTTTGGTCATCGGGGCGACCCGGTCCGCGCCTCTTCCACCGCGCCGCAATAAAATCCCCCAAGGGGTCTGGTCGTCCGCGACCGAAGTGGTTACATGGGCCGCCACAAATCCCCCGGAGCCGGACCACGGTTCCGCAGCAGAAAGTGGCATTTTTCCATGGATATCCGCCTCGGTCTCACCTTTGACGACGTGCTGTTGCAGCCCGGCGAATCCGATGTGCTGCCCAGCCAGGCGGACACGTCGACCCATGTCACGCGCGAGATCAAGCTGAACATCCCGATCCTGTCCTCGGCGATGGACACGGTGACGGAGGCCGACATGGCGATCGTCATGGCGCAGCTGGGCGGCATCGGTGTGCTGCACCGGAACATGACCGTCGAGGAACAGGTCGATGCGGTGCGCGCGGTCAAGCGGTTCGAGAGCGGCATGGTGGTCAACCCGATCACCATCCTGCCCACCGCGACGCTGGCCGACGCGCAGATGCTGATGCAGCGGCACAGGATCAGCGGCATTCCGGTCGTGGAATCGAGCGGCAAGCTGGTCGGCATATTGACGCATCGCGACACGCGCTTTGCGGAAAATCCCAAGCAGCCGGTCAGCGAGTTGATGACCAAGGATAACCTGGCGACCGTCAAGGTTGGCGTCGGTCAGGAAGAGGCGCAGCGCCTGCTGCACCAGCGCCGGATCGAAAAGCTGCTGGTGGTGGACGAGGGCTATCATTGCGTGGGCCTGATCACCGTCAAGGATATCGAGAAGGCGGTCACCTATCCGCAGGCGACCAAGGACGGCACCGGCCGCCTGCGCGTCGCGGCGGCCACCACGGTGGGCGAAACGGGGCTGGAGCGTAGCCGCGCGCTGATCGACGCGGAATGCGACCTGATCGTCATCGACACGGCGCATGGGCATAGCAGGCAGGTGTCGGCGGCCGTCGAGGCTGTGAAGAAGCTGTCCAACCATGTGCAGGTCGTCGCGGGCAATGTCGCGACCGCCGAAGCCACCAAGGCGCTTATCGGCGCAGGCGCGGATTGCGTGAAGGTGGGGATCGGGCCGGGATCGATCTGCACCACGCGCGTCGTCGCGGGTGTGGGCGTGCCGCAGCTGACCGCGGTCATGGATTCGGCCGAGGAAGCCGCCAAGCAGGGCGTACCGGTCATCGCCGATGGCGGGTTGCGGACATCGGGCGACCTGGCCAAGGCGCTGGCGGCGGGCGCGGGGTGCGTCATGGTGGGATCGCTGCTGGCGGGCACGGCCGAAGCGCCGGGCGAGACGTTCCTCTATCAGGGCCGCGCCTATAAGAGCTATCGCGGTATGGGCAGCGTCGGCGCGATGGCGCGCGGGTCCGCCGATCGCTATTTCCAGGCGGACATCAAAGACCAGATGAAGCTGGTGCCCGAAGGGATCGAGGGCCAGGTGCCCTTCAAGGGCCCGGCCAAGGATGTGATCCACCAGCTGGTCGGCGGCGTGAAGGCGGCGATGGGCTATACCGGCAGCCGCACGATCACGGATTTGCAGGAACGCGCGCGCTTCGTGCAGATCACCAATGCGGGCCTGTCCGAAAGCCATGTCCATGACGTGACGATCACGCGGGAAGCGCCCAATTATCCGACGCGGTAAATCCTCCCCGGTACGGGGAGGGGGACCGCTGGCGAAGCCAGTGGTGGAGGGGGTTCGCCACGGGACGCTGCCTCTTGCAGGCTTGTGCTCGCTGCCCGCCCCCTCCACCATGCCGCTTCGCGTCATGGTCCCCCTCCCCCTGCGGGGGAGGATATGACCCCATCCGCCAGAATCCAGGCTGCGATCGATCTGCTGGACGCCATCATCGCGTCGGCGCGCGATGGCGGGCCGGCGGCCGATACGCTGATCGCGCGCTATTTCAAGGAGCGGCGCTATGCCGGGTCGCGGGACAGGCGGGCGGTGCGCGACCATGTCTATGACGCGATCCGCCGGGCGGGCGAGCGGCCGGAGACGGGACGTGCGGCGATGATCGGCGTGGCGCTGGAGCGGCCCCAGGTTGCCGCGCTGTTCGACGGATCGACCCATGCGCCGCTGCCGATCGAACCGGGCGAGACGGGCACGGCGGCTGGCGCTGTGCCCGGCTGGCTGCAACCGTTGCTGGCTGCGCCGGTGGAGCAGGACGTGCTGCTGGGCCGCGCGCCAGTGGATGTGCGCGTCAACCGATTGAAGGCGACGATGGCCGATGTCGCGCCTTCGCTGCCCGATGCCGTGCCGATCGCGGGCCTGCCCGACGGCCTGCGCCTGCCCGAAGGTTTCCCGGTCGAGCAGCAGGCGGCGTGGAAGGACGGGCTGATCGAGGTGCAGGACGCGGGCAGCCAGTGGATTGCGGCGGCCTGCGGCGCAGCAACGGGCATGACGGTGGTCGACCTGTGCGCAGGCGCGGGGGGCAAGACCCTGGCGCTGGCGGCGGCGATGGGTGGGCAGGGCACGCTGGTTGCGGCCGACACGATCCGGTCGCGGCTGGCGCGGCTGGAACCGCGCGCGGCGCGGGCGGGCGCGACCTTCATCGAGACGCTGTTGCTGGACCAGAGCCATGAGGCGCGCGGGCTGGAGAGCCTGACGGGAAAAGTGGACGTCGTGCTGGTCGATGCGCCCTGTTCGGGGACGGGTACATGGCGGCGCAATCCGGAGGCGCGCTGGCGGCTGACGCAGGCGCGGCTCGACCGGCTGGTCGCGGAGCAGGCGCGCATATTGGATTTCGCCGCGCCGCTGCTGGCGCCGGGCGGGGCGCTGGTCTATGCTACTTGCGCGCTGACCGAACGGGAAGGGCGGGGGCAGGTGGAGGCGTTTTTGGCGCGGCATGGCGGTTGGAATGTGGAGCCGATCGACCTGTCTGTGGGCCGCGCGCATGGGCCGGGCCTGTTGCTGACGCCGGGTCATGATGGCAGCGACGGTTTCTTCTTTGCGCGGCTGCGCCGGGGGACGTGAAACAGACCATGGACAAGCGCTGGGAAAATCGCGACACTTGTTCGGAATCAGCGCCTGAAACATGGCTGGAGATAGTTATGCGTTTTACCCCCGCCTCGATCGCGCTTGCGCTTGTCCTGACCACCGTGTCGAGCATGGGACTGAGCCAGAAGCCAGATAGCCAGATCAACCCGCAGTCGATGGAATGGCAGAAGGCGGGTGAAGCGGCGCGCAAGGCCGGGAACCTGAGCGGCGCGAACGATGCGTTGGAAAGCGCGCTGGCTATCGATCCGCGCAACCGCGCGGCATTCATCGAACTGGCCGAAGTCGCGCGGGCGCAGGGCCTGCAGGGCAAGGCGATCCGCCTGTATAAGGAAGCGCTGCTGCTGGACCCGACCGATGTCGTCGCCTTGGCGGGACAGGGCGAGGCGATGGTCGAAAAGGGCGCGGTGGCGCGCGCGAAAGAGGTGCTGGCGCAGGCGCAGGCGCTCTGCAAGGGCGATTGCGCCCCGGTGGGCAAGCTGTCCGCCGCTATCCAGAAAGGGCCGCCTGCGGTTGCCATGACGGACAAGGCCGCCGTGCCCGCGCCCAAGGAAGGCAAGACGCAGACGCCCTGATGGGCGCGCATCCTTTGACTTCACGGGCAGCGCGCGGCAAGGCCGGTCGGGCGGGCGCATGAGGCGCGCCCGCTAATATGGGCATCGCATGCATTTCACCCATTTCGACATCGACCTGTTCCTGCGCGACTATTGGCAGAAGAAGCCGCTGCTGATCCGCAATCCGTGGAGCGCGTGGATCAATCCGGTCGAGCCGGACGAACTGGCGGGTCTGGCCTGCGAGGAGGGCGTCGAATTGCGACTGATCCGGCGCCCCGATATGAGCTGGACGGTGGAGCATGGTCCGCTGCCAGAAGAACGTTTCAGCCGGATGGACGGCAATCCCTGGACCCTGTTGGTGCAGGCGGTGGACACCCATGTGCCCGATGTCGCAGCGCTGATCGCGCCGTTTCGCTTCATTCCCAATTGGCGGATCGACGATGTGATGGTCAGCTACGCCACCGATGGCGGCGGCGTTGGGGCGCATTACGACCAATATGACGTGTTCCTGATCCAGGGGCTGGGCCGTCGCCGCTGGCAGGTGGGCGGGCGGTGCGACGCGGATACGCCCCTGTTGCTGCACGATGACCTGCGCCTGCTGGCGGCGTTTGTGCCGGAGGAAGAATGGGTGCTGGAGCCGGGCGACATACTCTATGTGCCGCCGGGATTTGCGCATGATGGCATGGCGCTGGGCGACGATTGCATGACCTATTCGGTCGGCTTTCGCGCGCCGTCGCGCAGCGAACTGGTCGAGCAATTTTGCGCGCATGTCGTTGCAGGCATGGAGGATGACGACCGCTATGCCGATCCCGATCTGACCACGCAGGATAATCCCGGTGAAATCGGCGCGGCGGCCTTGGCGCGATTGCAGGCGATGGTGGCGCAGGCGCTGGACGACCGGGCGGCCTTCGCGCACTGGTTCGGCGAACATAGCAGCGAGCGCAAATATCCCGAGCTGGATTTCCGCCCGGACGAGCCAATCGTCGCCGACCATGTACGGGAATTGGTGGAAGAGGGTGTCGCGCTGTGCCGCAACCCGGCGAGCCGCTTCGCCTTCGTGCGGCAGGGGGAGGGCGCGCTCACGCTGTTCGTGGATGGGCAGGCGCATGCGTGCGATGGGGACGTCGCGGCGCTCGCTGAGCAGATATGCGCGGTGGACGAGATACTGGTCGATCCTGCGCTGACCGCGTCGGACGCGGCGATGGCGCTGGTCGTGATGCTCTATAATGAGGGCAGCGTCAGTTTCCTACCGGAGGATTGAGCGATCCGCACGCGGCTCAGCATATGCGCGCGGAAGACGCGGTTCGGGTCGTTGGATGCTGCGCTGGTGGTCGCGTTGCGCGCCGACGTGCCGCTGCGCCCCTATCGTTGTGATCGGTGTCGGCAGTTTCACCTGACCAGCCGGACCAAGGGGAAGCGGGTGCCAAGAAGGGAAGCCCTTCGACAAGCTCAGGGCGAACGGAAATGAATATTCCTAGCCGACCTCGACCTCGCGCCACTGGCCCGGTTGCAGGCCTTCGAGGGTCCAGTCGCCGATTCGCCAGCGGACCAGCCGCAATGTGGGGTGGCCGACGGCGGCGGTCATGCGGCGGACCTGGCGGTTGCGGCCTTCGCGGATGGTCAGGCTGATCCAGCTGTCGGGGATGGACTTGCGGACGCGGATCGGGGGATTGCGCGGCCACAGGTCGGGGTCTTCGATCCGTTCGACGTCGGCGGGGCGGGTGAGGCCATCTTTCAGGTCCACGCCCCGGCGGAGCGTCGCCAGCGCTTCGTCGGTGACGTCGCCTTCCACCTGCGCCAGATAGGTTTTGGCGGTCTTATATTTGGGATCGGCGATGCGCGACTGGAGCCGTCCGTCGTCGGTCAGCAGCAGCAGCCCTTCGCTATCGCGATCGAGCCGCCCGGCGGGATAGACGCCGGGCACCGCGATACAGTCCGACAAGGTCGCGCGCGCGGTGTCGGTGCCGCGATCGGTGAATTGCGACAGCATGTCATAGGGTTTGTTGAACAGGATCAGGCGGGACATGGGGTTTCCAGACGGATAGGTTTAGACAACGCGGCCCGGAGCGGTCTTTAACGGCTCAATATCCGGGCGACGTCGACAAATTCCTCCACGCTGACGGTTTCGGCGCGGCGTTGCGGGTCGATGCCGAGGCTTTCCAGCGCTTCCAGCGCGCCGGGCAGCCCCTTGAGGCTCTGGCGCAGCATCTTGCGGCGCTGGCCGAAGGCGGCGGCGGTGAGGCGTTCGAGATATTTGAGCTGCACGCCATCGGGCGCGGGCTTGGGTGTGATGTGGACGACGGCCGACATCACCTTGGGCGGCGGGGTGAAGGCGCTGCGGTGGACCTTCATCGCGATCTTCGCATCGCTGCGCCATTGGGACAGGATGGCGAGGCGGCCATAATGATCCGACCCGACCTTGGCCACGATACGTTCGGCGACTTCCATCTGGAACATCAGTGTCAGGCTGGACCACCAGGGGAGCGGCTCCCAGGATGCCGACAGCCAGCCGACGAGCAGGGGCGTGCCGACATTATAGGGGAGGTTGGCGATGATATGCGTGGCGTCGCCCGATTCCACGCGGGCGTCGACCGCCATCGCGTCGCCGGAAATGACGCGGAGCTGGCCGGGGAAGGCTTCCTCCAGTTCGGCCAGCGCGGGCAGGCAGCGGCGGTCGCGTTCGACCGCGACCAGCTTCGCCCCAGCGCGCAGGATTGCGCGCGTGAGGCCGCCGGGACCGGGGCCGACCTCGAACGCGGGGGCGTCGGCGAGCGGGCCGGGAATGGCGGCGATCCGGTCGAGCAACTGCTCGTCGAGCAGGAAATTCTGGCCCAGCGCCTTGCTCGCAGCCAGGCCGTGGCGCGCGATCACGTCCCTGAGCGGCGGCAATGACGGACGCATGTCAGCCATGGGCGAGGCGGGCGCGGGCGGCTTCGGCCGCCATTTTGAGCGCGGCCATCATCGCGCCGGGATTGGCGCTGTCGGTGCCCGCGATGCCGAAGGCGGTGCCATGATCGGGCGAGGTGCGCACGATCGGCAGGCCGAGCGTGATGTTGACGCCTTCGTCGAAGGACAGCGTCTTGATCGGGATCAGCGCCTGGTCGTGATACATGCACAGCGCGACGTCATAGGTTTCGCGCGCGCGGGTGTGGAACATGCCGTCGGCGGCGAGCGGGCCGACGATGTCCAGCCCCTCCGCCCGCAATGCCTCTATCGCCGGGCGGATGACGTCGATCTCTTCGCGGCCCAGCGCGCCATTTTCGCCGGCATGGGGGTTGAGGCCCGCCACCGCGATGCGCGGGCGAGCGATGCCGAAATTGCGTTGCAGCCCCTTGGCCGTGGTCAGGGCGCGGGCGCGGATCAGGTCGATCGTCAACGCCGACGGCACGTCCGCCAGCGGGATGTGTATGGTGATCGGCACGACCTTGAGCGATGGCCCGGCGAGCATCATGACGGCGTTGTGCGGCGATACGCCGCAGCGTTCCGCGACGAACTCGGTCTGGCCGGGATGGGTGAAGCCAACGCCGTAGAGCTGTTCCTTGCCCACCGGCGCGGTCACGATGCCTGCCGCCGATCCTTGGCGTGCCAGGCCGACCGAGACTTCGAGCGCCTGGAAGGCGGTGCGTGCGCCATCGATGCTGGGGCTGCCGGGCACGATCTCCCCCGCCTGCGCGACCTGGAGACAAGGGAGCGCCTTGCCAAAGGCGGCCGCAGCTTCCTCCGGCGCGCCGATCATGGCGATCGGCCCCAGCCACACCGCGCGCAGCGACGCGGCGTCGCCGACCGCGAAGAAGGGCGGCAGGCCGCGCGCTTCGCGCATCACCCAGCTTTTCGCGACGATCTCCGGCCCGATCCCGGCGGGATCGCCGAGTGACACCGCGAAGGGCGCAAGAGGCGCGGCGTCAGTTATATTCGATGACCGCATCACGACGAAGATCGCGCAGATAGATGCGCGCGCGCTTGTTGACCCGTTCCTCTTCCAGCTGCGCCATGATCTGTTCGGCATTGGGCGCGTTCGCCGAGGCCGGATCGTCACGACCGCAGACCACCAGGACGCGGACGCCATCGTTGATCGAGCCGAAGGGTGGCGTGGCTTCGCCGACCTGGAGGTTCATCAGAATCTCCTGCAACTGCGGCGGCAGGTCGCGCACCTTGACATTGTCGTTGTCGACCACGTCCGCGCCGATCTTGCTGCCGACCTCATTGGCCTGGCCGCAGCCCTTGATCTCCTTGATCGCGGCGGCGAAGCTGGCGGCCTTGGCGCTGGCCTGTTCCTTCGTCGTGCCCTTGGGGAACAGGACGGACAGCTGTTTCAGGCTGAGCAGCGAATTGCGCGGATCGGCGGTCAGCACCTTGCGCTTGTCCATGACGTAGACGAGCGACAGGCCGCCTGCGACGTCGATCGGGCCGGCGATCTGGCCTACCTGCATTTCGGTCGCGGCCTGGGCCAGTTCGGGCGGCAGCTGCGCCGGGCGCACCCAGCCCAGGTCGCCGCCGACTGCGGCGGTGGACGCTTCGGAAAACTGCCGGGCATAGGCCTGGAAGCTGCCGCCCTGCTGGATCTGCTGGATGATGTTGCGGGCGTTGGCGACAATCTGGTCGTGATTTTCCGGGGTCGCCGACAGATAGATTTCGCCGATCCGATATTCTTCGCTGCCCTTGGCCGCGTTCAGGCGATCGACCACCGATTTCACTTCGTCTTCGGATACGTTGACGAAAGGCTGGATGTTGCGGCGTTGCAGGCGGCTCCAGGCCAGTTCGCCCTCGATCTGGCGCTTGATGCTGGCGGCCGAGCTGCCCTTTTCGCGCAGATAGGCGTCGAACTGGGCGGGCGACTGGCGGAAATTGGCGGCGACGCGCTCATAGCTTTGCTGGATTTCGGCCGGATCGACCTTGATGTCGTTGGCGGCGGCTTCCTGAATCTGGAGCGTTTCGTCGATCAGGTTGCGCAATACCTGCACGCGCAACCGTTCCTTTTCCGCTTCCTCCACCTTGCCGCCATTGGCGGTGATGATGAGGGCCAGGCGCTGGTCGATGTCGGTGCCGGTGATGATCCGGTTGTTGACGATCGCCGTCGCCTTGCGGACATTGGGGTCGCTCTTGCCGAAGACGGTGACGTCCTTGGGCAGGTTCAACTGCTGGCTGGATACACCGGCGTCATCGTCGACCGTCTGGGCGACGACCGGCTGAACAGCCGCGCCGATCAGCACGGATGAGAGAAGCAGGGTGCGAAGGCCCGAGCGGACGCCATGGAACAGGCTGTTGGGCGAGGAAACGACAGGCAGCATCGTCGGCAATAATCTCCAATACGGACCCACGCGATATGCACTGGTCCGCCTTAACCGGTCCTGACGGGGATGCGGGAGCCTGTTCCTTATATGCCAATATTGCGGAAAGCTAGCCGAAGCTGGAAGCCATTGCCCTTTCGCGCGTCGCCATTGGTCTGATAGGTGCGCACCCAGGTGACGCCGAGCGTCAGGCAATCATCGTCATAAGCGAAGCCCAGACGGTGGCGGACAGGCTCGAACCCGTCGGCGTCGCTGCCCGGATCTTCCTTCGCGTCGGTCAGATCGATGACGGTCGATCCGAACACGGACCAGAAACGTGCGAACTGGGCGCGGGCGCCCAGGCGGATTTCTTCCCGGTCCTGCAAATCCTCCAGCCCCGAACTGGCGTTGCGGTTGAGCCGCAAATAGCCCGCCATGACATAGGTTTTCTTGCTGCCGATGGTCGCGTCCATCTCGTTCCGGCGGACGGACAGATTATCCTTGTCCAGCCGGAAGCGGTGAGTGAGCGCCACGAAACCCTTGTAGCGGACCGTCGTGCGCCCGACGACGTCGGACGTCCGGTCGGACAGGCCGGTGCCATCGGGCAGGATGCTTTCGCGGCTGTCCAGGCGATAGCTCTGGCCCACGATGCTCTGGAGCGAGAAGTCGGGCAGATCCAGGCCATATTCGATGCCATAGGTGATGCGCGAGCTGTCCTCGAACCGGTCATAGCCCGCAAAGCGGTTGAGCGCGAAGAGGTTGCTGTCTTCGAGATCGACGGCGCGGGCGTCTTCATTGGGCAGCGACAGGTTGGCGATCTTGGGCGACGCGACGATCTGCACGCGGGGCGCGATGCGCTGGACCCCGCCAAAGGCTTCGCCCACGAACGGCCAGCGCATGTCGATGGCGGCGGCGGCGATGCCGCGCGTCTTCCAGCCCGGATCGCCCGCATAGCTGACCACGGAGGTCAGGCCGTTGTCGCTGCTATGGTAGACGTCGCCGCGCAGATAGCCGGTGAAGGTCACTTCCTGGCCAAGGCCGGTCAGCTTGCGCAGATTCCATTCGGCCCCGGCAAAGGCGCGCTGGGTGTCCTGTCCATGGGTGCGCGTGATGGCGAGCGTATTGGCCTGCAACTGGAGCACGCCACCCAGCAGCGGGTCTTTCAGCCGCAACCGATAATCGAGGACGGGCAGCGCGATCGGGGTCTGCCCCTGCGAATCGCCCTGGCGCAGGGTCTGGACCGCCCAGCCGCGAATCGAGAAATAGCTGTTCTCCCCGATCCGCTGCGCGCCGAGCGTGGAGCGCAGCCGATCTTCGCGGCTGATGTCGTAGCGGCGCAGGAAGGTGCGGTCGGTGGTGGCCCGGATCGACCCGTCCAGGCTCCACTCGGGCGACAGCTGCATCTTGCCGCTGGCGTCGATATAGCCGCGAATATCCTTTTCGGCGTCGGGTATGGCCGCATCGCTGCCGATGCCGACACGACGGCCATAGGTGGCGAAGCCGGTGATCTGATAGGCGCCCCGGTCGTACAGATGGCGGTAATTGGCCTCCAGCATCGGCAGGACGCCGGTGTAGATGTGCGGCGTGATCGTGACGTCGCGATTGGGCGCAAGCTTGAAATAATAGGGCAGCGCCGCTTCGAACCCGTTGTTGCGGTCGTAGCGCAGGTTGGGCACCAGCAGGCCGCTGCTGCCGCCGTCGCCCACCGGATGGGACAGGCCGGGCAGGGGAATGAGCGGCAGGCCGAACAGTTCGATATTGGCGTTGGTGTAGGTGACGCGCTGGCGGGTCGGATCGTAGATCACCTTGACCGCATTGATCCGCCACGTCGGTTCCTTGGGGCAGCCATCGCTGTCTTCCACCGAACAGCCGGTATAGGTGGCGCGGTTGAGCGTGTAGATGCCATTGACCCGCGTGCCCTTTACCGAGGCGAGGCGGCCGCCCGACTGGAGCACCAGCAGGATATTGTCGACCGCCCCGTCCTTCAACGTGTCGGTGACGTCGAACCGGTCGCCATAGGCGATGTTGCCATCGGGATCGACGATGGAGACATTGCCCTGCGCCTCCACCTTCCCGCTGTTGCGGTCCCACACGACCTTGTCGGCGCGCAGCCGGTTGCCGTCACGCAACAGCTGGACATTGCCGTTGGCGGTGACGGTTTCGCTGTTGCTGTCATATTCCAGCGCGTCGGCGGCGAACCCGATCTGGTCGTCATTGGCGGGTGTCGGGGTGTCGGGCGCGCTGATAGGCGTGGCCGGTTCGTTGAGCTGCTGCGCCAGCGCGGCAGGCGACAGCGTCAGCCCGCATAGCAGGCCGGGCAGTGTTGCCCCGGCCAGCAATGCGGTACGAAGGGAAAAGGGGAACAGGGCAGTGTGCAAGCGATGGTGCCTCATCAACGGGCGCGTCTTGCCGTCCCGCCTATCGCACTGATTGCCCCTCCGCAATCGCCCGTCGCGCATCTTTGACCGGAAATCGGTCGAACGGCTTTGCCAGACGGGAAAAGCCGCACTATCTGGCACACAAGAGCGCGGCAGGCCCGCCCGTCGAGACAAGAGGATCAAGCACCCCCATGGATATCCAGTTCAGCCCGACCCGCCCCGATGCCGACACGCTGGTCCTTGTCGTGCCCAAGGGCGCGATCGACACGCTTCCCCTGTCGTCCGGCGCGACCTTGGTGGCGGGCGCGGCGGCTTCGCGCTTTACCGGGGAAACGGGCGCGGCTTTCGAAAGCTTCGTGGACGAAGGCGGCAAGACGTTGCGCGTGCTGCTGCTGGGCGTGGGCGCGGGGGTGGAACTGGATTATGAAAAGGCAGGGGCTGCGCTGACCGCCAAGCTCAGCACCAGCGGCGCGAGCCATGCGGCGGTCGAGTTCGTCGGCGATGTCAGCGGCGAGCAGGCAGCGCAGTTCGCCTTCGGCGTGCATCTGCGCGGCTGGCGGATCGACACCTATCGCACGCGCCAGTCCGAAAAGGCGAAGCCCACGCTCAAGACCGTCACGCTGGTCGCGACCGGTGCGGAGGCGGCGTGGGCGCGGCAGGCCGCCGTTGCGGAAGGCGTCGCCTTCACCCGCGAACTGGTGTCGGAACCGGCGAACATCCTCTATCCCGAAAGCTTCGTGGAGCGCTGCCAGCATCTTAGCGACCTCGGCATCAAGATCACCGTGCTTGACAAGGCGGCGATGGAAGCGCTGGGCATGGGATCGCTGCTGGGCGTGGCGCAGGGTTCGGTGCGCGAAGCGCGGCTGCTGGCGATGGAGTGGGACGGCACGGGAGGCACTGCTGAAAAGCCGGTCGTGTTCGTGGGCAAGGGCGTGACGTTCGACACCGGCGGCATCTCCATCAAGCCGGCCGCCGGCATGGAGGACATGAAGTGGGACATGGGCGGCGCGGGCGCGGTCGCGGGCGCGATGAAGGCGCTGGCCGGACGCAAGGCGAAGGCGCATGTCGTCGGCATCTGCGGCCTGGTCGAGAATATGCCCGACGGCAATGCGCAGCGCCCCGGCGACATCGTGACGTCCATGTCGGGTCAGACGATCGAGGTGCTGAACACCGACGCGGAAGGGCGGCTGGTGCTGTGCGACGCGCTGACCTGGGCGCAGCGCACCTACAAGCCCGAAGTGGTTATCGACTTGGCCACCCTGACCGGCGCGATCATCGTGTCGCTGGGCGATCAATATGCAGGTATCTTCGCCAATGACGATGGTCTGGCCGACGATCTGATCGCGGCGGGCAAGGCGAGCGGCGATCCGCTGTGGCGCTTCCCGCTGTCCACCGCCTACGACAAGCTGATCGACAGCCCGATCGCGGACATGAAGAATATCGGCGGGCGCTTTGCCGGGTCGATCACCGCCGCGCAGTTCATCAAGCGCTTCGTCGAGGATGGCGTGAAGTGGGCGCATCTCGACATTGCGGGGATGGTCTGGGCGGACAAGCCCGGCGGCACATGGGACAAGGGCGCGACCGGTTATGGCGTGCGCCTGATCGACCGGCTGGTCGCGGACAAGTTCGAGCAGTAACATCGCGTTTCCGTTCGCCCGAACGGGTGTGAAAGAGGATCATGCAGGTCGATTTCTACCAGCTCAGCCGCGATCCCGTGGACCAGGTGCTGCCCGCGATCGCGGCCCGCATATTGGGGATGGGCGCGCGGCTGCTGGTGGTCGCGACGGAGCCTGACCGGCTGGAGCGGATTTCGGCAGGCCTGTGGGCCGGACCGCCCGAAAGCTTCCTGGCGCATGGGCGGGCGGGCGAAGGGGGAGAGGCGGTGCAGCCGATCCTGCTGAGCGACACGTGCGAGGCCGTGAACGGCGCGCGCCACATCGCGCTGGCGGACGGCGTCTGGCGCGACGCGGCGCTGGAATTCGAGCGGGTTTTCCACTTTTTCGACGATGACACGATCGAGGCGGCGCGGGGGAGTTGGCGGACATTGGCCAAGCAGGACGGCATAGCGGCCCGTTACTTCCGGCAGGACGGGCGCAAATGGGTGCAGATGGCCTAAGTCCTTAAGCCCCTTGCGGCCTGGCGCGGCCGCGTCTAAAGGCCGCGCAACTTTATTCCCAACAATCTGGAGTACCGAGGGCCATGGCCGTCACGCGCACCTTTTCGATCATCAAGCCCGACGCGACCCGTCGCAACCTGACCGGTGCGGTCGCCAAGATGCTGGAGGAAGCAGGGCTGCGCATCGTCGCGTCCAAGCGCATCCGCATGAGCCGCGAGCAGGCCGAAGGCTTTTATGGCGTCCACAAGGATCGTCCCTTCTTCGCCGACCTCGTCGCCTTCATGATTTCCGGCCCGGTCGTCGTCCAGGTCCTGGAAGGCGAAAACGCCGTGCAGCGTAACCGCGACATCATGGGCGCCACCAACCCCGCCAATGCCGACGCCGGCACGATCCGCAAGGAACTGGCCGAATCGATCGAAGCCAATTCGGTCCATGGTTCGGACAGCGAGGAAAATGCCGCGATCGAGATCGCCTATTTCTTCAAGCCGGAAGAAATCGTCGGCTAAAGCCTGCGATCCGATCCGATAGAAATGGCCCGGCGCTCCGATGGAGTGGCCGGGCTTTTTCTTTGGTCCGGCCTTCTGGTCCGGCTGGGGTCTTTGGAGGTCTGGCGCGTCATTGCCTGAGATCCCAGCCTTCGCCGGGATGACGGGGTTGGGCTTTAGTGCGGCTGGACCAGAGCGGGGGCTGCGACATGCGTCGGCTCGGGCGCGCGTGCCTTGACGAACAGCTGCCAGGCGGACAGCGCCAGCACGGCGGCGAGAAGCGGTTGCAAGATCCTGTCGGGGGCATGGGACGAAAGGTAGCTGCCCAGGACCACGCCTGGGATGGAGCCGATGAGGAGATTGGTGAGCAGCACGCCGTTGACGTCGCCCATCAGCCAATGGCCCGTCCCCGCGATCAGCGCCAGCGGTACCGCATGGGCGATGTCGGACCCGACGATGCGCGCCATTTGCAGCCGGGGGTAGAGGATCAACAACACGGTGACGCCGATCGCGCCCGCGCCCACCGATGACAGCGACACCGCGCCACCGATCAGCGCGCCGAGAATTGTCGTGGCAGCAAAGGTGATGCCGGCGGGGCGCTGTGTGGTGAGGTCGCCGCGGTGGCGGAACAGCCATTTGCGGCAAAGGATCGCGACCGATGTGAGCGCCAGCAGAGCGGCCAGCGCCGTCAGGATGATCTTTTCGCTCGATTGGCCGACGCTGCCGACCTGACGCAGAAGGATGAGGGTGAGGATGGCGGCAGGCACGCTGCCCAGCGCCATGCGGCGCACGATCGGCCATTCGATCGTCTCGCGCTTGCCATGGACCGCGGACCCGGCGATCTTGGTAATCGCGGCGAACAGCAGATCGGTGCCCACCGCCGTCTTGGCGCTAACGCCGAAGAAGAGCACCAGCAGCGGCGTCATCAACGATCCGCCGCCCACGCCGGTCAGCCCGACGAGGACGCCGACCAGCAGCCCGGCCGTCGCATGGAAAAGGTCGATCGATCCCGTCACGGCTGTTCTGTTCCCCCGGGCGGCCATTGCGCGCTTGCTCTTCCAGACGGTTGCGACCGACAAGACAAGGTGCTTTGCGCTTTCAGGCGACGAAGATGGGCTTGGGGCAGACGTGCGGCTATTTCTGGCTCAGTCGCGCCCAGCGGGCGTCGATGCCGGCCTGCGCGCCATCGGCCTTGAGCGTTGCGACCCGCGAGAGGCCCCGCAGCGCCACGCTATGCCCCGCGATCCAGCCGCCTTTGACGCCATAGCCGATGTCGTAGAGCGCGACATTTTCATGCGCATCGCCACCGACGACGAAGCGGGTGGTGATGGCGACCGGCAAGCGCTCGTCGCCGACGCTGTCATCAGGCAGTTTCGCCTTGGCGCGCGCCTTTTTGAGCGCGCTTTCGAACCAGTCCGCCTCGATCCGGGGATCGCCCGTCGTCTCCACCGGCGCGATGCCGAGCGCGCGGGGAAGAGGATGGTCTGGCTCTGCACGACTTGGTCCGGATCGGTGGGCTTCAAGGCGATCCGGTCGTCCTTCACGCTATCCGCGTTCAGCACCAATATCGCAGCGCGGCTGGACGCCTTGCGGCTTTGCGCCGCCTTGTCGGCGCGTTCGTCCTGCTTGTCCGCCCAGTTGAGATAGAGGGTGAGGGCGGAAATGCCGACCGCCAGCACCGCGAGCATTTCCCCCAGCGTGATCCAGCGGCGACGGATCGCCGCGGCTTCGGCGGCGCGCGCTTCCTTGGGCGTTTCGGCTTGCGGCGTTTCGGGCGTATCGCTCATGGCGTTACGCCGTCTGCGGAGGGATTTCGAACCGGTCGATGACCCAGTCCTCTGCCTGCGCGCCGCCGATCCATTCCTGCATCCAGGGATGGGCGATGATCGCGCGCATATAGGCTTCGGCGAAACGGGCGACCGGCAGCTGGTAGGTGATGAGGCGGGTGACGACGGGCGCGAACATCACGTCTGCGGCGCCGAAGGTCCCGAACAGGAAATCGCCATCGCCACCGTGGCGGGCGCGGGCCTGCGCCCAAAGCTGCATGATGCGCGCGATATCCTGTGCCACCGCGTCGGACGGCGGCACGGCGGGATAGATTTGCCGGATGTTCATGCTGTGCTCGCGGCGGAGCGCAGCGAAGCTGCTGTGCATTTCGGCGGCCATGGACCGGGCCATCGCGCGCGCGGCGGGATCGGTCGGCCAGAACAGGTCGTCCCCAACTCCTTCCGCGCGGCTTTTCTCGTTGAGATATTCGACGATGGCGAGGCTGTCCCACACGACGACATCGTCGCCGTCCCACAGGATCGGCACCTTGCCGGACGACGGCGCGAACTCGTCGCCCTCGCGCCGCTTCTCCCACGCTTCGTCATAGAGGGGCACGACCACTTCCTCGAACGGAAGGGTGGACAATTTGCACGCCAGCCACCCGCGCAGCGACCAGCTCGAATAGGCTTTGTTGCCAATGAACAGCTTCATCATGCCGTTCTCTTAGACGGGCGACATGCGGCAAGTCGAGAAGGAAGGTTTATCAGCCGGAATATATGGCCGAGCCGGAATCCAACTCACAATAGTTCTGTTTTGGTTTTCAGATATGTAATGGAAATGAGATGAGCGATAAGGCTTCCAGAAAGGCGCCGGTTCGTTCTTGCTGAAATCAGGAATCTCGCTGCTTTCTCAATTGCCTATATCACAAGGGCAGGCGCGAGGGAACGGACCATGAATGGAGCTGGGTAGGCGGATAGCCTCCGTTCGCGGTGCGTCGCTTCCGGTAGCAGTCGACCAGTTCATGCCATTCCGTCCCCAACGCGTGAACGACCGATTGCGTCAGCTCCCGACATAGCGGCTATCATATGGCAGGCGGCGGCTTTCGCCCGATTGTTGCCGCCTGCCGCCGCTGTTCCGATTTGGATGCTTTTTTTTATACCGTTAGGCGATCCGCGCGGACAAACTCCGGCGTCTCTGAATAAACATCCTAGATCGTACGGTAAATGGCTTTGATGACGGGAAGAGGGGAGTCCAAAGATCGCGCCGATGCGCTTACTTTCCGAGAAGGTAAGGGTTTCTAAGTATTTACTGATAAGATGCAGCCATGCGGGAATTCGGTAGTCAAATTGACCTGACGACGATGCTGTTCGTCAACGCGTTCACGTCACTCGTTTCGGCGTGTCTGTTCCTGGGCTTTTGGCGAGCTACAGATTATGTGAAGCGACCGGCCAGTCTTTTGCTCTGGAGTTTGGCCAACATACTGATGACGAGTGGCTTCGTTGCACTCATGCTGAGCGCGTTCAACATCATGGTGCCGCGGATTCAGTTGATCGCCAATCTCACGATCGACGTTGGCATGGCGGTCGCGTTGGTTGCAACCAACTTGTTCCTCAACCGTCCGAGTAGGGACAACTGGCCGATTGGGTTCGCCGTGCTACTGGCGCTGGTGGAGGTTGCTTACGCACTGTCGCTGCCGAAACCCGACTTCGGCGTGATGTTGCTGTTCGGCTGCGCTCTTCGAGGCTTGCTGACTATCGCCACCGGTGTGGCGCTCTGGCGCCATGCTGACCTGCCACATCGTCCGCCAGCTAGGTTGGCGGCCGTCCTTCATTTCGCCTGGGCAGGCATTATGGGGCTGCGCAGTTTGGCAGTATTGGCGGGTGCTGAAAGCACATTGGCATTCGAAATCAGCACAGTCGTGGGACTGGTGGCACGGCTGCTTTTGACATGGATGATCGCCGTCTGCCTCCTGTGGATGATCGCGCGGCAGTTGGACGAGCGACTGGTCTGGCAGGCGACACGCGATGCGCTTACTGGCTTGTCCAATCGTCGCGTTATGTGGGAGGCCGGTGCAAAGCGGATCGAATCCCTGGCACAAGAGAGCGCTGATCTGGCACTCATCCTGCTCGACATCGACAATTTCAAGCGATTGAACGATCGGTGGGGACATCTCGCAGGCGATGCGGTGCTTGTCGCGGTGGCAACCCGGATCGCCGAAACGGTGCGTTCGACCGACCTCGTCGCCCGGGTGGGCGGTGAGGAGTTCATGATCTTGCTGGCGCCCGGCCCCGAAGCCATCGAGGCGGAGATCGCAGAACGAATCCGAGTTTCGATCGAGACCATGTCTGTATTCCTGAGCGATGGTACAGAGCTCCGCTGCACAGCCAGTCTGGGGCATAGTCGGGCTGCACGGCAAGGCGCGACTTGGGAGGCGCTGATCACCCAAGCCGATATGGCGCTTTATGCCGCTAAACATGGCGGTCGCAATCGTGTCGTTGATCATACACTGCTTGTTGGGCGCTCGCATGACGGTGGTATCGCCGCCAACGTGGCTTGCACCGGCATGCTTTATCCCGCGGGCTGAGGGACATTCGCTCTTTCGGGACGTAATGGGGAAATCGGTCCCGCAATTCGGCGGAACGCGAGCAGTGAACGTCCTATTCCCGAAGCTGTTCTTGATTGAGTTTCGGACCCCCGACCTCATGGGGAAATGGGCAAGTTTCGGGTGTCGGCAATCACATGAATCTCAGGCAGTCGCAGCGCAATTCCGCCGAAAATCCGGCGTGCACGGAATTGCGCGCCCCTGTGATCCCTTGGCATGTCCAAAAATCACTGTCGGATCGAGGAAGTGTCCGACAATGCCAGTCGAGGGGTTTTCCGTCATGGCTCTCGGCAGGAGTGAACGGCCAGTCGGCCATCGGCCAAGGATCCTCGCAAATTCAACGTGGTTTCTGGCTGCCTTGGACCCTCCAATGGCAAATCAGTTGGCAGGGTCTTCCGTCGGCCATTTCATCTCGCCCTTGATCACCTTGGCGCTGGTCGTCAGGGAATCCTCGCCGGCGAGGCCGGGATAGCGCCGCTTCATCGCAGCGATCAGTGCGCCTGAATCGGTCGCTTTGGCAGCCTCCACCTCGAAGGCGTCGAGATAGTCCCGGGTGAATTTCACCGCCGCCAGCGTGAAGGGCTGGCTGCCATCGCGATTGACCGAATAATGGCCTGGAACCACCATCAGGGGCTTGAGCGCGGTGATCGCGTCGAGCGTCTTTTTCCAGTCCGCACGGGATTGCGACGTTTGGGTATCCGCGATCCAGACATGCTCGTTGGCGACAACGGGAATGCCGCCGATCACCGCTCTGTTCGACGGCACCCAAAGAAATGTGCGGTCTGGGGTCGGGCCGTCGAGCCCGACGATATTCAGCGCCTTGCCGTCTACGGTCAGCATATTCCCCGTGAGAGGCTCCGGGACGATGACGGATGTGGGCGCATTGTCCTTGAGGATCGGTCCCCAAAAGGCAAGCTTGCCATCCTTGCTTGCCCGTATTGCGGCCACCGTTTGCGGCGTGGCGACAATCTTCGCGTCGGGGAAGGCGGCGTGGATCGTCTCGAGCCCGAAATAATAGTCGGGATCGCTGTGGCTGATATAGACCGTCTTCAAGGTCTTGCCGGTCGCCTTGATCTGCGCGACCAGCGCCCTGGCGTCCGTAGCGGAGAACTGGGCGTCGACCAGCATCACCTCATGCGGGCCGGAGACGATCTCCGAGGAAACGGCGAAGACGCCTTTCTCTCCCGGATTATAAACGGAAATGGCGAGGGCGTCCTTGCTCTTGGCAAATGCCGGGGCCGCGCCTGCGATCATGGCAGCAAGCGCCATGCCGGCAACAAGCGATTTGGATGTCATGCGTATCTCCTGTTGGAACGACACATGTCTGCTGTGCGCGCGCCTGGCAACCCGGTGTGCCGCCAAATAGGTTTCAGGTCGCGGCCGGAAGGATCGCCCACGCGCTTTTGCCAGCCCAGAGTCACAGTGTTCTTGTCCCTTCTCGCCGAGCTTATGCCTCAGGGTCCGCAACCGAACGGCTCGTGCGCGAGCAGAAGGCGTTCTTGCCTTTACAGTGATCTTCTGTCGAAGCGTAACAGATGGAACGACGAGGCCGCCTCCGACAACTGCCGTTTCGCGCAGGTGGCGTAGCGCCGTATATCTATCGCAATGGTCGTCTTGCATAATATATTTCGTATACCATATTTGACTTTCCGGCGAATTTGCCGCAGCGTCTTTCCTGCAAAAAACGCCAGGGAGACAATCAATGCGGAATTACCGTGTAAGACTATGTTGTGCTGCGGCGGCGACCGCCGTTCTGCCTGGGATTGCCCTGGCGCAGATCGCGCAGGAACCCGCAGCGTCCGGTGCATCGGACATCGTCGTGACCGGTACGCGCATCAAGCGCCCCGATCTGCAGAGCAACAGTCCTCAGACCGTCGTGGGCGCGGAAGAATTTCGCTACCAGGGGGCAACCACGGTGGAAGGCGTATTGAACCGCCTGCCGCAATTCACCGCCGATGCGAACGAGAATGTCTCGAATGGTTCGGACGGTACCTCCAAGGTCAATCTACGCAATCTGGGGGACAACCGCGTGCTTGTGCTGGTCAATGGCCAGCGCATGCTGCCCCAGCAGGCGATCAACCTCAATTTCGTGCCCAGCAGCCTGGTCGAGCGTGTCGATGTGCTGACTGGCGGCGCGTCGGCGGTCTACGGTTCGGACGCGCTGTCGGGCGTCGTCAATTTCGTGCTGAAGGATGATCTGGACGGCATCCGGATCGACGCCCAGACCGGCTTCTATCAGCATGACAACAACAATGGCGCGGTACGCAGCCTGCTCGACGACAAGGGCTATCGCAAGGCCAACGGTTCGGTCATGGACGGCGGCAAGCAGGACATCACCGTGTCTGCGGGCAAGAATTTCGCCGATGGTCGCGGCAACATCACCGCTTATGCCGGCTATCGCCATCATGATCCGGTGCGTCAGTCGAACCGCGACGTATCTTCCTGCGCGCTGCAACAGGCTGACGATGCCGGCACAGCCCTGTTCTGCGGCGGGTCGAGCAATACGCCCTTTGGCACATTCGTCCCGCTGGAGGGCGCTGCGCAGGGCCAGACGCTAACCAACAACAAGGATGGCAGCCAGACCTTCGTACCCTACGACAACAGCTATGCCTATAATTACGCGCCGGACAATTATTTCCAGCGGTCGGACGAACGCATCACCGCAGGCGCTTTCGCCAAGTTCGAACTGAGCAAGGCGGCCGAAGTCTATGGCAGTTTTATGTTCATGCGTGATCATACCTTCTCGCAGGTCGCGCCCTCGGCGATCTTCCTGGGCTCGCCCTTCGCTATTTCGTGCAACAATCCGCTGGCCAGCGCCAGCCAGCTCAACACCCTGTGCGGGGCCAAGGCGGGCACCAGCCAGACCGCCGATGCGCTGGTCGGCTACCGCATGACCCTCGCCCCACGCCGTGATGACCTTAGATATAACGACTATCGCTATACCGCCGGCGTGCGCGGCGATCTGGGCAGTGGCTTTAGCTATGATGTGAACTATCTCTATTCGCTGGTTCGCTTCAAGGAACGCTATCTCAACAATGTCGATGCGGTAAAGGCGCAACGCGCGCTCGACGTCGTGCCCGTCAACGGCGTTCCCACCTGTCGTTCGGTCATCGACGGCACCGACCCCAATTGTATCCCGGTCAATGTCTTCGCGGCTGGCGGCGTCACCGCAGAACAGGGCAACTATCTCTTCACCCCCAGCAACACCTCGTCCCGCAATTCGCAGCGGGTCTTTTCCGGCACGCTGAGCGGCGATCTGGGCCAGATGGGCATCACCAGTCCCTGGGCCAGCCGGGGCGTGGGCATTGCGCTGGGTGCGGAACATCGCCGCGAGACGCTGAACTATTTCGCCGACGAGATCGCGCAGCAGGGCGGCGCCACCAATGCGGATGGCGTCATCAGCGTGACCGAAGGCTATGGCGAAATCGAAATTCCGCTGATTTCGGACATGCCCTTCGTCCGGTCGCTGACAATCAATGGTGGTTTGCGTTATTCGTCATACAAGAATCAGCAGAAGTCGACCGGTTTCAAGTCCAATTTCAATGTCTGGACATACAAGGGCGAACTTAGCTGGCAACCGGTCGACGACCTTCGCCTGCGTGCCAGCTACAACCATGCAATCCGTGCGCCCAATATCGGTGAACTCTTCGCGTCGCAGTCGGTCGGCAATGTCGCCGGGCAAGACCCTTGTTCCGGTCCGGACCCTGTCGCGTCCGAAGCGACCTGCGCGCTCACCGGCGTTACCGCCGCGCAATATGGCAATATCGTGGAATGCCCGGCGGACACCTGTTCTGCACTGGGCGGCGGCAATCGTGGACTGAAGCCGGAAACGGCCGATACGATCACCGCGGGTTTCGTGCTGACGCCGCGCTCGCTGCGCAACTTCTCGCTGTCTGTCGATTATTACAAGATCAAGGTGCAGGACTATATCGGTGCGCTCGACGCCTCGTTGATCATCAGCCAGTGCGCCCAGACCGGCGATCCCTATTATTGCGGCCTGTTCAATCGTGATCCACGGTCGGGCGCTATCTTCGGTCAGAACGGCTATATCGTATCGACGACGCTCAACACCGGATATCTCAAGACGTCCGGCATCGACGTGACCGCCGACTATACGTTCGGCATCGGCAAGCTGGGCCAATTCAACATCAATGCAGTCGGCACCTGGCTGGCCAAGCAGGTATCGCAACCGTTGCCGGGCCAGGGAAGCTATGACTGCAAGGGCCTGTTCGGCTATACCTGTGGTCAACCATCACCCGAATGGCGCCATGTGGCCCGTTTCACCTGGATGGCGCCCAGCGATACCGTCCTCTCGCTGTCCTGGCGTCACATCGGCGGCACGACATTGTCCAGCCTGTCGGACAATGCCGCGCTCAACGGTACGCCCAGCGTCATCAACCGCAAGATCAACGACTATAATTATTTCGACCTGTCGCTCACCCAGTCGATCGGCAAGCAGCTGACGTTGCGCGCTGGCATGAACAATATGTTCGACAAGGATCCGCCAGCGATCGCGGCCGGCATCCTGTCGTCCTTCGGCAACGGCAACACCTATCCAGGCGTCTATGACGCGCTGGGTCGCAACATCTTCATCGGCGCGACGGTGAATTTCTAAAGCGATTTCTCATCAGATGGAATCATCTGATGACTTGGAAATCGGGTAAAACCAATACAGGCTGGCCGGGGGTAAAACCCGGCCACTTTAGACGCAAAAAGACCCGCCTGCATGACTGCGCAGGCGGGTCTTTCCGTGCGCGTCACCGTTGATCGTCAGTGGGGCGCGTCGATCGTGAAGCTGTAGGTCAGTGACTTGAGCGGAATGCGGAACGGCATGTGCGCCCGCCCGTCGAGATTCCATCCGGTGTCGCCGCCCACGCCCGCCTGCGCCGCGTCGATCAGCAGCGTGCCGTGATCATGCGGGCGGATGTCCGAACTATGCGCCCGTCCCGGCGGCTGCATCGCCAGATCGGCATAGGGAAAGGCCAGCGCGTTGACCGACAGCGGCTGCGCGCCGGTGATGCGCAGGCCCGTGCCGCCCCCGGTCAGCGCGATCCAGCGCACGTCGCTCTTGTTCCCGGATTCCTGCGGCCGGGCATAGTCGTGATATTGCTCCGCAACGGTGCCGCTCCATCGGGCGACCAACCCGCTGGTCTTGCGATCCGCGTAGCTTTCGTGCGGACCACGACCATACCAGTCGACCCTGTTCAATGTCGACGGCGTGTCGAAGGCGAGGCCCACCCGCAATGGATCGGGTAGCGTATCGCGGATCGGATCGAAGCGCATCGTCACGCCGACCCGGCCGTCGGCGGCCATGGTCCAGCGGGTTTCGGTCTTGACCGATCCGACACCCATATCATGCCGCACGACGATCGCATTGCCCATTTGCGCGACCGATTCCACACGGCGATGCGCGGAAAAATATTGCCACATGGCGTGGCTCTTGGGAACTCCCGCGCCGATGTCGTTATCGGTCGGTGCGCGCCAGAAATGGGGGGCGCCGCCGCTCAGCAACAGTGTCCCGCCGCGCGCATAGCGCCGCACGAGTCCCGTTGCGCGGTCGATTTCCAGCATCGCGTTCCCGGCCGACAGGCGCAGCGTATCGGCATCCTCGACCGGCGCGACATTGCCGGTGGGCGGCGCGGGCAGGGCGGGGGCGTTCAACGCGAACTGCTCCCAGCCCACGACATGGCCGACCGGCAGCATCGGCACGGCGCCTGCTTTCGTCCGGGCGCGCAGCACCAATATCCGCTCTGCGGTCGCATTCTTCGGCGCGGGCAGGGTCAGGGGCAGCGGCGCACTGAAGCCCGCCGCGACCGCCGGCATGGGCAGGCCGCCGCGCGCGATCGTTACGCCATCTTCCAGCACCGTCCAGTCCAGCGTGAAGCGTGACAGGTCGATATGGTCGTGGCGATTGACGATGCGATAACCGCTGCCATCCACCAGGAAAGCGATCGGCGCCTGCACCTTAGCCAGTTCGAAATATTCGGGGTCGGGCGTCCGGTCGGACTGGATCACGCCATCGCCGACCGGGCTGTCGTCGCCATGCACGCCGGGCGCTTCGGGATCGGGATCATAATCCAGCCCCTGCCCCCAAAAGGGCCGTCCCTCCTTGTCCTTCAGCAACATCGTCTGGTCGACCCAGTCCCACACGAAGCCGCCCTGCAACTTGGGATGCGCGCGCATCGCCTGCCAGTATCCCTCCAGATCGCCCAGGCTGTTGCCCATCGCATGGGCATATTCGCACAGGATCAACGGCTGTTTGAAGGCCGGATCGCGCGCATAATCGATCATCTTGGGCACATCGTCATACATGGGCGCGAAGATGTCGACATAGGGGTTCACCGGATGCCGCCAGTTGCTCATGCTCCAGCCCAGGAAGCTGACCAGCCTGGTCGGATCGTTGGCCTTCACCCATTTGGCCGCCGCCTCGAAACTCGTGCCGATCCCCGTCTCGTTGCCCAGCGACCAGAAGATGATAGACGGATGGTTGCGATCCCGCTGCACCATGCGCTGCACCCGGTCCAGATGCGCGGCCCGCCATGTGGGGTCGTTGCCCAGCAGCATCGACGGATCGTCGTCATGCTGCTGCGACAGGCCCAGATAGCCGTGGCTTTCGATATTGGCTTCATCCATGATGTAGAGGCCATATTCGTCGGCCAGGTCATACCAGCGCGGATCGTTGGGATAATGGGACGTGCGCACCGCGTTGACGTTCGCGGCCTTCATCAACTCGATATCCCTGCGCATCGTCGCTTCGGACAGGATGCGGAACGTCTTGGGATCATGTTCGTGCCGGTTGACGCCGCGGATCGTGATCCGTCGGCCATTCACCCGCACCTCGCCGTTGGCAATCTCAACCGTGCGGAACCCGATGCGCCGACTTGTCGCCTCGACCAGTCGACCTTTCTGGTCCAGCAGTTCGACAAGCAGCGTGTAGAGGTTGGGCGTTTCCGCGGTCCAGGCCTTCACGCCGGGCAGGCCGACGTCCAGTTTTATAGAACCGCTGCCGGCTGCCTCGCGCACCAGCAGGCTTCGTCCGCCATCCAGCAGCGTGGCGCGCACGCGCATCTCGGCGGGTGCGTCGCCGATCGCGACCGTTAGCCCCAGCCGCCCGTCACGATAGTCATGCTCCAGCCCCGCATCGACGGTCAGGTCGGTGATATGGGTGTGCGGCGCGGCATAGAGGCTGATGCTCCGCTCGATACCGTTGACCCGCCAGAAGTCCTGATCCTCCAGATAGCTGCCGTCCGCGAAGCGATAGAGTTCGATCGCCACGATATTGCGACCGGGCTTCGCATGACGGCTGATGTCGAACTCGGTCGGCAGTTTGCTGTCCTCGGAATAGCCGACCCGCTCGCCATTGACCCACAGATAATAGGCCGCCCCAGCCGCCCCCACCGTGAGGAGCAGGCGTCGTCCGGCAAAATGCGCCGGGATCGTCAACTCGCGTCGGTAGGAACCGACTTCGTTGAGGCTATGCTCGATCTTCGGCTGGTTGCGCGGAAAGGGATAGCCGCTGCCGACGAAGACCGGCCGGCCATGCCCTTCCGCCTGCCATATCCCCGGCACCTTGATCGTACCCCATTCGCCGGCGTCGAAACCGGGGCGGTAAAAATCGACAGGTCGGCTCTCTGGATTGGGCGAGAGGTGGAACTGCCAGTCCCCGTCGAGTGAGAGATGATAGCGCGACCGCGCCACATCGCGTGAAAGGGCGCCCGCACGCGTCTCGAACCCGTCGAACGTCGTATGCATCGGCTCGGCGCCCTGCCGGATAACGTCCGGCTGCTCCCATTCGGGCGGGCTGGTCTGGGACGCGGCGGGGGAGAGAAGAAGGCCGGCGATCAGCGCGCCGGTCGCGCTGGAGTGCATCCAAATGCGCATGATACTCCCCCTTTGCCTGTTACCGGCCCTTCACCACGACCATCACCGCGCCGTGCGCCGACACATCATAGCTGCCGGGCAGAGCCGCCGCCGTAGCGCCCGACCATTGATCCTCGACCTGCGCGATCGCGGAAAGCCCGGCATCTGCTGCCGTCAGCGCCATCGTGGCGCCTTCCGTACCGCGGTTGAACAGGGCCAGCGCGACCCGTCCGTCGGCCAGCGGCTTGGCCCAGATTTCCAGAGCGCCCTGCTTACGCACGGCCTTGCCCTGTACGCCGCGCGCATCCTGGTCGATCGCGATGATGCGGCGGTTGGTCAGCATCGCCAGCGTCGCCGCATCCGTCTCACGCAGGTCATGCCCCATCATCAGCGGCGCGGCGGACATGGCCCACAGCGTCATATGGGTGCGATATGCGTCGGCGCTCATCCCGCCATTGCCGATTTCCAGCATGTCAGGGTCGTTCCAGCCATGCGGACCGGCATGGGCCGCGTTGCCATTTTTGTCGAAGCCGATCTTGGCCATCGTCTCATGATCGTCGGTGATGTCGCCGGTCGTGCGCCACAATTGCCCGCCCACGTCCCGGCCCCAGCTGCCGACATCGAACCGGCCATATTCGCACAGCGAAAAGATCATCTCCCGCCCGGTCGCCTGCAAGGCCGCGCCCATTTCATGGTAACTGCGCTCGACCGTATCGGCATCGGCATAGAACCATTCGCCCGAACAGAGGTCATATTTCAGATAGTCGAAGCCCCAGTCGGCGAAGCGCTTCGCATCCTGCGCGACATGGCCATAGCTGCCCTCATAACCCGCGCAGGTGCGCGGCCCCTGAGAGCTATAGATGCCGATCTTCAGTCCCTTGGCATGAACGTAATCGGTCAGCGCCTTCATGTCGGGAAACTTCGCATTGGGTTGCAGCACGCCTGTCGCGTCGCGTGTCCCCTGCCAGCCATCGTCGATGTTGATATAGGTGTAGCCCGCGTCACGCAGGCCGGTCGATACCATGGCATCGGCCATGGCGCGCACGGTCTTGTCGTCGATATGCTCGGCGAACTTGTTCCAGCTGCTCCAGCCCATCGGCGGCGTCGCGGCCAGTTTGCTGGGGATGGGCTGGCCCAACGGCGGCAAGGCGGCGAAGCGGAAAGCGCGGACCTTGGCGTCCTTGGCTGTGCCGCGATAGCCGTCGATCGCGATCTTGCTCTCCCAGATCTGGCCTTCCAGATGCGGCTGCCCATCCTTCAGGACGACGCTCCAGTTGCGGGTCGGATGATCGCGATCGTTGATGTTGCGCGCCTCGAACAGCAGCTTGCCGTCCTCGATGCGCGGGTTGAGCATCTCGACCGGGCCATACCATAGCGTGGTGACGCGCCCTTCGATCTTCGCGCCCTTGCTCTTGACCTCCATCATGGTGACGCCCGGCGTGGGCGGCGTCTTGTCGAACAGCCAGACGCCGTCGAAAGCCGTCCTGGCGGCGGCAGGCATAGTCAGGCTGGCGGTGGCAAGAAGGGCGGCAAAAAGGGCGCGTGTCATCGCGATCTCCTTGGGATCAAGTTGAAACGAAGAGGGAAGGCTGCGCCGCCGTCAGGCGTCGGCAGCCTCTTGCCGGGCGGTGCTGCGGCTGCGGCTGTAGAATATGTAGAACAGCAGTCCGATCACATTCCACGCGCCAAAGCGGATCAGCGTGGATTCCGGCAGGCTGAACAGCAGATAGGCGCAGCCCAGGATCGTCAGCGTGCCCACTATATAGGGTTGCGGACAGCGGAACAGGCGCGGCAGTTCCGGTGAGCGACGGCGCAGGATCATCAGGCAGGCGCCCACCGCCATGAAGGCGATCAGCGTCCCAGCATTGGCCAACTCGGCAATCTCGTCCAGGCGGAATATGCCCGCGACCAGCGCGATCGACACGCCGGTGATCAGCGTGATGCGGGTCGGTGCGCCGGTACGCGGGCTGACCTTGGCCAGACTGCGCGGCAGCAGGCCGTCGCGCGCCATGACGAAGAAGACGCGGCTCTGGCCATACATCATCACCAATATGACGGAGGGCAATGCGATGACGGCGGCCAGCGCGATCAGATGTGCGGCGACCGGCTGGCCCAGCTGGCGCAGCACCAGCGCCAGCGGTTCGGGTGAATTGGCGAGTTGTTGAAAGGGCACTGCACCGATAGCGGCAATGGCTACGCCCATATAGATGACAGTGCAGACGAGCATCGACCCGATGATGCCGATGGTCAGGTCACGGCCCGGGTTCTTCGCTTCTTCCGCCGATGTGGCGACCGCGTCGAAGCCGTAAAAGGCGAAGAAGACGATCGCCGCCGCCGCCATCACGCCGCGCTTCTCGCCGCCGATTTCGGTGCTGGTAAAGCCATAGGGCATGAACGGATCAAGGTTGGTCGACTGAAAGGCGGGCATCGCGATCGCTACGAAGATAGACAGCGCAACCAGCTTGATGATGACCAGGATGATGTTGAGCGTCGCGCTTTCGCGTGTACCCGCGATCAGCATCCCCATCACGGCCAGCGCCACCATCACGGCGGGCAGGTTGATGAGGCCGCCGCCATGCGGCCCGACCAGCAGCATCGCGGGCAGATGGATGCCCGCCGATGTCAGCCAGCCGACCAGATAACCCGACCAGCCGACCGCGACGGTCGAGCAGGCGAGCGAATATTCCAGAATCAGGCTCCATCCCACGACCCAAGCGACGGTTTCGCCCATGGCGGCATAGCTGAATGTGTAGGCGCTGCCCGCCGCCGGGATCAGGGTCGCCATTTCGGCATAGGCCAGTGCCGCGCAGGCGCAGACCGCGCCGGCAATGGCGAAGGCCAGGATGACGGCGGGACCGGCGCGCTCGGCACCCACGCCGGTCAGCGTATAGATGCCAGTGCCCACGATCGCGCCTACGCCCAGTGCAATGAGGTGCGGCCAGCTTAACGTCTTGGCCAGACTATGCCCGGACTCGCGCCTTGCGAGTGACTCGATGGATTTGCGTGGTCCGAGCATGAAGTCCCCTTTTATACGATCATTGCGTGTGACTGGCGGCGAGTTGCGCGCGCAGGTCGTCCAGTGTGCTGGAAATATGGCTGGTCAGCAGCGCCTGCACTTCGTCGGCATTGCCGGCGAGCCAGGCGTCGAGCAGCGCCTGATGCTCCAGATGGGCGCGGTCGCCACGGCCGGCCGGCGCCAGATGCGCCAGCACATAACGTTCCGCCAGAACCTCGAGCCTTTCGACGAGTTGCGTCGTCAACAGTCGCCCGCCCGGACGCACCAGCGCAACATGGAATTCCCGATTGCGCACGGCGACGGCGTTCAGATCGTCATTAGCGGCCGCATCGAGCAACTTGAAGGCGTCGAGCGCGGCCTGCCGGTCGGCCTCGTTGGTGCGAGTGCAGGAAAAAGCGGCGGCGACCGGCTCGGTCGCCAGGCGCAGCAGGTAGATTTCCTCGGCTTGGTCGGCCGACATCGGTCGGACGAACCAGCCGCGATTGGCCTGGCTGGTGAGCAGCCCCTCATGCTCCAGCCGCGCCAGCGCCTCGCGCAGGGGGATTTTGCTGACCCCCAGTTCGGCCGCCAGCGCATCCTGCCGGACCGGTTCGCGGTCGGGCAGCTTTCCCTCCACGATTCGCTCGCGGATAACTTCGAAAATACGTTCGGAAAGAGTGCGGACGACGATGGTCACCTGTCAGTCTCCATATAAGGCGCTGCGACGCGGGATGGAGGCGTCACGATTGAACCGTATATGGTAGATAATGGCCTATTGCACTGCAAAAGCGTTTTTGTTGTAGGCTCGTCCAACATTGCTGTCATGCCCGCGCGCGGCGGCGGTGGGACCGCTGACTGGCGATGGAAATGACGAAATCATACATTGTCGGACAGGCCCTTATACGCTATCTGCTCAGGTGATATACCGTATACGATATTAACGAGGCGATGCAATGGGGTTTTTGTGGGGCGCATAGCGATCATCGGCGGCGGCGTGGTGGGCCTTTCTACCGGCATTGCTCTGCTGGATGCAGGGCAGGCCGTGATACTGGTCGATGACGATGCCGCCGGGCAGGCCGCTTCCTGGGGCAATGCCGGTCATATCGCGGTCGAGCAGGTCGAACCGCTGGCGTCGCTGGCGCAATTGCGCAGTGTGCCGCGTCGGCTGTTCCAACGGGGCGGCGCGCTCGACTGTCCGCCGTCAGCGATCGGAGCCTGGCTTCCCTTCGGCCTGCGGCTGATGGCGGCGGCGCGTCCCGCGCGGTTCCACGCGGGGCGTGAGGCGCTGCGCGGACTGCTGGCACAGGCCATGCCGACCTGGGAAGCGCTGGTCGATCGGATCGGTGAACCGACGCTTTTGCAACAAGACGGACATTATCTTGTGTGGCAGGGTGCGCAGGCCGCCGAAACAGGCCGCGCTGCCTGGACGGCGGCCGATACCGGCACTGCCCATGTTCATGACGCATACGAAACGGAAATCACGATCCTGTCGGCGCTGACCACGCAACCCCTGACGGGCGCCATCCGATTTACCGGTAGCGGGCAGATCGCCGATCTCGCCGCCCTGCGCCAAGCCCTGCGCGCCGCCTTCGTTACTGCGGGCGGCGAAATCGTCGGACGCAGCGCCACCCTGTGCCGCACCGGCCATGGGGTCGAGGTGACCGGCGTAGAGGCCGACCGCGTCATCCTCTGTGCGGGTGTCCGCTCGCGCGCGCTGATGGAGGGGCTGGGCTACAAGGTGCCCATGATCGCGGAACGCGGCTATCATATCCGCGCCGATGCCGCCGACTGGCCCGCCGATCTGCCGCCGATCGTGTTCGAGGAACGGTCGATGATCGTCACCCGCTATCGGGACTGCGTGCAGGCAGCCAGTTTCGTGGAACTGGGGCGGATCGACGCCCCGGCCGACCCGCGAAAATGGGAACGGCTGGAACGGCATGTCGCCGAACTGGGCTTGCCGATCCGTGCCCCCTTCACCCGCTGGATGGGCTGCCGCCCGACCTTGCCCGACTATCTTCCCGCCATCGGCCGCGCGGACAAGGCGGACAATCTTTTTTACGCTTTTGGGCACCAGCATCTGGGGCTTACACTCGCACCCATTACGGCGCGGCTGGTGACGGACATGGTAACGGAAAGGGCTCCACAACCGTCCAATTCGTTGTTCGACATCGCGCGTTTTGCATAAGGACGGATCATGATTGGTGGATCGACCGCAGCGATCGAACTGGACCGGCTGCACCCCTGGACCGATGTCGCGGCCCCCATCGCGGCGACCGAACGACTGGCCCGTATCGCCAATGCGCAGGCGTTGACCGACGGCCTGGGCGCGCAGGCGCTGCTTGTGAATGCCGGTGCCTCGCTGCGCTATTTCTCCGCTGTGCCGTGGGGGCAGACCGAACGGCTGGTGGCGATGCTGCTGGTGCCCGGTCGCACGCCGATCGTCATCTGCCCGCATTTCGAGATCGGCACGCTGGAGGCCGACCTGGCCATCGCCGCCGATATCCGGTCGTGGCAGGAGGATGAAGACCCGGTCGCGCTGGTGGCCGATGCCTTGGCGGAAGCGGGCGTTCGGACCATGGCAGTCGACCCCGAACTGCCCTTCCATTTCGCCGAGCGGCTGCGCGCCGCGACATCGGCGCTTCTGGTTGACGCCACGCCGGTCATCAGCGGCTGCCGCATGGTCAAGTCCGCTGCCGAACTGGCGCTGATGCAACAGGCCAAGTCGATGACGCTGAGCGTCCATGCCGCCGCCGCCCGCATCCTGCATCCCGGCATCCGCGCCAGCGAAGTGACGCGCTTCATCGACGAGGCGCATCGTCGGCTGGGTGCCAGCGGCTCCAGCTTTTGCATCGTCCAGTTCGGGGAAGCGACCGCCTACCCCCATGGGCTGCCCGGCGACCGCGCGCTGGTGGAGGGCCAATTGGTGCTGATCGACACGGGCTGCACGATCCAGGGCTATCATTCCGACATCACCCGCACCTATGCCTTCGGGCCGGTGGATGCCCATGCGCGCGACATATGGGCGATCGAGAAGGAAGCGCAGCAGGCCGCCTTCGACGCGGTCGTCCCCGGCGCGCCGTGCGAGAGCGTGGATGCGGCGGCGCGGGCGGTGTTGGAGAAGGCGGGGCTTGGTCCCGACTATCGGCTGCCCGGCCTGCCGCACCGCACCGGCCATGGCATTGGCCTGTCGATCCACGAACCCGCCTATCTGGTGCGCGGCGACAAGACCCCGCTAGCGCCAGGCATGTGCTTTTCCAACGAACCCATGATCGTCGTGCCCCAGCGTTTCGGCATAAGGCTGGAGGATCATTTCTACGTCACCGAAACCGGTGCGCAATGGTTCACCCAGCCGCAGATCGCGATCGATCGGCCTTTCGCCGCCTGATTACCGGGTTGCGGGGCGCAGTATCCGCTGCGCCCCGATATTCACCACCAGCACGAGCGCGCCAATCGCGGCGGCGACCAGGCCGATGCGCAGATAGGCGTCCAGGATGATCGTCCGGTCGCCGCCGGTCGCGCCGCCACCACCCATCGCCCCGATCACCGATGCGATCACGCCCGCACTGAAATTGCCCGCTGCCGTCGCCAGGAACCAGGTGCCCATCAGGAAACTCGTCATATGGCGCGGGGCAAGGCGCGACATGGCGGACAGGCCAACGGGGGACAGGCACATTTCGCCGATCGCATGGCAAAGGAAGAGCAGGGCGATGAAGGCCAGCGGCACCTTCTGGTCCGGCGGCACCAACTGCGCCGCTGCCATCAGCACGAAGCCGCCACCGACCATGATGATGCCAAAGCCAAAGCTGCTGAGCGGCGTCGGCATCCGGTCCGCCTTGGCCAGGCGCAGCCAGAGCGCGGCGAAGGGCAGGGCGATCAGGCAGACGAAAAAGGGTGGGAGCGCCTGAAAGACGGAGGCCGGGACTGCAAAGCCTAGGATCATGCGGTTCACATGATTGTCGATGAACAGGTTCAGCGACGATCCGCTCTGTTCGTAGAGGCCCCAGAAAACCGGCTGCACCACGATCAGTGCCAGCGCATACAGCAACTTGCGGCGTTCCTCCCCTGCCAGCCGCGCCAGCGCGATCCAGACCAGCAGCAGCCCGATCAGCAATCCGCCCACCGCCAGCAGCGTGCCGGTCAGCCGGGGCGATACCAGCAATACCCAACTGAGCAGGGTCAGCGGCAAAGTGAGGCCATAGATCAGCCATTCGCGCTTCACGCCGAACACCCGCCGCGCCAGTGCCGTCGGATCGGGGGCTTCGCCGCCGCCCAGCAGGTGGCGCTTGCCGCGTGCGAAGACGATGACGCCCGCGATCATGCCGACCGCCGCCGCGCCAAAGCCATAGCCCCAGCCCAGCCTTTCGCCCAGCAGGCCGCAAATGACCGGGCCGATTGCGCCGCCCAGATTGATGCCCATGTAGAAGAGCGTGTAAGCGCTATCCCGGCGCGGATCATGGGCGGTGTAGAGCTTGCCCACCAGCGCCGAAATATTGGCCTTGAGAAAACCGGTGCCCACGACGATCAGCGACAGGCCGATCCAGAAGGTCGATTGCGCCGCAGCGCCCAGCGCGTCCTCCAGGCCAAGGGTGATATGGCCGCTGGCGATGACCAGTCCGCCGAACAGCACCGCCTTGCGCTGGCCCAGCCAGCGGTCGGCCAGATAGCCGCCGATCATCGGCGAGAGGAAGACCAGCGCCAGATAGGAGCCGTAGAGCAGGCCGGATTGCTCGCCCGAATAGAGGAAATGGCGCGTCAGGTAAAAGATCAGCAGCGCGCGCATCCCGTAGAATGAAAAACGCTCCCACAATTCCGTGAAGAAGAGGACATAAAGACCCTTGGGATGGCCCCAGAGCATTTCGGCTTCCGGCACGCTGGTCGTGGTCATCAGGGTATCCATCGATAGTCGGGCTTGGCGGTGACTTCGGGGACGGGCGCGGTCAGGTCCGCGCCGCGTTTGGGGTCTTTGGCCGCGTCCTGATCCACGAAGCCGTAGGAGACGCCCTTGTCGAACTGACCGCCGCGATGTTCGACGTCGCCGATCGTCTGGGCCGTGCCCGACAGAATGATCCCTTTCTCATATTCGCCGATGCCCAGCATGGACGTCGCCGCGCGGGCATGGCCGCGCAGGATCGTGTCGCCACGCAATAGGGTGAGGCCTGCGATGACGGCATCGTCCTGTAGCTGTGCCCGGTCTGTAACGACGGCATGATCCTCTACCCGTGCCCGGTCGGAGACGGTGCCGGAAAGAACGCGGGCATAGGGCCCGACCCAGGCGGTGGACGCGACCTTCGCGTCCGGACCGACCCAGCCGCCGCCATTGGGGTGGCGATGGCCGCCGGGGATGGGGGCGGGGGCGTCGGGCCGGGCGCCGTCCAGTTCGACCATCCAGGGATAGCGGTAGATGGAATAATAGGGCTGGTCCCAGCGGATTGTCTGCATCTGGGACGGGGTTGCCATGACGACGAGGTAGAGGCCCCTGTCATCAGGGCGGATGGCGATGCCCGTCTGAGCGCGCGCGCCGCGTTGGAGCGGGCTGTAACGGCTCTTGCCGTCTGTGCCGACCGCGACCACGCCCCAGCGCCAATCGGAGGCGGGCGGCGGGATGGTATCGGGTTCGTCGGCGAGGCCGGGCAGTTTCGCGGTGGCCGATGCCTGCTGCACGATGCCGCGAAAGGTAACGCTGACGCGGCTTTGCCCGGCGTCGGGGTTCAGTTTGACGATATTATAGCCCCAGCGTTGGGGCGCCCACATCTCCGGCACCGCGTAGCGGCGCTTTTCGGCATCGACCGGGTCCAGCACCGTCGCGGCCAATATGTCGGGTCCGCTACTCTGGCCGTAGCCGCCATAGCTGCGGCGATACGCATCGCCATTGGCATAGTCCCAGTTGGCGTTGTGCAGCGCCCAGTCGCCGAACACATCATTGAGTTGATCCTGCGTCCAGCCCATGTTGCTTTTCAGCACGGTGAAGGGATCGGCGGTCAGGCGCGCGGGATCGTCCTTGCCCGGCGCGGTGCGCCAAAGGGCGTTGACGGCGTCATAGCCGTGCCGGTCCTTCAGATACTCGAACCATTGCCAGTTGCAGTAGCGCGAGCGGGTCGAGCCATAATAGAGGTGCGGATATTGTTTGAGCAGCACCGAACAATGGGTGTTGGCACGAAACTCGGGCAACTGGGTCGTCATCCAGTTGGCATGGCTTTCGAACATCCAGCCGGTGTAAGGCGAGTCCATCAGCCGACCGGTCGCGGCCTGCAAGGCGTGGGTCAGTTCATGGGCGAGGCCGAACCGATCCTTGAGCGCGCCCGGTCCGATCCACATGCCCATATGGCCGAGCGAATCCGTGCCGCCGGTCAGGCCATAATCGACGCCGATATAGGCGTTGACCTTCAGCTTGGCAGCGTCACCGCAATGGGGCTGGGGGAAGCCCAACATATCGATGAAATAGGACCAGACATATTCCAGATGCGCAGCCGCCGCCTTGGCATCGGCGGTATCGACCGTGCCGGGCTTCCAGTGGAAGGCGATATGGGCGCTTTCCATCTGGAGCGGCAGGGCGCCGTTGATAGCATCGCCCGGATCGGTCGCGGCGACTGTCCAATTGCCGACGGCGCAAATAGGAGTGCCTGCGCTTAACTTCGCATATTTCCCGCTAATCTTGGCATTTTGTTGCGCCGGGCTGATCCTATCGGAAAGTGCCGCCAAGCAACCTATGTGCGTGGATGTACCAGTCTTGCCGGCAATAGGACAGCGATCCACAGCCGACCGGGGCATGGCAGTCAGCGCCGCGCTCCCCATCGTCAGACCTAGGGCCGAAGCGAGGAGGGCGCGGCGCAGCATCATCAGCGCGGCGTCAGCGTAACGCGGGTAGCGCTGCTGGCGAGCGGGATGACATAGCCGCCCCGGTCCGCCGTTGCGCCGCCCAGCGCATAGGGCTTGCCGTCCTTGGTCGTGGTTTCGAACAGCAGCCGCGCCTTGGCCGTCGCGGCGTCGGCGGGGTCGAGCGTCAGCACGACCTGACCCGATGCGCCGTCATAATCGGCGCTGGCGATGCGGCCTGCCTCCAGCGTGATCCACAGGCCCGCAGGCGCTATGAACAGGCGGCGGCGCGCGCCATCCTGCGGCACGATATGGATGGCCGCACCGCTGTTCGTGACCTTGCCGCCAAAGCCCAGCCAGCCCAGATCCTTGTCCTTCACCGCATAGGTCGCGGACGCGATCGCATGGCCGTAAAAGCCCATGCCATAGTCGCCACTGATGGCGTCCCACTTCATCATGTCGGGCCAGCTATGGAAGGCGGCAGACCCGAAGCCCTGCTGGTCGATATTGGTGATGCCGCCCATCATGCCGCCATAGGCGACGCGCAACAGGTGCAGGTCGTCCGGGTTCTGGCGATAGGCGTCGAACAAGGGCACGGCGTTCAGCGCCGATCCATAATGATGAATCTGCCGCTCGATCCGCGACACCTTACCGCCATAAAGGAAATCCCAATAGCGGCGGGCATTGCCATTATAGCCCCAGCTTGGGATGGTCGGATCATAGCCAAGGATCACCTCCTTGGTTACATCGGCCTGCGGTTGATAGCCGAAATAGCGCATCCAGGCATAGACTTCGGGCTGCCCCGTCGAATCCCACGCCATTTCGCTGCCGAAGGGATATTTGAGCGTGCGCCAGTGATCGGCGCGGCCCTTCATCAGCTTTTCCATTTCGGTGGCCTGCGCGGTCAGGCCTTCGCGCTTCAGATCTTTCAATATGTCCAGGAAGACGTCGCCTTCCATCTGGCCGAACTGGGCATAATAGGGCGCGTCGCGCATCATCGCGACCGAGGTGCGATAGGCCCAGTCGAGATAGAAGCGCCAGTCATGCTGCTTCACCAGGCCCTGACTGTCGCGCGCGAGGCGATAGAGCACCCAATGACCGATCGCGACATGGGGATAATTGTAAGAACGGCCGAGATCGTCCGAATCCTTCTTCGACCAGGCGGTCCAGCTCTTCCAATTGATCGCGGGGTCGTAATAGTCCGGAAACTCTTTCGGATCGTAATAGAAGAGGCTCTTCTTGACCGCGCCGGCCTGCGCGCCTTCCGCGACCTGGAGATGGCCGATCACCGTTTCGTTGACCAACCGCTCCAGCTTGGCGACTTCTTGCCCATCGGGATTGTCGAGCTGCTTGATCGCGGCGGCGACCCAGCTGCCCGCGCCGCCCTCGTCGCTCATCCCCGACACCCAGACGCGGCCGTCCTGCGTCAGAATCTTATTCTCTTCCCGGTCATAGGAGAGGATGGCGGGCGATCGGTGGAAGGGGTCGTCCTTGCCCTCGAACCATTGGTTCGTCGTAGTGAAATGGCCGATATCGGCCATCACCTGCTCCAGCGGCTTGGTGATATAATAGCTGACGGTCTGGGCCTGCCCGTCGGCATAGGTGACGGTCAGGCGCGCCTGACCCCAGCCCGACGCCTTCACATCATAGCGTGCCGAGCCGCCGCTGCTTTCGACCGGCGTGGCGGTGAGGGCGCCGACGGGAAAGCTTTCGATCTTCGCGACGGGGCTTGGGGATTTGAGGAACAGGCTGGCCGACTGGTCGGTGGGAACGACATAGCCGGGGATGCCGACCGCGACGGGGCGTTTGTTGGCGACCAGCGTGTCCTCGATCGCGCGGATGCTGGGTGACGTGACGAAGCGCAGGCCGATGGTGCGGCTCTGGCCCGGCGCCAGGGTGATGCTGGTGGCCTCATTCCATTGCGGCCCAGCCTTGGCCCATTCCTTTTCGACGAAGCCCTTGCTGGCGACGGTCCAGTCGTAAAAGCCTTCGGACACCTGCGTGCGCGGGCTGCGGTCGGTGAAGATATCGTCCTTGGGTGCGGCGCGGGCTTCGAGGACCGGACGATAGGCTTCCAGCGGCGTGTTCCTCTCGGGCAGGACCAGCAGCGCCGGACCCTGACCGTTGAGGCGCGTCACCTGAAGATAGCCGGCGTCGCGACCGATATAGGGATCGACGAAGCTGGCCTGCGCATGCGCCTGATCCAGATCGCGGTCTAGGATGATATTGTCGAACACCATCGGCATGCCGAGCGCGCCGATCTCGACCGGGGCGTTGCTGCTGTTTATCAGGGTGAAGCGCAGGGCGAGGACGCCATTGTCATTGACCCATTGGCGTTCGACACGCAGCGGGATGCCCGCGCCCATCGATGCGGTGATGTCGGCGGCGGCCAGTATATCGCCGCGCGCGACCAGCTTCACGATCGGTTTGCGGACATGGGCGGAGGAAAAGTCCTGCCATGCGCCATCGCCGCTCTTCAGGCGGATGTGGATGTCGCCGATATGGACATAGCCGTCGGCTGCGCGTTCCGCTTCACGGCTCGCCGGGACGAAATCGAACGTGGCGTCGCCGGTGGGCGACAGGTGCGCCAGCGTCTGCGTATCGGTGCGCAGCGCCAAGTCGAAGGTCGTTGTTTTGAACGCCGTCTTAGAGATCGGCGGAAACACCTTCTTGGCGGGCGGTGCCTCGGCGAAGGCGGCCTGAGCCGGGATCATCGCGGGCACCGACGCCAACAGCAGGGCGATCAGGGGAAGCTTCTGGGTCATAGTCATCCTCGTCATTGCGCGGCGGCGGTGCGGGCGGCTTGCTGAGCCGCGAGGGCAGGCGGTGTTTCGCCCAGCAGGTTGAGCGTGAAATAGTCGCGCAGCTTCTTCCAGAAGAAGGGCTGGTAAACCCGGTGCGTAGTGTTGGGCAGGATAACCAGATCGACGTCGCGCCCGGCATCCATCAACGCCTTGGCGAGCCGGAAGCTTTCCGTCACCGGCACATTGTCGTCTATATCGCCATGGATCAGCAGCAACTTGCCCATCAGATTGCCCGCGACCGACATGTTGCTGTTGCGCTCCCATGTGGCTTCGTCGGGATTGCCCATCGACACTTCGGGCCACCATGTCTTGTCGAGCCGCAGGTCGTGATTGCCGGACGAGGCGACGCCGACCGTGAAGAAATTCGGGCGACGCAGCACAAAGCGCGCTGTGTCATAACCGCCGGCCGATCCACCGAACACGCCGACCCGGGTGGCGTCCATATAGGGATATTTGGCGGCCATCTGCCGGATGAGCGCGATATGATCGTCCAGGCCGACCTCGCCCAGATTCTGATAAGCGGGCAGGCGGAAGGCTTGTCCCCGGCGGGATGTGCCGGTGCCGTCGATCATCACCACGATCGCGCCGATCTGCGCCACGGCATTGCCAGACACGCGATGCGCGTCGTTCCAGGTGGCGGGCACGTCGGTCGTGGTCGGGCCGGTATAGACATTGTCGATGATGGGGTAGCGGCGCTTCGCATCGAAATTGGCCGGGCGGAAGATCATGCCATAGATGGGGGTATGGCCGTCCGCCGCGATGCCCTGAAAGGGTTCGGGCGCGGTGTAGCCGACCGCGCGCAGGCGGCTGTCGTCGGCGGTGGCGAGGTCGAGGACGATCTTGCCGGTCTGCCCGTCGCGCAGCACGGCGCGGGTGGGGCTGGTCGGGCTGGACATCTGATCGACGATCCATTTGCCATCGTCGGACAGGGTCGCGTCATGATCGAGCGGTTCGGGGGTCAGTTCGGTCGGATCGCCGCCGGCTGTCGACACGCGATAGAGCGCGCGCCAATAGGGATTGCGCGCCTTTTCGCGGCCCACGCCGGTAACGATCAGCGATGCCTTGTCCCCAGCGACATGGTCGACCGACAGGACTTCCCATTCGCCCCGAGTGAGCGGTTTCCCGCCATCGGGCGCATCGGGGGTGACGAGATAGAGCTGCGCCCAGCCGGATCGTTCGGAAATGGAGAGTTCTCCGCCCAGATCCGGCGCGGGCATGATCATGCTGGAAGTGACGGTGACGAGCGGTTTGACCGCCTCATGCGCGACGATATGCGCGGCGCCGGTGTCGGGATCGGCCTGATAGACGGCCTGCTGCTTGTAGCCCCGTTCGGTCCACAGGATGCGCGGCTTGCCGTTCACCCAGCCCATGTCGGGCGGCGAGGGGTAGAGGATGGATTCCGAGGGAATCGCGAGCGGCACGATCTTCGCCTTGCCCGCCTTCATCGCCTGTTCGATGTCGATGACGAAGCGGGTCGCCTGCGGCAGCTTTTCCGCGCCGGCGAGCGGATAGACATAGGAGAAGCTGCGCGGATAGAATTCGCCCGGCGGGTTTTGCTGGGTGATGGACAGCTTCTTCACGTCGCGCGTGTCGAGCCGCCAGCTCAGCAGATAGCGGCCGTCGGGCGACCATGCGCCGGACACGGGCATGTCCGGCTCTTCGGTGCCGGCGCGCAGGATGTCGGCCAGTTGCGGGATGGAGCGGCCATAGGGTTGCTCGCGTGTGCCGTCGGTGGTCAGCGCGACTTCCTTGCCGTTCTTAGCGTCAACCGCGATCAGATTGAAATTGCGCGCCACGATGCGAAAACGGCCGTCGGGCGAGGGGAGGGAGAGATCGTTCTTTTTCTCTTCGGCGACGCGCTCCGCCTTGCCGTTTGCGGCGAGAGTCCAGCGACCGTCGAGCGCGGCGAAACGCAGGGCCTTGGTCGCGGGATCATAATCGACATCGGCGATCTTGGCCGCGTCGACATCGACCGGCTTGCCCGTGGCGGCGCTCAACGCAGCGAGAAGTTGCCCGGTCGTCGCCACCTGCGCCTTCGCCAGCGTGGCAAGGTCGATATAGGCATAGCTTTGGTTCAGCCGGTTGCCGGTGCGATAGAGCAGGCCCTTGCCTTCACCCACAAAGCGTGGCGCCACGTCGGCATTGTCGATGAGGTCGGTGAGATTCTGGCCGTTAAACTTGTCCGACAGGGCGTAGCGTGCGCCAATATCCGGCAGGGCGGCGGCAATATTGGTCGAGCGCGCCAGCGCGGTTGTCGGCATGCCGGTGGCGCAGGCCCCGATGGTGCAGGCCAATGCCAGCAGACTGATGCTTTTCGATATGGGGAAACGGACCATGTGCACGGCTGCGCGCTGCCTATCATTCCAGGAGAGAGGCCGCCGTCATGACCGTAACGGAGCCCATCGTCAATAAGATTATACGATATAAGATCGGTCTTTTCCTTGCCCATTTATGCGTGTAGCGTTGGTGCATAGTGACGGGATTGGATGCAGGCATGGACGACCGGCGAAATGTTCAGGACGGCGCGATCGGTGCGCCGCTCATCACCGGCCGGCTGCATCATATGGTGGCGCATCGGCTGGCGACGCATATCATCGGTGGTGCGCTGCCCGTCGGCCATGTCTTTGCAGCGGAGGTCGAACATGCCGAGACATTGGGCGTATCGCGATCCGTCCTGCGCGAAGCCTTTCGCATATTGACCGCCAAGGGGCTGGTCAGCAGCCGCCCCAAGGCCGGCACGAAAGTCAATGAGCGGCGCCAGTGGAGCATGCTCGATCCCGATGTGCTCGCATGGCAGATCCAGTCGGAGCCGAGCGAACAATTTCTACGCGACCTCTTCGAACTACGCATGATGGTGGAGCCGCAGGCGGCGGAGATGGCCGCGACCCGGCGCAGCGATGGCCAACTGATCGACATGGCCAATGCGCTGGACGCGATGGAGCGCTACACGCTGGCGACGGAGAAGGGGCGGGCGGCTGACCAGCGCTTCCATGGCCTGCTGATGGAGGCCGCGCAGAACGAACTGCTCTTCTCCCTGTCCAGTTCGATCATGTCGGCCATCGCCTGGACGACGGCGGCCAAGCAGCGGGTGCAGGACGCGCCGCGTGATCCCATGCCGGAACATCGCGCCCTGTATCGCGAAATCGCCGCACAAAATCCGCGCCAGGCGCAAAAGGCGATGCGCATTCTGATCGAACTCGCGCTGGCCGACATGCATGTGGCCCTGCGCCGATAAGGAGCGGTCATCGGCATCCCATGGTTGGACAATAGGGATTGACAGCACCACCCCGCGCTCTATCATATAGTATACGATATTCGGTAGGAGTGTTTTGCTATGAGAGCCAATCGTCGCGAGTGGCTGGCGGGGGTTGCTGCCCTTGCCGTCTGCGCCGTCCCGTTCAAGGGACTGGCCGCGATCGCGCCCCGTATTCCGTTGCGGGCCAAGCCGCTGCCGCTGACCGATGTGCGCCTGCTGCCGTCCGATTATGCGACGGCGGTTGAGGTCAATATCGCCTATCTCCTGTCGCTCAGTCCCGACCGTTTCCTGCATAATTTCCGCAAATATGCGGGGCTGGAGCCTAAAGCGCCGATTTACGGCGGCTGGGAATCCGACACGATCGCCGGTCATACGCTCGGCCACTATATCACCGCGCTGGTGCTGGGCTGGCAGCAGACGGGCAATGCGGAATGCCGCCGCCGGGCCGATTATATCGTCGACGAACTGGCGCTGTGCCAGGCGCAGCGCAAGGATGGTTATATCGGCGCGCTGGGCCGCAAGACCAAGGACGGCCAGATCGTCGATGGCGAACAGATTTTCCCCGAAGTGATGAAGGGTCAGATCAAGTCGGGCGGTTTCGATCTCAATGGCAGCTGGTCGCCGCTCTACACCGTCCACAAATATTTCGCTGGTCTGCTCGACGTCCATGGCGCCTGGGGCAATGCGAAGGCGTTGACGGTCGTGATTGGCCTGGCTGGCTATTTCGAAACCGTGTTCGCCGCGCTGAACGACGCGCAGATGCAGGAATTGCTGGGCTGCGAATATGGTGGTCTGAACGACAGCTATGCCGAACTCTACGCCCGAACGGGCGACGCGCGCTGGCTGGCGGTGGCGGAGCGCATCTATGACCGCAAGGTCCTCGATCCGCTGGTGGCTGGCGAAGACAAGCTCGCCAATTTCCACGCCAATACGCAGGTACCCAAGCTGATCGGCCTGGCGCGCATCCATGAACTGACCGGCAAAGACGATCCGGGCCGCGCCGCGCGCTTCTTTTTCGACCGGGTGACGCAACATCATAGCTATGTCATCGGCGGCAATGCAGATCGCGAATATTTCTTCGAACCCGATACGGTCGCGCTCCACCTGACCGAGTCCACCTGCGAACATTGCAACAGCTATAATATGCTGAAGCTTACGCGGCATCTGTATGGCTGGCAGCCCGACGGCGCCTTGTTCGATTATTATGAGCGCGCGCACCTCAACCATGTCATGTCGGCGCAAAATCCCGCCAATGCGGGCTTCACCTATATGACGCCGATGATGAGTGGCGCGCCGCGCGGCTATTCGCAGCCGGACGAGGACGCCTTCTGGTGCTGCGTCGGTTCCGGCATGGAAAGCCATGCCAAACATGGGGATTCCATCTATTGGGAGGGTGACGACATGTTGTTCGTCAATCTCTACATTCCCTCGCAAGCTCAGTGGAAGGCGAAGGGCGTCGGCCTGACGCTCGACACCGAATATCCCTTCAAGCCCGACATCAAGCTGACCATCGATGCCGTGAAGCAGGGCCAGTTCGCTCTCGCCCTGCGTATTCCGGGCTGGACGAATGGTCGCTTTGGCCTCAGCGTCAACGGCGCGCCGGTGTCGGTGCAGCCCGCCAATGGCTATGCGGTCGTCACGCGCCGATGGAAGAAGGGCGATGTGGTATCGCTTTCGCTGCCGCTCGACCTGCGCCTCGAATCCGCGCCCGGTGCGCCGGACGTCGTGGCGGTCGTGCGCGGGCCGATGGTGATGGCGGCTGACCTTGGCCCGTCCGAAATGGACTGGACCGGGGTCGAGCCGGCCATGGTGGGGGAAAACCCGCTTACCGCTTTTGCGCCGATCATATCGGAACGTCCGCGTTACCGGACGCAGAACATCATCCGTCCGGCCAACCTTTCCTTCGTGCCGTTCTACAGCCAATATGATCGGCGCAGCGCGGTCTATTTCAAGCGTTTTTCCGAAGGTGCGTGGAAGACCGAGGAAGCCGCCTTCCTCGCCGAACAGGCGCGGCAGAAGGATCTGGCTGCCCGGTCGATCGACATCATGCATCTGGGCGAGATGCAGCCAGAGCGAGATCATGCGCTGACGTCGGAACTCAGCTATCCCGCTTCCTATCGCGGGCGCAACGGCCGGGATGCACGGTCGGGCGGCTATTTCGAATTCGCCATGAAGGTGAAGCCAGGCCCGTTGCTGTTGCAGGCGACTTATTGGGGCGGAGAGCGCAAGCGCAGTTTCGACATCATGATCGATAATGTGAAGCTGGCCACGCAGAGTTTGGACAATGACAAGCCGGGCAAGTTCATGGACGTCGATTATCCGATCCCCGAAGCGCTGACCAAGGGCAAGTCCAGCGTCAAGGTTCGCTTCGTGCCGCATGACCGCAGTTCGGCCGGCCCGGTGTTCGGCGTGCGGCTGTTCACGGCCAAGCCGGCGACGACTGCATGAGCGATAGCGTTGCGTTGAGCCTTGCGGAAGCCGATGCGCTGGCCCGCCAGGTGCTGAAGAGCCGCGGTCTGGCGACCGATCACGCCGCCGCCGTCGCCCGCACGATGGTGGCAGGCGAGCGCGATGGCTGCGCTTCGCACGGACTCTATCGCCTGCTGGTGGCCGTCAATTCGATCGCGCGGGGCGTGGTCGTGCCGGACGCCGTGCCGGTGGTGAGCGAACCCGCTGCGGCGCTGGTCCGGGTTGATGGCAAGGGCGGTTTCGCGCAACTGCCGTTCGAGCGCGGCCTGCCGCTGCTGATCGAGAAGGCGCGCGCCTATGGCATTGCCGCCTTGGCGCTCAACAATGTGGTGCATTTCGCTGCGCTCTGGCCGGAGGTCGAGGCGCTGACCGATGCGGGGCTGGTGGGGCTGGCGTTCACTCCCAGCCATGCCTGGGTCGCGCCGGAGGGTGGGACGAAGCCCGTGTTTGGCACCAACCCCATCGCCTTCGGCTGGCCGCGTCCGGGCGGGCATCCCTTCATATTCGACTTTGCCACCAGCGCCGTCGCGCGCGGTGAGATCGAACTGCACCGCCGCGCGGGCAAGACCATCCCGCCCGAATGGGGCTATGATGCCGAGGGACATCCCTCGATCGATCCCAAGGCGGTGCTGGACGGCGCGATGCGGACATTTGGCGGGCATAAGGGATCGGCGCTGGCCGCGATGGTCGAACTGATCGCCGGGCCGCTGATCGGCGACATGACCAGCGCGGAATTGATGGCGGCCGATGAAGGACGCATGGGATCGCCGATCGGCGGCGAATTGGTGATCGCGGTCGATCCCGCCGGTTTCCTGGGCGCCAGTGTCGAGGATCATCTGCGCCGGGCCGAAGCGATGTTCGATACGATCACGGGGCAGGGCGCACGACTGCCCGGCGCGCGACGCTATATCGCGCGGGCGCAATCTGACGCGGACGGCGTGCGCATCCCGGCGCAACTCCACCGGGATATTTTGGCATTATTGGAAGGGGACATGGCGTGACCATCTTTGGCGGCCGGAACTGGCTGCTCGCCGGGGCGGCCTTCATCACCCTGACTGCGGCGTCCAGCGGTGCGCAACCTGTGGCCCAAACCGCCGATCAGGCGTTCGAGGCGATCTCCACCTCCGAATATGGCTGGCGGCAGAAGCAATTCGGTCCCAGCGAGGATGGTCCCAAGGATCAGGCGCTGATGCTGCCCGATGTTGGTCCCAAGGCGCAGGCCGCCCGGCTGGCGCGCTGGGAACAGGTGGACAAGCAACTGGCCGCGATCAGGGTCGATCAACTGTCGTCCGCGCAGCAGGTGAACTTCGCCGTCTACAAGGGGCAGATCGACGCGCTGCTCGCCGAACAGCGCTATCGCGAGTTTGAGAAGCCGCTGAACGCCGACACCAGCTTCTGGGGCGATCTGGCCGGGTGGGCGCGCGATCCGCTGCGCGATGAGGCGGCCGCGCGGCGCTATATCGCGATGCTGCGCGACATTCCGCGCTATTATGACCAGCAGATCGCGAACATGCGCGCTGGCTTGAAGCGTGGCTTCACTCCGTCGCAGATCACGCTGCAGGGCCGCGACATCGGCGTCGAGCAGGTGGCCAAGGCGAAGAGGGTGGAGGACAACCCCTTCTACGCGCCGTTCAAGACACTGCCCCCGACCATCCCCGTCGACGTGCAGGCGCAGCTTCGCACCGAGGCGCAGGCCGCCATTACGCAGGCCGTCATTCCTGGTCATCAGACGTTGCTGACCTTCCTGCGGCAGGAGTATATTCCCGGTGCGCGCAAGGATCTGGCCGCCTACAAGCTGCCCGACGGCAAGGCCTATTATCAGTCCAAGATCCGCGAGTTCGTGACGCTCGACAAGAGTCCGGACGAGATCCACAAGATCGGCCTAAGCGAAATGGCGCGTATCCGCAGCCAGATGGGCGAAGTCATGAAGCAGGTCGATTTCAAGGGCGACCTGCCCGCCTTCCTCACCTTCCTGCGCACCGACCCGCGTTTCTATCCCAAGACGCCCCAGGAATTGCTCAACCGCGCCGCATGGATCGCCAAGACGTTCGATGGCAAGGCATCGCAATATTTCGGGCGGATGCCGCGGATGCGCTTCGCGATCAAGCCGGTGCCGGACGATATCGCGCCCTTCTATACCGGTGGGCGCGGCGGGCCGGGCATCTATCTGGTCAATACTTATGACCTCCCCTCGCGCCCATTTTATTCGCAGGTCGCGCTGACCCTGCACGAAAGCGCGCCGGGCCATGCGATGCAGATGCCGCTGGCGGCAGAGAACAAGGCGCTACCGGCCTATCGCCGCGACACCTATCTGTCCGCCTATGGCGAGGGTTGGGCGCTCTATTGCGAGGCGCTGGGCGAGGATATGGGCATGTATGAAACGCCCTATGATCGCTTCGGCATGCTGAGTTATCAGGCATGGCGCGCGTCGCGGCTGGTGGTGGACACCGGCATCCATGCGATGAGCTGGACCCGCAAGCAGGCGCAGGATTATCTGCATGACAACACCGCTCTGTCCGATCATGAGATCGAGACGGAGGTGGATCGGTACATCGCCTGGCCGGGGCAGGCTCTATCCTACTATATGGGTGAGTTGGCCTTCGTTGATGCGCGCAAGAAGGCCGAGAAGGCCCTGGGGCCGAAGTTCAACATCCGCGCCTTCCACGATGCGGTGCTGGAAATCGGCGCAGTGCCGTTGCCGGTGATCGACCAGCGCGTCGACCAGTTGATCGCGGACGGCGGCAAGGGGCCATATCCCGATGAGGAATAGGCTGCTCGCGAGCCTCGCGCTGGTCGCCTTGGTCGCGCCCGCCGCTGCGGAGGAGCCGCGCGCGATTAGCGTGCCGGGCAATCCGATCCTGGCCGATGGCGACTATTACTCGACCGATCCAGCGCCCTTTGTCGCGGACGGGGCGCTATGGATATTGGCGGGCCGCGACCAGGCGCCGCCCGACGTCAATGATTTCATCATGGGCGAATGGCAGTTGCTGCGGACCGACGATCCCAAGTCGGGCCAATGGACCCATTATCCCAACATGGCGCGGCCGGAAAATATCTTCGCCTGGGCAGAAGAGGCGCGCGCCTATGCCGGGCAGATCGTGCAGGGACCGGACAAGCGTTACTATTTCTACGCGCCGGTGCTGGAGAAGGACAGCGACGCCAAGGATCGCTTCGCCATCGGCGTGGCGGTGGCGGACCGCCCGACCGGGCCATGGCGCGACGCCCATCCGGCAGGGCCGATCATCTCGCAACGGGTGCCGGTGAAGAACGACATCCAGAATATCGACCCCACCATCCTGATTGACAATGATGGGCGGGTCTATCTCTATTGGGGCACGTTCGGGCAATTGCGCGGCATGGAGCTGGAACGCGACATGGTGACGCCCAAGTCGGGCGAGCATCCCATCGAAGGACTGACCGGCTTCTTCGAGGCGCCCTGGATCATGAAGCGCAGGGGCGTCTATTATATGCTCTATGCGGGGAACAAGGCGGGGCCGACCTCGGACTGCACGCAGGCGGTCTATCATGCCTGCATCGCCTATGGCACGGCATCCTCGCCGATGGGACCATGGACCTATCGCGGGGTCGCGCTGAAGCCCGTATCCTCGACCACATCCCATGCGGGCGCGGTCGAGTATAAGGGGCAATGGTATCTGGCCTATCATACCGCCGATGCGAAAGGGGGCGGGCATTTCCGCCGCAGCGTCGCGATCGACCGACTGGAATGGGACGACAGCGTGACGCCGGCGCGTATCAGAACGGTGGTGCCGACCCTGCGTCCGCAACCGCCTTTGGCGCCCACCCGCAATATCGCGCGGGCGGCGTCGGCAACGGCGTCCAACGATCCGGTGCCGGTGCAATATTGGATCAAGGCGCTGAATGACGGCATCACCAAGGCCGCGCCGCTGCCACCGGACATGTGGGGCAGCTGGTCGCCGAACAATCCTGCGACCCAGTGGATCGAATATCGCTGGGACACGGATGTGACGATCGACGGATCTCGCCTGTGGTTCTGGAACGACCAGCCAGCCGGATCGGGCGTCGGCGTCGCGCCGCCGGCGGCGTGGCACCTGGAATATTGGCATCAGGGATGGAAGCCGGTGCCCGGTGTCGGCACCTATGGCACGCAGCCGGGCGGGTTTCAGACCGTCCGCTTTCCGCCTGTTCGCACCCGTTGCCTGCGCGCGGTGCTGAATGCCTCGGGCGACGACAAGGGCCATGCGGCCCTCGCCGTGCAGGAATGGGAGGTTCTGGCACCTAAGGCCGCGCGGCCGACCGTGCGCCATCGAACGGAACCGGCGCCAAGTTGCGGCTGACGCGACAGCGAGTTGGACAGTTCCACAGGATGAAGGGGCGCGGGATATCCGTGTCCCTTTTCTTTTATTTCAATGACTTGATTGGCCTCATTGCCGCCATTGCAGCTTTGTTGCCGAAAAGTTGCAATGCGCTTGACTCCGACAAAATAATGTAGTTGGTATACGATATAAAGTCAGGCAATCCGCCGGGAAAAAGGGGAAAGTGGATGAAGTCGCGTACGGTTCTCAACATGTCGGCGGCCTTGTCCGCGCTGACTTTCGCGTCGCTTTCGGTCGCGGCCATGGCGCAGGACGCGCAGCAATCCCCGGACGAAGCGGCTGCCGCCAAATCGGACATCATCGTCACCGGCGTACGCGGCAGTGTCGCGGCCGCATCGACCAAAAAGAAGAATAGCAAACAGATCGTGGACTCGGTCGTGGCGGAAGATGCGGGTAAATTGCCGGACAATAACGTGCCCGAGGCACTGGCACGCGTCACCGGCGTGCAGATCGACCGCGCGCGTGGTCAGGGGCAGGAAGTAACGATCCGTGGTCTGTCCGGCGTGCAGACCACGGTCAACGGCAACAACACCAATCTGGGCGAGGAACGTTCGCTCAATCTGGCTGATATTCCTGCCGAACTGCTCAAATCCGTCGATGTCTACAAGACACGTTCGGCCGATCAGGTCGAAGGCAGCATCGCGGGCACGGTCAATGTCGAACTGCGTCGGCCGTTCGACCTGAAGAAAGGCTGGACCATCGCGGGCAGCGTTCGCGGTTCCTACGACGATATTTCCGAAAAGGTCAGCCCCTATGGCAGCTTGCTGGTCGCGAACCGTTTCGAAACCGGCATCGGCGAAATAGGCTTTCTGGTGAATGCGTCGCTGACCAAGACCAATTATCGCGAAAATTTTATCGATAGCGAATTGCCCTTCACCACGGCGGTCGGCAATGCCAACATCGTCATCCCCTATCGCGCGCAATATGGCATTGAACAGGGCAGCGTGAAGCGCCCGTCGATCAATGCGGTGTTGCAGTGGAAGGCCAGCGATAATCTCGATTTCGTGCTGGAAGGCGGCTATCTGGGATCGCGCGAGAAGCGCTCTGTCGAGCGCCTCTATGCACAGGATTTGCCCTTCGCGACCAACTACAGTGATGTCGTGCTGATGCCGGACGGCAAAACCGTAAAGTCTCTGACCATCACCAACCCCAACGGCATCCCGGCAGGCATCGATACCCAGTATAACAATATCCGTTCCAACCTCTATACCAGCAATCTGGAGGCGCATTGGCATAATGATCGCGCCCAGTTGAACGTCAGTGCGCAATATAACTGGTCGAACGAAGGCAATTATTTCGTCGAAACCATCTTGCGCCCGAACAACCTGAATTCCGCGACGGTCGATTTCGCATCGAACCTGTATAGCAAGGGCGTGCCATCGATCACGTTCAACGGCGTCGACCTCAACAATCTGTCGAGCTATGGCGTCGATCGTTTTCAGGACAACCAGGGCGGATCGAAGAACAAGGAATTTGCCGCCCAGGCCGATCTGACGCTGAAGCTGAGCGAAGAGTCTTTCCTGCGCAGCCTGCAAGTCGGTGGCCGGTATAACCAGCGCAAGACCAGCCGCTATTATGGCTATCGTGACGGTTTCCCGCGCCTGAATGGCGCGCGGGCGCCGCTTAGCCTGTTTCCCGGTTTTGGTGACGCTTCGCTGATCGGCCCCGACATTGGCGGCTCCACCATGCAATGGTATCGTATTCCCGGCGCGACGCTGCTGGCGAATATCGACGACATTCGCGGCTTCATCCAGCAGTATGACCCCGGCAACGCTACGACCTTTTCCACTGTCTATCCGAACAGCGATCGCGGCCAGACCTTCAGTTCCAACGAAAAGAATTTCGCCGCTTATGCCCAGCTCAACTGGGCCTTCAAGCTGGGGAACATCCCGGTCGATGGTGTGGCCGGTGTGCGCTACACCAATACCTGGGGCAACTCGGTCAGTTTCAATTACCGTCCGGGCGACGTGACAAACGATTTCCAGGACATCGTCCAGGAGTCGCCGGGCAGGGGCAATTATTATGATGTGCTGCCCAGCGCGACGGCGATCATCCACTTCACGCCAAAGATGCAATTGCGGCTGGCCTATAGCACCAATGTCCAGCGCCCCAGCTTCTTCGAGTCACGGCCCTTCTACTTTGCCGAGACGCGCGCCACTCCGCCGATCATCTTTGCCGGCAACCCTGATCTGAAAGCGCAGCGCGACCAGGCATTCGACATCAGCGCCGAATATTATTTCGGGCGTGGCGGGCAGATTTCGATCGCTGGCTATCACAAGAAAACAACTGGCTCGCTCTTCGCCAGCCGGGAGCCAGCGACTGCCGCCCAACTGGCGCTTTATGGCGTCACCAATGCGTCATCCGGTTTTATCGAACAGTTGCGCAATGTGGGCGACGGCACCTTCACCGGGATCGAAGGCACATTCCAGACCTTCTTCGACTTCCTGCCGGGCGCATTGCGCAATTTCGGCGTGAAGGTGAATGGATCGCACATATTCAAGGCGCGCGTTGAATATGATGATCAGGAGGATTTCCCCGGCGAGTTCGATTCACTGAACACGTCGAAATGGACCGCCAACATGGAGCTGTTCTACGACACGCCCAAGTTCAGCGCCCGTGTCGCCTATAATTACCGTTCCTCCTATCGCCTGAACGTGTGGCTCGATCCTAACAGCGGCCTTGACCATGATGCGACCTATTCGCCCTACAACGCCGCGACGGAACGGCTGGATGCGGCCGTCAACTTTACCCCGGTCAAGTTCATGACTCTGTCGCTGGAGGCGACCAACCTGCTGGGCAGCGACGTGTTCCGCTATCATGGCAACCAGAATCTGCTGCCGTTGGGTGTCCGCACGCTGGCGCGGACGGCGCAGGCCAGCATCCGCTTCCGCTTCTGACCAATGCGGAACCAGATGACGCAATGAACAAAGAGGCCGCGGCACAGGATGCCGCGGCCTCTTTTCTTGGCACATGAAAGAGGCTGTGGTGTCTATCAGTGCGGCTACTCCAGGCAAGGGAGAGAAAAGATGATGGTTCGATCGGCGATGATTGCCGTCATGTTTACGATGGCGGCGGCGGCGCCTGTTCAGGCCAAGCCGACGGAAAAGCATTGCGTCCTGCAAAGCCGGGTTGCAGCGCCAGTGGTGCGCGAGGACGGCCGGCTCTATTTCCGGGGGCAGCCCGATCGCCGCCAATCCTATATCGCTATATTCAAGGGCGGTCATTGTCCCGGCCTCAATGCCTTCGCCACCGCGATCGTGGAAACGACCGGTGCAGGCTATTGCGAGGGGGACAAGGTGCGGGCGATGGCCACGCCGAGCCAGATACCCGGTCCACATTGCGTGATCGACCATCTCCGGCCCTTCGGCGGCGACGTCGATGATCCGATCCCGGATGATGCGCAGCATAAATGATTGCCGCAGTGCAAAAAGTCCGTTGCACGGGCTAACGTAATATCGTATACGATATTTATACCAGCAAAAAGGCAGGAAGAACGAATATGGCAATTGGTTGGAAAGGCGTGTTTCCGGCGGTCACCACGCAACTGCGTGAAGATCTGTCGATCGACCTCGCCGACACGCAGCGCGTGGTCGACGATCTGGTCAAGGACGGCGTCACCGGCGTGATTGCGCTGGGTACGGTGGGCGAAAACAACTCGCTGGACTATGACGAGAAGGTCAGCGTTCTTTCCGCGATCGTCGAAGTCGTAGACGGCCGCGTGCCGGTTATCACCGGCGTGTCGGAATATGATACGCGCCGCGCCGTCCGCTACGCGCAGGCCGCCGAAAAGGCCGGCGCCGATGGCCTGATGCTGCTGCCGCCGATGGTCTATGTTCCCAAGGCGCATGAACTGGTTGCCCATTTCAAGGGCGTCGCCGATCAGACTGGCCTGCCGATCATGCTCTATAACAACCCGCCGGCCTATCGCACCGTGATCGACCTTGAAGTGTTGACGGCGCTGGTCGATGTGAAGAATATCGTCGCGGTCAAGGAATTGGCGCCCGATACCCGCCGCTTCACCGATTTCCGCAATGCTTTCGGCGATCGCTACACGCTGTTCGCCGGTCTGGACGACGTCGCGCTGGAGGGCCTGTATCTGGGCGCGCAGGGCTGGGTGTCAGGCCTGACCAACGCCTTCCCCAAGGAATCGGTGGAACTGGTCCGCGCCTTCGAACGGGGCGATCATGCCAAGGCGATGGAAATTTATCGCTGGTTCATGCCGCTGCTGCACCTGGATGCCGAACATGACCTGGTCCAGTCGATCAAGCTGGCCGAAGAAGTGATGGGTCGGGGTTCCGAGCGCGTGCTGCCGCCGCGCTATGTGTTGCAGGGCGAACGCCGCGCCGAAGTGATCGCGATGGTCGAAAAGGCCGCCGCGACCCGTCCGGACCTGTCGGTCGCCGCTGCGGCCTGATAGGAAGCGGGGATGCGTCACACTTTCTTCTGCATCGACGGCCACACGGCCGGAAACCCCGTCCGCCTCGTCGCGGGCGGGGCGCCGCTGCTGCGGGGCGCATCCATGTCGGAACGGCGGCAGGATTTCCTGAACCGATTCGACTGGATCCGCACCGGTTTGTGTTTCGAGCCGCGCGGCCATGATATGATGTCGGGCGGCTTCCTCTATCCGCCGACCCTGGCTGATGCCGACATCGGTATCCTCTTCATCGAAACCAGCGGTTGCCTGCCCATGTGTGGCCATGGGACCATCGGCATCATCACCTTCGGCCTGGAACATGGGCTGATCCAGCCGACCACGCCGGGCAGGCTGAAGGTCGAAGTGCCCGCTGGCGTGATCGACATCGCCTATGAGACGGAGGGGCAGAAGGTGACGGCGGTGCGCATCACTAACGTCCCCGCCTATGTCGCGGCGAGGGGGATCGAAGTCCATGTGGACGGCATCGGCCCACTGAGCGTCGACGTCGCCTATGGCGGTAACTATTATGCGATCATCGAACCGCAGGGTGCTTATACCGGCCTGGACGATATGGGTGCGGCGCGCCTCATCGATCTGAGCGATCATATCCGTGCGGCCATCCGCGAGAAATATGAGCCGGTCCATCCGCTCGACCCCACCATTCGTGGGGTCAGTCATATATTATGGGCCGACAAGCCGCGCGGGGACGGCGCGGATGGTCGCAACGCCGTCTTCTACGGCGACAAGGCGATCGATCGCAGCCCCTGCGGTACCGGCACGTCGGCGCGGCTGGCGCATCTGGCGGCATCAGGACGGTTGCGCGTTGGCGATCGGTTCATCCATGAAAGCTATATCGGCAGCCGCTTCATCGGTCGGATCGAGCAGGCGGTGCAACTGGGTGGCGAGGCGGCGATCATTCCCTCGATCGAGGGATCTGCCATCGCCACCGGATTCAATACGATCTGGATTGATAAGGCGGACTCATTCTGGTCGGGCTTTCAGGTCAAATGATCGTGAAAACCTGTCCGCCTTGTAGCTAATCTCGTCAATCCTGCTCAGCAGTGGCGCTGCGTCGTTGATGCGCGAAGATAGCCGACACCCGCAAAAACCTTGGACCTTGCACCAACCTCTTATGATGCTGACTGTTGAAGGCGGACGCGCCTGCAGCGCGCAGGCCGCAGCCCATCGTCGTGTTGCCGGTGTTGAATGGGGGTAGGATAGAAAACAAGATCCGCCTTTATCTGGTCGATCGCATCTTCGATGTCGCTGAACTTCGTCTCGGCAAAGCACCAGCAGATTTTCTGCATCAGCCAATGGCGGAAGGCCAACCCAAGCGCAGGGGATCATGACCGTCAAGGCGGCGCCATACCGCCACCATCTGTGCCAGTGCGCGCTCGATGGCGTCCGGATTCCATTTGCCGGATTCGTTCGACAGCGATGATGCGGACGTGCGGAAGCCGTGGGTCGTCATTTGCACTTTGGAATAGCCCATGCGCCGCAATGCCGCGGCGATGGTGTTTTCGCTGATCGGCCTTGCTCGGGTGCGGATCGAAGGGACCGCATAGCGTCCGGAGCCGGATAAAAATCGCATGGCTTGCAGTATCGCGAGAGCCTGCCGAGGCAGAGGCACCGAATGAGGCTGGCGCATTTTCATCTTTGTTACCGGGATCGTCCAGTCAGCTTTGTCCACTGACAATCAGAGAATGCCCATAAACAACCGGAGTCAGGATTTTTTCAACTGTCGGCAGACGTCGCCAGACAGGATTTTGGAGCCGAGCCGGAATCCAATCCACAATAACTCTGTCTTAATTTTCAAACATGTAATGAAAATGAAATGAGCGATAAGGCCCCCAGAAAGGCCCCAGTTCGTTCTTGCTGGAATCGGGAATCTCATTGGTTTCCCAATTACTTATATCACAAGGGCAGGGACAAAGAAACGGACCATGAATGTAGCTGGGTAGACGGATCAAACAGGGCAGCTGCCATGTATCGATGGCGGGCTTGCTCACCGGCTGACGATCCCACTCTGTCTTTTCGTCGGTTTTACTAATGGCCGATAAACGAACGTCGCTTTGGAGCGGGGTCGGCGGATAGCTGCCGTTCTCGTTGCTTCGCTTCCGGTAGCAGTCGACCAACCCAGGTCGTTCCTGTCGCACGGGCGAGCGGCGGCATTTCCTAATACCAGCCGTTCACCGCCTTACAGCGATGATCCCGCACCGAATACGTCACGTCGCCTATGCACGCCAGTTGCCGTCATTCCTGAGACGCTGCTACGGCACGGAAGACCCTCATGGACTAACGTCAATCAGCGCCACACGCTCATCATCGCGGCAGATTCCTAACATTCATCTGCCTGACCGACGGTGTGCGCGCGCTCATAGGCGGTGAGAACGGACTCGCGATACAACCGACGGTCGATCGCCCCGGTTCGGCGCGGCTTCACGAGCTGCCAAAACGTCCACTGCGCACGATTCCAAATGCTATGCAGCGTTCAGCTTCGGTGTTGCTGCAACGCATATCACGCTGTCAATCCACCTCTCTTCTCTCGCACGTGGCCGCCGCTATCGATCAAAAGGCTATGCTAATCCCATTCCGGCCGATCAGAGTACGTCGCCGTCCAGCATCGTCAGCAGCCGTCGAGCATCCCATGGTTCGCGCAGCAACAGACCATGATCGAGCAGCCTGCGAAATTGCGTATCTTCGAGCGGTGCGGCGAATAGATAGCCCTGACCGACCGAGCAGCCCAATGCCCGCATGATCGCGCGTTCCGCTTCTGTTTCGATTCCTTCGGCCACGACACGAATATCGAGCGCGGCACCCAGCTTGACGACGCTTTCCACGATCACGCGCTTGGTGACGCTATGGGTCACGTCGTGCACGAAGCTGCGATCGACCTTGATCTCGCTGAGCGGAAAGCGCTCCAGATACCGGAGGTTGGAATATCCGGTGCCGAAATCGTCGATCGATATGCCGACTCCCAAGTGCCGAAGATCTTCGAAGGCACGCCGGATGGTATCTGGCTCCGGAATCATCAGATCTTCGGTAAGCTCCAGCATTAGCCACTCCGGACGACAGCTGGCCTCGTCGAGCGCGCGACGAACGAAGCCGACCATGTCGTGCCGCATGAATTCCTGTGCCGAAACATTGAGCGAGAAGCGGAGTGGCGTGCGGCGGTCGCGGTTGATTTCGGCGGCGTATGCGGTGATCGTTTTCAGCCCCCACGCGCCGATCTTCAGCAGTGCGCCGGTTTCCTCCGCGACGCGGAGGAAACGCTGGGGCGGCTGCAGGCCGAACGCACCGTGGTTCCACCGCACCAGGGCTTCGGCACCGACCAGATCGCCGGTCTCGAGATCGACTTGCGGCTGGTAATGAAACACCATCTCGTCGTTTGCGAGCGCGGTCTGCAATTCAGTGGCGAGACGGATGCGATTGCGGGCGTCGCGCTCGTCCGAGGCAGCATAGGCGTGCGGCGCATGTGCGGGCTTTGCTTTCGATTGCTGCAGCGCCGCGCCCGCCTGTCGTACGAGGTGGAGCGCGGCGCCGTTGGGTAGCCCCAGCGCAAAACCCGCCGCTAACTGAACCGACAGGTCAGCGCCGGGCAGCACGAAACGCGGCCTGAGCAGCGCGAGGATATCATCGACCATATCGGCTGCGCGGTCGGCATCGTCGATCTCGAACGCCAGCGCGAAGCTGTTCGTGCCGACGCGCGCGACGGCGATCGAGGGCGTCGTCGCCAGCCGCGAAGCCGCCGCCCTTAGCAACGCGTCGCCCACCTCATAGCCGAAGCCGTTGTTGACATCGTGAAAGCGCACAATGTCGAGCTTGACCATCAGCAGCAGTGCGTCAGGGGACACGCCAGCCACGTCCAACCGGTCGAGCAGGCCGTAGCGATCGAGCAGCCCGGTCAGGCGATCGACACCCGCCGCCTCGGTCACGTCGCGGATCAGGCCGACGAAATGCGTGACCTCTCCACTTTCATCACGGAGCGGCAGCAGGCGTAGCGCGTTGCGGAACATCGTGCCGTCGCGCCGATAGTTGCGCAGCGTCACGGAGCAGGTGCGGCGCTCCGCCAGCGCGGCGCGGATTTCGTCGATCTCGGGCTGGAGCCGATCGCTGCCTTGCAGATATCGGCAATTCTTACCCAGCGCTTCGGCGGCCGAATAGCCCGTTATCGCCTCGAACGCTGGATTGACGCTGACGATCGGATGACCGCGGGCCCGCAGATCGCCGATGATGACGCCTTCGTTGCTCTCGGCCAGCACCAGTTCCGCAACGGTGAGCGGCGGTGGCGCGATTTCGTCCGGCAGCACCCTTGATGGCGCCGCGCGCCTGACATCCCAGAACTTCATGATCGCCCTCGCGCACCGCGGTGTTGTGTGGTCGCGTGCTCTGTCCGCGACGATGGGCCGGCGGCTATGGTGCTGCAACGGGAGAGGGGCGGCGTTTCAGGACATAATGGAGGCGTTTCCGGCGTCTGCCGTCGTGCTCGATCCCGTCGTCTGAAAGCGAAGCCGATATTCAAGCGGTGTGACATGGATTCGACGCAGGAAGGCGCGCCGCATTGTCGTGATCGAACCAAAGCCTGCGGCGTGCGCGACCGCCTTGATCGGGGCACTGCTGTCTTCCAGCAGACGGCGCGCGATATCGATCCGGACCAGTTCGACATAGGTAGCGGGGGTCATGCCAAGTTCGGTGCGGAATAGTCGCCCGAGATGGCGCGGACTCAGCCTAGCGACGTCGGCCAGCGCGTCGATACCGAGCTGATTCTGCGGATGCTCGAGGATGTAAAGTCGCAGCCGATCGATCGGCCCGGTCGCGGCGGTTTGCGCCGTCAATGCCGCGCTGAATTGGGACTGGCCGCCCGGCCGCTTCAGGAAGACGACAAGCCGTCGCGCAACCGATAGGGCGAGTGCGCGCCCGTGGTCCTCCTCGATCAGGGAAAAGGCGAGGTCGATCGCCGCGGCCACGCCGGCGGAGCTGAACACAGGACCGTCGCGCACGAAGACGCGGTCCGGTTCAACCATAACGTCTGGATAGGCGGCGGCGAGGTGCCCGGCATATTGCCAGTGGGTAGTGACGGTGCGACCCGCCAGCAATCCGGCATGCGCCAGCATGAAGGCGCCGGTACAGGTCGAGCCGTAGCGTTGCGCCTGCGCCGACTGATCGCGCAGCCAGTGCACGACCCGATCACTGGGCGGCTCTGGTTCGCCATAGGGGCCGACCACGATCAACGTGTGGGAGGGATCCGTCGCCTGCTCGATGCCGGCATCGGGAACGAACGTGACGCCGGACGCGCTGGTCATCGGCACACCCTGTTCGGTGACTAGCCTGGTCCGATAGAGCGGGCCCGTGCGCGCCTTGCAGTTCGCCTCGAACAGCGCGTCTTTGATGCCCGCCACTTCGAGCAGATGGACATTGCCCGGCACGAAAATGGTGATCAGCATGCCGGTCCGTCCCGTTGACAAAGGGATGGCTGGCCATCACGCGACCGGCATCCTGATGAGATGGGCCGCTTTACCACTTCCCGCCCGCTCGATCGCGATCGAAAGCGACGTTGCATCGTAGGTCCCGTTGTGCCGCACGCCGTTGATAAAGAAGCAGGGCGTGCCGTTCACGCCGCTGTGAACCCCGCTCTGAAAATCAGCGTCCACCTTTGCCGCGTAATCATGCAGATCCAGCGCCGCCGCTAGTTCGTTCGGATCCAATCCTTCCCGTGCGGCCAAGGTAAGGAGCACGGCGCGAGAGAGCCGATGCGCGTTGGCGAAGAGTGCGGAATGCATCTCCCAGAACAGCTGGCGGGCACCGGCGAACTCTGCGGCTTCCGCAGCGGGTTTGGCCAGCGGGTGCGCCGTCCAGATCGGGAAATGCCGATACGCATAGCGCAGATTGCGCCCGAAATGTCGCAGCACCTGCTCGACCTGCGGCCAAGCGGCCTGGCAATGCGGGCATTGGTAGTCGCCATATTCGACGAGCGTTACCGGCGCATTCGATGGCCCGATGGAATGATCCTGGTCGCTGACCGGGAACCGCAGTTCAGACATTGGTCGTCTCCTTCTTTGGCATCCGTTCCAGTGCGTCGAGGATCCCGTCGGCCCCGGGGTTGACCGCGATCGGCGAGCGATAGCTCCAGACGATGCGACCGGCCTCGTCGATCACGAACAGCGCTCGTTCCGCTACGCCGTCGCTGTCCCGATAGGCGCCGAACGCGCTGGCGATCGCGCCCTTGGGGTGGAAATCGGCGATTAGCGGAAAGTGCAGCTGGTTCGCCTTGGCATAGGCTTGGTGACACCACACACCATCGACCGAAATACCGAGCAGCTCCGCACCGTGTTTACGGAACTCCGGTAGCACCACATTATATAAGCTCATCTGATCGCCGCACACCGGGCTCCAGTCGGCGGGATAGAAGGCGAGGATGACGCGCCGGCCAACGAAGTCGCTGAGCGAAAGCTTTTGGTCCGGTGTGACGAAGCCACTGAAGTCGGGGGCCGATGCGCCGGGCTGCAGAATGTCACCCATGCCGCACCGCGCGCGAAAAAGACGCCGAACTGGGCGTGACGTATATCGCGTTCAATTCACAGCCGTCTGTATCGAACATGCTCGTCATGTCGTGTCAGCGCGGCGGCCTGCTTGATTGCGGCCGGATAGCTTGCGAGCGGGATGTTGACGGTGCTGATCACATGCTCGCTCGCCATACCGGCGATCAGATGCCGCGCATCCTGGAGCCGCCGGTCGTCCAGTGCCGTCTCGGCAAGGTCGCGCAATTTCTTCACGTCGGCCGGCGTAGCGATGACGTCATGCGTCGTGACGCGGACATCGACCGGCGCGAGCGTAAGTCCGGGATCTGCAGCGAGCACGATATCGAGCTTTCCGGTCGCGCGCGCGAGGGCCGCGAGGGCCGCGCGGGTGTCGCCGGCCGTCAGCAGATCAAGAGCGGTATAGCTTTCCTGGAGCGCGGACACGGCTTCGGCGATCAGCCTGCGCCGCTTGTCGGCGATCTGGCCGCTGACATGATTGTCGAGCGTCGTCACGCCAAGCGTCGCGTCGGCACTATTGGCGGCGGGCGCCGCGCCGTTCTGCGCGTTATCGACCGGGTCACCCTGTGGTGAGCAGCCCGGCGCTGTCAGGCTCAGGCCCATCAGCGCGATGCCGATATTGAGGCGGAGTGATCGAGGCTGAACGAAGCGCGGCGCGGCGGGCTGTTGAATGGCTGGCATGTGACAATCTCCTTGAGCCGTGAGGCGGCGCGGGACGTGCAAAACCCTAGGAGGATGCTCGCGCGTCGGCGTTGACAGCCGTCAATGCGCCGCGAGCCACTTTGCCCGAACTTGCTTCCCGGACTTCGAACAACACGAGGAGGCGAACATGGCAGCTATAGGACCGGCAGCCGTTTTACATGCGCAGGACCGGTTCCGGCTTGAGCCGACATCCCAGCGCCCGCACCGGAATGGCTTGAGTTGGTCGGCAGCCGACGCCGTGTGAGCGTCAGCTATCCTCACAACCCGGCTCCGAACCGGACATTCGCCTATCGGCCAGACTTGGGCATCCAGAACGGGAAAGCGGACGGGCCGCACCTAGGGATCGAAAAATCGAGGCTGAAGGTCTGATTTGGATCGACAGCGGAGATGGCAACTGCGCTCCAGTCCAAGCCGTTCGACGGCGATTTTGCTGCGTCCGAAAGCATAAAACATTTAGATCAGCGATAAACGCGGACGATCAGCTGGTGGCCGCCCGAACACTACAGCTACATGGCAACAATGGGTCGACATTTCTAAGGTAGCGGATGGGAGGTGCGCTCTAAAACGATGACTTGGCCACTTTCTGGCTTGCTTTTCTGACACAGAAGGAAGCAAAGATGGTCGACTATCATTAGATCGTCAGTCGAACAGCCCGAACCATTTCCTCAATCCAGCCGGTCAAAAGGGTCGCGTAGGCCCGCTGATGGTTCGCATCGCGCATGGCGTGGGTAGCGCCGTGGATGATGCGATGGCTAAGTGAGTTTGCCTGGCGGAAAGCCCCCTGCATCGAGATGATAGCCTCACGTGGAATTCGCTCGTCTTTCTCGGACTCAACGATCAGCACGTCACCGAAGAAATTAGCGCAGGCCGACAGGGCGCGGTCCGCACCAGCCTCGTGTGGCTGTTCACGATAGGCTCGCACGACGTCCTTATTAAGCTTTGACTTGGGGGTGTCCCAATCAGCGTCCGGATAAAGCGCAGGCACCCTCATGGCCAGCCATCGCACCGGGCGATGTGCAGTAAGCAACATAGCCAAATAGGCGCCGTAACTTGTCCCTATGACGCCGATAGCGTTCGTATCGACAAGTGGGTTTGCTGTGAGGTAGTCATAGGCGGCGAGCACATCATCAAGTCCGTCCTGTCGTGTCACCCATTCTTTATCTGCGTCGCTATCGGCATGTCCGCGAAGATCGAAAGTGAAACATACGCATCCGAGCCGTGCAAGCGCCTCGGCATGTCCCAGATCCTCGGCCTGGTCGCCACCCCAGCCATGAATGAATAGAAAGCCGGGGACAGGCACTTCAGGTTGCAGCAGAGTGCCGACGACCTTCTGTTCGTCAACCCTGAGGGCTACCCCATCTTCGTCAATCTTGCTTGGGTCGCTCATGCGTACCGCAGTGCGTATTTGGTCATTGCACCGACCACCGGGTCGACGCCCTGAAAGTAGAGCGTCGCACCAGCAGGCAGCGTTACGATATCATAGACCTCAACCGTAGAGCACCGGACATGCGTCGTATCAGGTTCTGCGCGGAAGGCTTCGAACGCCGCAATCTCAGCACCGCTCGCGCCACCCACCCGCCAGGATTGCTCAAGCACGCCGATGCGCCGATGACCGTGTATATCAGTGCCTTCAATTACATCGTAATTCCGCCGGGTCAGGATGATATCGGGATAGGCGGCATGCGCGGCCTTATCGAATATGGCTGCGCAGCGCACAGCTTGGGTAATGTGCTCAGGCAGGTCTAACTTCCCCAAAGCGGCAAGGCCTCCTCGCACGACGAACAGATCGGAACCGCCATATACCTCACGACCCTGATGATCGGTGGTCAGGTTCTGACTTCCCCAGTAGCTGATGGTTTCACCACCAAGTTCGACCACACCGACGCTGTAGGTCATCACGTCGGCAAGGTTTTCCTCTAGCACAATGCCGTAGCAGGCGAGATCCTCGGCATCTTCAAGGGCAAGGGCTGCATCGAGCTCAGCCTCGTTGTGTATCACGGCTTGGCCGAGGCCAGCTTTACCGCATACGTCTTTGATCCGCACAGGCCCCTTGGCAAGAAGGAGGCGGCCGGCTTTGGCCGCATCTGCATGGCTAAAAGCAGTATAGCCTGGCAGCGCCGCATCGCCCAGGAGCCTGGCCATTTCAAATGACCACTCTTGGGGGCGCTGAGCATTGTCATCGACAAGACCATGCGCAATGCCCTTCGTGCCGATAAAGAATGCCGGCACGACCCCTCCTAGAATGTCACTACGGTCGAAGATGCCAGCCTCGGTAGCCGCATCTTCCTCGAGCGCGTCGCCGGGCACTAGCAAAGCATTCGTCTTTGCCGCCTCATCAGCGCCCATGGCAGCGAGCAAGGGTAGCTCCAGCAACGACGCGATGCGGTCAAGCAGCACCGCGCGAGATGCCTGGTCATGAACATTTCCTTCTAACGCGGTGTGGTTGACCAGCGCGGCAACCCCGCTTGGTTGCCATGGGAGGATGCGGGTCGCGAAGGAAGCAGATGTTGCCAGCGGGCGAGCATTGAAAGCATTCAGCATGCCGTTCATCCTGATAAGAGGAGCTACGACAACGAACCGTCGCGACGCCGGTTCAAAATATGTTTTTATCCCTGTATGACCGCCACCGGATCAGAGAGCCATCCAGAATGGACCATCCTGTCACCATCGAAATATCGCTATCAGGCACAGGAGCGTTAGCGGTGCGAGAGCCCCACGTTGACGCTGCTGATTATCGGATTTCGACGTTTCGAGCGCCGCCGATGCTGACGTGAAGCATCTCGACCAGCTCTGGAACGACCTTCCAGGACTGAGCCAAGATTTCGCCGGCCTGGCCGCGTAGTGCGTTCTGGCGTTGATCCTCAGGCATCATGGTCGTGCAATGGCCGAGGATGGCGGTCAGTGGGTGGCCGATTTCCGGATTGGATATGTGCGGCTTCCAGTCGTCAATGCTAAGCCGCATGCCAAGGTAGAAGCCGTTGGCGAAGTCCTCCAGGAGAACTTCGCCGTCGTCCGTGCGCATGTAGATGGGAGCATAGCGCTTCGGGCCACCGGACAGGGTCGCGCTAATCTGGCTATACCGCTGGAAGATCGTGTTGCGGACAGCCTCCTCGATACTCCCATCCGGCGCCCAGGCGATGCCGTCTCCGACGATGGGGCGCAGCCAGTCTTCGGGAGGAATGAACTGGGGCGATACGACGAGTGCGGCGAGGTAGCCGTCGATCATCGATACCCCCGGCATCGAATGTTCGCGAGTAGCCAGCCATTCCTCAAGCTTTTCATGCGTGAGGATGCGCGCTCTTCTGGGCTTCTTTGGGCGCTTGAAGCGACTGGTGCTGCTCATGCGGCCAGTCGCATAGCGGTCGGTTCAGCGGCGCGCCAGTTCCATGCCAGGAGCTGGTCGAGATCGTTGTTGAGCACTTCGCCCGAGACCATCCGGGCCAGCACATCATTCAGCCAGGTGAAGGGATCGAGCCCGTTCAGTTTTGCTGTCTGGAGCAGGGAAGCGAGCACCGCCCACGTATCGGCCCCACCTTCATTGCCGGCGAACAGACTATTGCGGCGTCCGATTCCAATCGGGCGCATTTGCCTCTCGATCATGTTGTTATCGACCTCGACGCGGCCGTCATCGAGGAACAGGTTGAGGCCGCGCCAGTGGCCCTGAGCATACCGGATATGTCCCGCCAGCTCTGAAGTCCTTGAGACCCGCAGCAAGGTATCGTCGAGCAGCGCCTTGAGCTCTTCCATGACGGGCTTGGATCTCTCCTGACGCGTGAGCAGTCGGTGCTCGGCACTGGTGCCACGGATTTCCGCCTCGATCCGATAGATGCGGCCCAGTAGGGCTATGATCTGGGCGGTAATCGGCGACCGGGTGCTTTTATGCAGGTCCACGAAGCGCCGACGCAAGTGAGCAAGACAGAACGCGAGCCGGATCGCTCCGGACGACCGGTTCGGTTCTTCAAAACCCTTGTAAGCTGTATAGCCATCGACCTGGAGCACGCCCTGATAGCGACCAAGCTGCTCGGATATCGTGCGATGGCTTCGGGACCGGGCATGGACGTAGCACACCGCCGGCGGTGCCGGGCCATTCCAGGGGCGATCATCGGTTCCATGAGCCCAGAACTGGTCGATGCGGACTTTGCCGTTGCCACCTCCAATCACGGGCATCCGGGTTTCGTCCACATGGATGCGCGGGTGACTATGGATTGCCCGCAATTGCAGGTCATAGAGCCCTTCGAGCCACCAGGCCGCGCACTTCAACCACCGCGTCAGCGTCGATCGGTCAATCTGGAGGCCATGCCCTGCCAGCATCTGGGCCTGACGATAAACCGGAAGGTACCAGGCGAAGCGCTGTGTCACGATCCAGGCGATCAGCGAGGTTGTCGCCATTCCGCCTTCGATCATCCTGCGCGGCGCAGGCGCCTGGACGATGCCGCCTTCGCAGGCCCGGCAGGCATACTTGGGACGGACGGTCGCAATCACACGCAGGATGGCCGGCACGATGTCGAGCGCCTCGCTCACGTCCTCGCCGATCTTGTGCATGCCGCCCTGGCAGCAGGCACATTGCGTGCTGTCAGGTTCGATGACGTGAACGAGGCGAGGCAGATGTTTGGGCAGAGCACCGATGTTGCGTCTGGCACGAGGCTTTGCCGCCCTGGGCATCGGATCGTCGTTGCCCGGCGGCGCCGCACGAACGGCGCTCAGGTCACCCAGGTCGAGGCTGCCTTGCCCGTCCAGAACGATGCGCGCTTTTTCGCAAGCCGAGCCGAACAACATGGCCTTGTAGGTCTTCAACAGCCTGGAGGCCGCCTCGAGTTCGGCCTCTAGTTCTGCCACCCGGCGGGTCATCGCATCCAGTGCGTCAGCCTGATCTTCCGGGGGTCGGGTCACCCGATTTTGTTAGCACACAATCGCGCTAAAACCGAGCAAAACCGGCGCTTTTACCCCGCCATCTCGGGCTTTTTTATAGGGTTTTGCTCGAGCCGGCGCCAGTCCATTCCCCCCAGCAGCAGCGTCATCTGCGCTGAGGTCAGCTTGATCACTCCGCCTGTCACGGGCGGCCAGAAGAACTTTCCAGCCTCAAGCCACTTCGTCACCATGACGGTCCCGGAGCCGTCAAAATGCAGGAGCTTCAAACGGTCCATCCGCTTCGACCGGAACACGAAGACATCATGGGAATAGGGATCGCGGCCCAACTCGTTGGCCACCAGCGAGGCGAGTTTGTTGATACCTGCCCTAAAGTCGATCGGTCCCGCCACCAGCACGACCTTCAGATCGCTGTGCCCGCCGATCATCGCTGACGCAGCGCCTCGCATACAACCCTCAGGACGCCCGCGTCGACCGCGCCGCGCACCACGACATGGGCGCATTCGAACTTAATCTCGAGGCTTCCTTCTGGAGCCTGCCCGCCGTCATCGACTTCCAGCGGCACAAAAGAGATCGGCTCCATCGCTGCCCGGTCGCGCACCGTTCGCCGCCAATAATGGAGCAGTCCAGGGCTCACACCATGGTGCCGCGCCACCGCGCTGATGTTGGCGCCCGGCTCAAAGCTCTCTGCCGTGATCCGCGCCTTGACCTGTCTAAGGAGTCGTCGTGGCGTCAGTGAAGGTGGCTGACGACCTCCGAGACGCGCAGGCCCGCGCCATAGGCAACGCTGAGGGCTGCTTTGTATTTGATGCCTGGCGCAGGTTCGAGCAGCCGCGCTGTCTCCTCGACGCTCAAAAATACCCGCAACTTGGGCGCGTAATGCATGACGACAAGCCCCAGCGCCATCTCCGGTCGCTTGAGAGTTATACTGAAGAGGAAACGCAGTGCAGACACGGCCCCATTGATGGTTGCAGGACCAACAGCGCGCTCATGCTGATCGATCTGAAAACGCCGGAGGTCTTCGATCGTGGCCGTATCGGGAGGCCGGCGGAGAAATGCGGCAAATGATCGGACGTGCCGGATATAGTCCTTCTGCGTGCGCTCTCCAAAGCCACGCATAGTCATATCCTGCAACATCTGCTCGCGCAGAGAATTGCTCGGGGTCGGGGACGTGATAGGTACGCATCCGGTGAGGACCGCGGCTACTGACGGTTTGCTGGGGGTTTTGGCATCTTACTTGCCGAGGAAGGCCTCGACGCCTTCTTGAGCGAGCACATCGCGGAATACAGCATCGGCATCGCGGTCGGTGGGGAATAGATTGTCCCAGACGGTCGAGGTGCCGTGCTCGTTGACGACCTCGAGGGACCAACCACGTTCGGTGGCGAGCCGCACGATGTTGGTGGTCAGCCGTACGCCCGCCTGTTCGATGGACCGGCAGAGAGAGGATTTAATCAGTTCGGGTTGCGGGTCAAATTCCATGCCGTGATGCTATGAGATCACGGCTCCAGCTTCAACGCTGTTGGTTTCCAATTCCATGGGAGCAGATCGCCAAGCCGATTAGCCGGATGACCGGCGATGCGGGCAAGGACGTCGGCGAGCCAAGCCTGGGGATCGAGGTCGTTGAGGCGACAGCTTTGAATGAGTGAAAACATGATGGCGGCGCGCTGACCGCCGCGATCGGAGCCGCAAAATAGCCATGCTTTCCGCCCGAGTGGCACACAGCGTAGCGCCCGTTCCGCTGCGTTGTTCGTGAGGCATACCCTGCCATCGACGAGGAAGCGGGTGAAGGAGTCCCAGCGCCGGAGCATATAGTTGATAGCCTTGGCGAGATCATGGTTACGCGACAGCTTGGCGAGTTGGGCGTTCAACCAGTCGTGCAGTTCGGCGATCAGTGGCGCGCTCAACTCCTGACGGGCGGCAAGCCGCTCCGCTGGTGTCTTGCCATTGATACCGCGCTCAACGTCGAATAGGGCGTCCAGCTTCTGCACCGCCTCCAGCGCAATCGGATAGATCGGGCCAGTCCGCTCGCCGCGGCTCTTCTTGCGCGCAGCGCCCTCGACGTCAGCAAGTTCGAAGAACTTCCTGCGCGCGTGAGCAAAGCATCCTGCCTCCAGGATGAGACCAGGCTGGCGGTTGGGAGCGTACAGCTCGAAATAGCCCGCATAGGCATCAGCCTGCAGAATCCCGGACCAGGACGCGAGGTGCGCCTGGGGATGTTCCCCGCGCCGGTCGCGCGAATAATAGAAAACCACCGCCGGCGGATCGGCGCCGCCGAACGGGCGGTCATCCCGGACATAATCCCATAATCTACCGGTATCGGTCTTGCCCTTGGCCATGACCGGCACGGTGGTATCGTCGCCATGCACGCGCTCGGCGGCAAAGACATGGGCCTCGATCAGCCGAAAGATGGGCATCAAGGCGAAGGACGCCGCACCAACCTGATCGGCAAGCGTGGAGACGCTCAGCGGCACGCCTTCGCGAGCGAAGCGCTCCGCCTGGCGGTTGAGCGGCTGGTGCTGCCCATACTTCTCGAACAGCAGCATGGCGAGGAAGCTTGGCCCTGCCCAGCCACGCGGCACGACATGGAATGGCGCGGGCGGCTGCGTGATCTTCTCGCAGTCACGGCAGGAGAACTTCTCGCGTACGGTCTGGATGACCTTCCAGGCACGCGGGATTACCTCCAGCGTCTCAGTTACATCCTCGCCCAGCTTCGACAGGCGCATGCCGCCGCAGGCCGGACAGGAACAGGGCGCCGGAACGACGACGCGGTCGCGGGGCAAATGGTCGGGGAACGGTTTTTTAACTGGCCTCTTGCGCTCAAAGGCGGTGACGTTCGTCGCCTTTGTCGCGGCGGTCTCGGCGGCCAGATCATCTTCGGCGGCGTCGGCCTCCAAATCTTCGAGCTCAAACTCCATCTGCGCAAGAAGCCGGCGGGTGCGTTCGGCGCTGGGGCCGTACTGCTCGCGCCTGAGTTTGGCGATCTGCAACTTGTAGTGTGAGATCAACGCCTCGGTGGCGCTCTCCCGGGCACGGGCATTGGCCAGTTCGGCTTCAGCGCTCGTGGCCCGCTGTTCGGCTTCATCGGCGCGCTGCGCACTGAGCCGTACCAACGCCTTGAGCGCTTCGATATCGTCAGGCAGGGGCGAAACGGCGGCGTCCACAACTTGGATGGAATCATAGAAAACCTCCCGGATGAAGCGGAAAATGCAGCCTCCGCCGAGAAAATCTGCGCCTATCCTGCGCTCTGTGGGCGCCAGCTATACTGCGGGTTCCGCCAGTCCACTCCGTCGAGCAGACAGGCCAGCTGTGAGCTCGTCAGCGACACCACGCCGTCCTTCGCGGCGGGCCAAATGAACTTCCCTCGTTCCAATCGCTTCGAATATAACGACATCCCGAGGCCGTCGTGCCAGATTATCTTCACAAGCGCCCCGCTGCGCCCGCGAAAGACCCAAAGATCGCCGGCAAATGGGTCTCGCGAGAAGCTCTGCTGCACCATTGCTGCCAAGCTCTGCATGCCGCGCCGCATATCTGTGTGGCCCATCGCAATCCACACCCGCGCGCCAGCTGGGATCATCGCAGGGCCTTGAGCGCTGCCGACACCAAGGCAGCTGGTGCCGACGCAGATATGCTCACGCGCCCTTTGCCACCCAGATCCACGATGATCACCGGCATTGCGGCCTGGTGCGCATTCTGCTGTTCGCCATCGTCAACCACCGCCTCGGCGAACTCCGTCAGGGCGGGCGGCTGCCGCAGCTTGTTGCGCCACGTGTAAATGCGCGCCGTGGAAATATCGTGCCGCCGCGCCACAGCCAAAACGCTGGCCCCAGGCGCAAAGGCTTCTGCCAAAATCTGGAGCCGTTCCTCGTCGCTCCAGCGCCGCCGCCGTTCCGGCCCGGTCATCACCGTGATCTGCCGCATCCACTGCTCCTAAGCGTGCTCTCGAGAGCGTTCTTAAGAGCAGGCCCCTACCTCAAGACAAGGCGCGTCTCGCCGGATGCATACCGTGATAGCATCCATGGTGAGTTCCTTTCCGTTGAAGGAACTCCACGGTCGCAGGGCGACATCGCCGCTCGCAAAGCCTGAACAATACTACGCTACGTCACCCCAAGCGACCCTCCCGCGGAGTGGGTTCGTGCTCTGGTTGCGACCTGCCGGTTAGCGGACAGACCGCATCTTGGGACGCGAAATTGGCGCCTCAGCGTCTCATAAGGTGCGTATTTCGCAAAAGCCGGACAGCTGCTTCGTTAAATCCCGGACAAGCGCTTCAGTAAATCCGGGACAGCTGGTGTAGGCAGTGGATGCCTGGTTGCTGTCATGGTTGAGTGATTTCGATATTTGCGTCCTGGGTCAAGCCATGCGGAGCTTTTTGTCGCCGCATGCTGTCACCTTTTAGCGTGATGCGATGGGCATTGTGGACGATGCGGTCGAGGATAGCATCGGCGATCGTGGGCTCGCCGATCATTTCGTGCCAGGCCGCCACCGGGAGCTGGGCGGTGATGAGTGTGGATCTACGGCGATACCGTTCCTCGAAGATTTCGAGTAGATCAAGGCGTTGCTGATCGTTGAGGCTATGGGTACCCCAGTCGTCCAGAATGAGCAGCTGAACGCGGGCAAGCTTGTCAACGACGCGTGGGAAGCGACCGTCGAGGCGCGCAAGAGCAAGATCCTCGAAGAGTCGCGGCATGCGCAGATATAAGACGGAGTGATCCTGGCGCGCTGCCTGTCGCCCGACCGCACATCCCAGCCACGTTTTTCCCGTGCCGGTTTGGCCGGTGATAATGAGATTCTCATTTGCCTTGAGCCAGGCGCCCTGTGCGAGAGAGAGGATATTGCGGCGATCCAGTCCGCGGTGCGCCCCGAAGTCGATATTTTCGACACAGGCGTCGACAAAGCGCAGTTTCGCGCTGGCAAGACGATTGGTCAGCCGTCGATCGGCGCGAGTGGCGATCTCGCGGTCAAGCATGAGCCCGAGCCATTCGTCTCGGGTCAGATCGCCAGCGGTGTCCTGCTCGGCAATGTCGCGCCATGCGGCCGCCATGCCTGCTAGCCCCAGGCTATGCATTTGATCAAGGGTAGGATGCGTCAGCACAAGATCGTCCTTTCTTCATTGATAATAGGACCCACCACGGATGTTGCCGTGCGCCGGTGTCGGTTTGAGTGGCCCCGTTGCCGGCTGGATCTTGTCGAGCCCGGCCTTGAGGATGGCGTTGACGGATGAGTAGGTGACAGCGCCGATCACCAGCGCCCGATCGCAGGCGGCTTCAAGCCGATTGCGTTCGTAGCGCCGGGCCAACGAGAGGATGCCCATGGCGGAGCGATAGCCCTGCTCGGGATGCGGCTTGTCGACCATCAGCCTTTCCACGAACGTCGCTGTGTTAGGACCCGTTTTCCTGGCGCGCTCGATCAGGCTCGCTGGCGATATATTCGCGTAGCGCTGATGCGCTTTGGGCATGTGCTCATTCACGGTAACGTGCCCACGGCGCTGCGATGTCCGCATATGGCTGGCGACCCGCGCATGATCGTAGAAGATCTCGACTACTCGATGCGTCAGGCGGATATCGACCTGCCGACCGATCAGTCCGTGCGGCACGGAGTAAAAGGTCTTGTCGACCTCGACATGATAATCAGGATGGACCTTGGCGCGTTTCCACTCGGCATATTCGAACACCGACGTAGGTAACGCTGCCAATGCCGTCCGTTCGATCTCGTCAAAGATTGCGCGACGGGATTTGCCGACATGGCGCATGGGCCGATCATTGAGATCAACCAGCAAGTCTGCGATCGCGGCATTGAGATCCGCCAGACTGAAGAAGCGCCGATTGCGCAGCCGCGCCAGGATCCAGCGCTCCACGATCAACACTGCGCCCTCGACCTTTCCTTTGTCGCGCGGCCGCCGGCTCCGGGTAGGCAGGATCGTCGTATCGTAATGCTCGGCCATCGCCGCAAAGGTCGCGCTGAGCGTGGGCTCGAACCATAGCGCTTTGGCAACGCCCGCTTTCAGATTGTCGCACACGATCGCGCGCGGAACGCCGCCAACAAAGGCCAATGCCCGGCACTGCGCGTCGATCCAGTCCGGCAACTGCTGGCTCAAGCTAGCCATTGCGAAGGTGAAGGATGAAGCACCCAGCACCGCTACGAAGATCTGTGCCTGGGTGATGACGCCGGTCACAGGATCGATCAGCGGCACAGTCTGCCCAGCATAATCGGTTTGCAGGACAGCTCCAGCCTCATGCCGATTGCGAAAGCTGACATGGGTCCGCCGCTGGAAGGACAGGAACCGATCGCAAAACCAAGTATAGCCATAGCCGTTGGGATGGGCAGCCCGATATTCCTGCCACAGCAAAACCAGCGTCACGCCCTTGCGCTTGATCTCCCGCGCAACCACTGGCCAGTCCGGCTCGCCCAGATCCTGAGGAGGGCGGCCGACACGGCGGAACACCAACCGTTCGATCGCTGTGTCATCGTCGTAGCCGGCCGGCAACGGCCAGCCTGTCAGCCCAGCCTCGCGCGCCCGCAGTAAATAGGTCGACACCGTCGTCTTGCTAAGCTTCAGCCGCTCTGACACGGCCCGTACCGACAAACCCTGATCGTAGGTCAGCCGGAGGATCGATCGCATGTCCTTCACGTCGGTTCGTCTCGTCTGCTTCCGCCTTGGCATCACCCCTCCCATCGCAACGATGAGGAGCAACAATGCCAGAGCGGCGCATCACAAAACCTAACCTTGATCCTGTCCCAAACCCTGTCCGGGATTTAGCGGAATCACTGTCCCGTATTTACCGAAATGCCTGTCCGCGATTTAGTGAAATAACTGTCCGGGATTTTCCGAAACACGCATCATAAGGGTCGGCAGCACCTTTGCGCAGCCCCGTTGTTTAGCGCCAGGTATACCGACAGCTGACGCGACACGGTCGACGAATATGAAGCGGGCCTGATTGTGGACGATAGCAACAGCGCGTAATTCTGTGCCGTTCGCCACCTGAGCGTGATCTGCCCCCGCTGAGTGGTCCAGAGACTATGATAGTCTGGACCATGAAAGGGACATTGAATGCCGAGCAAGAAGCACAAGTCGGAAGAGATCATCGGCAAGCGTGAAGGACTGAAAGTCCCGCAGCGCCAGCCAAAGCGCGGGCGTCTATGGCTCAATGACGGATCGTGCATCCGGCTGCGGCCCGAGTATCCGGGGCACGTGTGGGCCTACGACTTCGTCGAGGGGCGCACGCATGACGGCCGCAAGTTCCGCATCCTGACGATCATCGACGATGCCAGCAGGGAATGTCTGGCGCTCATCGTCGCACGGCAGCTCAAACACGAGGATGTTCTGGCGGCCCTGGCCGACCTATTCATCTCGCGTGGGCCGCCGGCGCATATACGACCCGATAATGGTAGCGAGTTTATCGCGACCGCCGTCCAGAAGTGGTTGGGACAGGTCGGCGTGAAGACCCTCCACATCGCGCCGGGATCACCGTGGGAAAATGGCTATAACGAAAGCTTCAACGGGTCGCTTCGCGACGAACTGCTCAATGGCGAGATATCTTCTACAGCCTCGCCGAGACGAGGGTGCTTTATCAAGGCATTATAACACCGTCCGGCCCCATAGCAGCCTGGGCTACCGGCCGCCGGCACCGGAAACCGCGACACCGCCATATCCGGCCTCCGGTTCCGCTTCGCTCCACCTCCGTCGGATATGGCGGCGATGAGCTTAATGCACTAACAAACCAATCGGTCCACTCGGTGAGGGCAGATCAATAATGCTCGTGGTCGTATTAAATGCTTTATAGTATAAGGCCGCCGTCTACGCTAAGCACCGCGCCGGTGACATAGCGGGCGGCATCGCTGAGCAGCCAATGCACCGCCTCCGCTACTTCATCGGCCTCGCCAATACGGCCGAGTGGTAGGGTCCTCTTCTCAAAGATGTTGCGCTCGCCGCTGGCTTTGCCCTGCTGGACGACCCGGCGATATGCCGGAGTGTCCGTTAACCCAGGGGCTACCGCGTTGACCCGGATCCCCGCAGGGCCCAAATCAGCCGCCGCATTTTTCATCAACCCAATCAGCGCGAACTTCGATACGCTGTAAACGCCGAGTTGTGGCGATGCACGCAGCCCCGCGGCCGATGCCGTGAACACGATCGAGCCCCGACCCTGCGCCAGCATAGTGGGTAGCACCGCCTGCATCGTGATCATCGCACCGCGGACATTCACCCCCATCACAAGATCAAAATCCCCTGGATCGGCGAAGCGTGTAGGGCCCCCGGCACCGTTGATGGCGGCGTTTGCATGAAGCGCATCGATCGCACCAAAGCGGTCTATTGTCTCGTCGGCCATTCTTTGCATATCTGCTGCGCTGGAAACGTCGGCTACGATGGTGTGTACGAGATCCTGCGGCAAATCGCGTGCTGCTTGTTGGAGCGCCTCGGGATTGCGATCGACCAGGCTAACGTAATAGCCGTGCGTAACCAACTGACGAACAGTCGCTGCGCCAATTCCTTGTGCGGCGCCGGTGACAATCGCGACAAATCTGGGGCTTTTACTCGGCATTTCTTAATCCACCTCCCCGTTTTATCTATAACCGCCTTGCTGCGCGCAGTGTTCTTATTCGATCCCACATGTTCGTTCTTGCCACTGACGAGCAGCCACGAGAACCTAGTCTAGCAGAGGCATTCAACCGGCGAGTCAGCGCAGACGCATGTATGCGCATTAGCACTAGTCCCAACCGCGCAGGGCACCTCCTTTGGTCGGACCCATGAACCCAAATGCTTGCCAAGCGCAGTCCCTTGTGACTGGGACTAAGTCTCTCTCCCGACATGCCGTGCGCTCACCGGTGTGCGCGATGGAAATACCCAGCCGCCGTTGCAAACCGGTTGCTCCGGCCACTCGCGCGGCCACGTGACCAAGTTGAGCCTGCGCGCCAGCCGGATGGGGAAAAGCAAGCCTGCCGGCCGAAGGTCGGTATGGTAGCTATCAGGGGCACGTGGCTTAGCAATCGGGTTGAAACGCCTGATCTCGGGATCATGGCGACCAGTAATATGGTCGAAGAAACGTTCCGCCCTAGTCATGGGGGCGAGTGGTGACTGATCCAAGCAAAGATGACAATATTCGATCGCGAGCACCCGACGGACCTCGCGCGAATTCGAATATCAATGAAGTAAATCAGGTCATAAATGAGACGATGGCACGATCCGATAGGCCCAAAAGAGATTGGTACGCATGGCCCTGTTCCGCCGTTTCTGCATATCAGACCGACGTGTCAGAACAACCATGCACCTTCTTTTTGGTTGCATGGACGTCTTACCCATTTTCGAAACTGAACGCTTCAGCCGCGTAATTTGGCTTGCATAGCGAATGGTAAGTCGCGCGGCATCGATTCCGCTTCGCTCCATAGCCCGACATACCACATGAGCAGCTCCCGCTGGGTTGCGATGCCGAGTCGATGATAGACGCGTTTGCGATACGTCATGACTGTTTCTTCGCCGACTCCGAGCTCGAGCGCGATTCCGATGGTCGAAACCCCAAGGAGGATACGGGAGCATACCTGGGCTTCGCGGCGGGGCAGGGCCTCTGGCGCGAGAGCGATGCACTGTTCGATTTCCTGTAGCGAGCTAAGAGCATGGACAAGGCGTTGCCGCTGCCATGTGGCGCTGACATGCTTTCCGACGATCGAGAGAAGCGGAGACGCAAGAGCCTCCAGGTGCGAAATATCCTCCTCTCCAAAACTATCACCGCCCGCCTTCCGCAAGATGCTGAGCGCGATATGCCCGATGGTCGATCGGCCGCAGACCAGCACTCGATGACCGACATGGGGGTAGATGAAGTTGCGAAGCTCCTGATTTTCCAGTGCCTGAACATCAAGGCTGATGAGCGAAGGATGGACATGATTATAAGTGAAGCGCGCGGCGGTCATCGACGGATCCGAGCGCCAGAGCTCTGATTCGATATAGCTGTTCGCGAACTGACGAGCGGTATCACTGCCATCGAGGCTGGCTGCCGCAAGTCCGACGGGCTCGGTGCCTTCGAGCCGGAATATGGCGCAATATTCCGCGCCGCAAATTTCATTCAGAAAAAGCAATAGTTGCGATGCGAAGCAATCGTCACCAATAGAGTCGATCAGCGAATGGAGGCTCAGCTGCCCGGTTGAAAGGGGAAGGTCTTGCTCGACGGGCATGTGTCGCTCTCCATGGATGAGTCAGGCGGCTTCTAATGGCCGATCCGGGTCCATGGTATCTCAGTGTCGACATAGACACAATCTCTCTACGGACCACGTCGTCGCTCTTACCCGCTTTCGTTGCTTAGCCTCTCGCACGCAGGGAGAAAACCAAGCGCGCGACCGCTATGGGGCGCTGCGGGTCATCCTGCCAGGCAGTGGCCTCGACATGCACGATATGGGCGCCCCGCCGCACTATCTCGGCATTCGCTTGCGTTTTGACCAGACGTCCCTTGCGCATGTAATCGACGTTGATAGACACCGGCTGCACCTCAAGTTGCGTAGTACCAAGCGATTGTTCCACAGCGGTGCCAGCTGCTGCCTCGAGCAACCCGGCCAGCGCGCCGCCGTGCAACATATCCGAGTCTCCAGCAACCCGCGGACCGGGTGGCATGGTGCAGAGCGGAAGTCCGCTCATGGCGTCTTGTTCAACGCGCACGCCCAGAGAGTTGGCGTAAGGGCGGACGATCATCATGCTTCAACCACGCGGAAGAAGCTTGCGTTGACATTGGCGACAGGGTCATTTTCGTCGCCATCGTGCGCAATACCTCGTGCAAACGCAATTCGCGAGGTTATCCGTACGCATTCCGCTTTACCCACGAGGCGATGCCCCGGACGCGCGGGGCGCAGATGATCGACCCTGAGGCTAAGTATCACACTCGGCTCCGAATTGCTGAGTGCTGACGACACGGCACGGCTGCAGGCGCCTTCCATCAAGCTAAGAATTGGCGCCGACGCAGGAACCTGGGAGAATTGCTGAGCCATCAGGTCATCGCGCCAGTCGAGGCCAAACTCGGCTACACCGGTCTCTTCCGATAGCAGGACTATGCCGAGAAAGCGGTCATGGCCGGTGTTCGTTTGGGGAAATTCCTCTACCATATCTTCGCCTAAATCTTGAAACGTCTCATCACGTTCATCGAACCGGATGTCCGACAACATGCTGGTAGCCGACCTTCGTTGAAACGGCCAACGGACGTCATGCCGTAATCCGAACGCCTCAGCAAACTCGTATGCCAACGTTGCACGCATCCCGGTTGTAACCGGTGATGGGGACCACGCGCAGCAAGGTTCCGTCGTAAGGCAACTCCGGCACAAGTCAAAATGACGGGACGAAGATGGCGGATACGAAATTGCCCGGAGCGACCCTGCACGGACTGCGAGTTCTTGAAATCGGGCATTTCGTTGCGGCGCCTTTCTGCACCAGATTGTTAGGCGACCTTGGCGCGGATATCATCAAGGTAGAGCCGCTGGCTGGCGATCCTGTCCGTCAGTGGGGCGAGCAGATCGACGGTCATTCATTATGGTGGTCTGTACACGGTCGAAATAAGCGTAGTATCGCGGTCAACCTGAAGGCGCCCGAAGCGCGCGAGATCATCCTGAAGATCGTCGCCGACTGCGACGTGCTCGTGGAGAATTTTCGTCCCGGGCAACTGGATCGAATGGGGCTCGACGCCAAATGTTTGAAATCAGCCCGGCCCGGCCTGATCATTGCCCGGATTTCAGGATATGGCCAATCCGGCCCATATAAAGACCGAGCTGCCTTTGGCGTGATCGGGGAGGCAATCGGGGGGCTGCGGTATTTGACGAACCACCCGCCAGGCACCTTCGGCCTGCCGCCTGTGCGGGTCGGAATTAGCATCGGCGATTCTATCGCCGGCCTGTACGCAGCATTCGGCATTATGAGCGCACTTTGGCAACGTGATCGCAGCGGGGGCGATGGCGAATCCCGTATCCTCGACGTCGCCTTGACCGAAAGCGTCTTCAGCATGATGGAGGCGATGCTTCCAGAATATGGCCGGCTGGGGAAGATCAAGGAGCCGACCGGAGGAGGTATCGCGACCGCCGCTCCAAGCAATGCCTATCCGGCACAGGACGGCGGTTTTGTTCTGATCGCAGCCAATTCCGAACCGCTGTTCGCGCGGCTGATGGAGTTGATCGGACGTCCAGAGCTGGTCAGTGATGCGCGATTCGTCGGTAATCTTGCGCGCGTGGCACACGCCGTGGAGTTGGATGCGCTGATCTCTGATTGGACCCGCAATTATACTGCGGAAGCTCTGGAAGGGCTCCTGACAGCATCCGATATTCCAAATTCCCGCGCCTATACCGCCGCGGACGCCGCCAATGACGTCCAATATCTGGCGCGGGGCATGGTGCGTGAAATCGACGATCCATTGCTCGGCCCGGTCTTGCACAGCGGCATCGTGCCGCATGTGGAGGAAAGCCCGGGCGAGGTCCGCTGGGCGGGACCAGCAGTCGGACAGCACACCGAACTGGTGCTGCGCGAGGCAGGCTATGAGGCTGCCGATATTTCCGAATTCAAACGTAAGGGTGTCGTCATATGACAGGCGTGAAGGCAGTGACGATCGTCGACGTCGGGCCACGTGATGGCTTTCAACCGATCGGGCCGTTCATTCCGACCGATCAGAAGCTGACGACCATTCGGCAGCTCCACGCGGCCGGACTGCGGCGGATCGAAGCTACCGCCTTCGTCAGCGATGTCGCTGTCCCGCAACTCGCGGACGCGGCGACCATAGTCCAGGCCACCCAGGATCTCGACGGGCTGGAGGTGCAGGTACTCGTCCCAAATTTGCGTCACACGGAACGGGCCCTGGCGGCCGGCGCGACCAGGCTGGCATTCGTGCTCTCCGTTTCGGAGAAGCACAATATGAACAACGTTCGCCGTACGCCGCTGGACTCGGTCGCGGAATATGCGCGGATTTGCGCCATGTTGCCAGAGGGCGTGGCAATGCGGATCAATCTGGCGACGGCGTTCGACTGCCCGTTCGATGGGCCTGTCGATCCAGCGGAAGCGCTGGACATCATCGCGCGCGTGGCGGCGATAAAGCCGGACGCGGAGCTCTGCCTATGTGACACAACCGGGCGCGTCACGCCGGACCGGGTCGCCGCGTTGTTGGGAACGGCGCGAAGCCGGCACCCCGAAGTCGCGCAATGGGCGTTTCACGGGCATGACACCTATGGTCTTGGCGTCGCAAACGTCATTGCGGCCACCACCGCCGGCTTGACCGTCATTGACGCCTCCGTCGCTGGCCTTGGCGGCTGCCCGTTTGCCCCCGGAGCGACCGGCAACGTTGCCACCGAAGACGTGGTGTGGACTCTCGAACGGATGGGCATTTCAACGGGGATCGACCTGATGGCCCTGATCGCCGTGGCTGGAGAGGCCGCAAAACTTCCCGGAGCAACCGCTGGCGGGCGCGTGCGCGATGCCCTGGTTGCCACATTATGTCGGCAGGAGGCTTAAGGTGACAGCCGTGCCCCGCACCATTTTTCAGAAGATTTGGGACGCCCATGTCGTAGCACCGGCGGATGGCGGCAATGTCATTCTTTATATCGATCGTCACCTCGTCAATGAGGTAACAAGTCCCCAGGCGTTCGAGGGGCTGCGCCTCGCTGGGCGCACCGTCCGGCGCTCACAGGCGACGATCGCGGTGGCCGATCACAATGTCCCGACGTCAGAGCGGGACCAGCCGATTGCCGATGAGGGTAGCCGCATCCAGGTAGCGACGCTCGAACGCAACGTCGCCGATTTTGGTGTTCCTTATGTGCCGCTCTTGAGTCGCGGTCAGGGTATCGTCCACGTCATCGGCCCGGAATTGGGCCTGACTTTGCCAGGCCTGACGATCGTATGCGGCGACAGCCACACGTCGACCCACGGGGCTTTCGGCGCCCTCGCATTCGGCATCGGAACATCCGAAGTAGAGCATGTCCTTGCCACCCAGACGCTTCTGCAGGCGCCGGCGAAAAACATGCTGGTCAATGTGGAAGGCACGCTATCGCCCGGCGTTACGGCGAAGGATCTCATCCTGGCCATCATCGGCCGGATCGGGACGGCGGGAGCAACGGGGCACGTAATAGAATATGCGGGACCGGCGATCAGCGGACTGGACATGGCGGGCCGCATGACGGTCTGCAACATGTCCATCGAGGCGGGCGCACGCGCCGGTCTGATTGCCCCCGACGAGACGACCTTCGCCTATCTCGAGGGCCTGCCCTACGTCCCCAGAGGTGACGCATTCACACGGGCCAAAGCACAATGGCGAGCGTTGCGCAGTGATCCCGGTGCAGATTACGACAGCGTCATAACGATCGATGCGTCCGCCGTAGCGCCGATGGTAACGTGGGGCACAAGCCCAGAAGCGGTCTGCACGATCGACGATGTCGTGCCTAGCCTGGATGGTCTTCGGGATGAGGAAGTCGCCCAGAGGCGCCAGATGCTGGACTATATGGGTTTGGTCGCGGGGACGCCTGTCGCTGACATTCCGATCGATGTCGTGTTTATCGGCAGTTGTACGAATAGCCGTATCGAGGATTTGCGAGCCGCTGCAAAAATTGCCGAAGGGCGAAAGGTCGCAGAAGGCGTTCGCGCGCTGGTCGTCCCCGGATCCGGGCGCATCCGGGCCCAGGCTGAGCGGGAAGGGTTGGACCAGATCTTCGTCTCTGCCGGTTTTGAATGGCGCGAGGCGGGCTGTTCCATGTGTCTCGGCATGAATCCCGACCGGCTTCGACCGGGCGAGCGTTGCGCCTCGACGTCCAACAGGAATTTCGAGGGGCGCCAGGGGCCCGGCGGGCGCACCCACCTGATGTCCCCGGCCATGGCCGCGGCTGCGGCCGTCTGCGGCAAGATCACGGATGTCCGGAGGCTCGCCGATGCGTAAGTTCACCACTCTTCGGGGTATAGCTGCCGCCCTGCCGCTGGCGAATGTCGACACCGACAAAATCCTTCCAGGCAGCTTTCTCAAGACCATCAGCCGCGAGGGCTTGGGACGCCACCTCTTCCACGCCATGCGCTTCGACGTCGATGGCGCAGAGCGGCCCGACTTCGTACTCAATGGATCGCCATGGCGGAACGCCAGCCTTCTGATCACGCTGGACAATTTCGGCTGCGGATCCAGCCGTGAACATGCGCCATGGGCGCTGGCGGATTTTGGGATCCGCTGCATCATCGCCCCAAGCTTCGCGGACATTTTTTACAATAATTGTTTCAAGAACGGTATTTTGCCGATCATTCTGGATAGAACGCAGGTGGATATGCTCCTTGCGCTAGCGAGCGACCCCAGGACGGCCACGATGAGCGTGGACTTGCCTGCGCAGCAATTGCTTCCTGAGAATAGTGCGCCGATCGAATTTGCCATCAGCCCCGGGCGCAAGGAAACACTCCTGCTAGGTCTGGACGAGATCGGCGCTACCCTGGCACTTGCTGACCAAATCGATCGCTGGGAGACGGGAATGGCGATCATTTCGCCGCCCATTGCTGCGGACGCACGCCTGATCGACTGATACGCGGCAAGACAGGGTTGCCTGGCGGCGGCGCGCCCTGTCGCTGCCACGCAACCGTTCCTAAGGTTATCCAGACAGAGGCGAGTTCGCGTCCTCCCTGTCTCGCTGACTTCGGTTGGTGAGTTATCTGCCCTGCGTTTGCGATCCCTGGTTCCAGGGGACCGGCAGTGCTCGACGCCCCGGCGTGGCTGGCAGCTTTTGGGCGCGTAAGCACTGGCGTCAGGATCGAGTGCAATTGCGGAATTGGAAAACTTAAGATCGCCGTAGGCTGACATTCGCGTTCAGTCCCCCGGAAATCCGGCTTGCCCGCAGAGTGCCAGCCTCTGACGTGCGACGATCCGGTTCCAGCCCTTCAAAAAGGCTGCCACAAGACGCGGGTTGATGCGGGCAAGCGCGCCAAGTTGATATGCGCATTTTTCCAACCCTACCATATTCGGGTCCGTGGCCGGGTTCGCCCGGTCACCTGTCCCGACGCAAGGGGACTGCCCCGCATACCATAATCTGAGATTGTGCCCGCAAGATCAGTCCGGATCGCCGGATGAATCACGGAGGGGAATAGTTATGCGAAAGATGTCGAGCTTGAAAGCACTCCTAGCAACTGGTGCGTCGATCATGTCTTTGGGCATGAGCGCGGCCTATGCTCAGACAGATGCCGTGCCGGTCGCGACAGCTGGCAGTTCTCCCCAGCCGACTGCTGAAGTGTCCTCGACCGAAGACATTGTCGTGACGGCGCGAGCCCGTGGTGAAACCCTGGTGCGCGTACCCGTTGCGGTCTCTTCGCTCTCGCCGGCCGCATTGGAGCGCGGCGTGGCTACCGATCTTACAAAGGTCGCCGAACTCACGCCTTCGGTCATCATTTCGTCGACGCGGCAGACCGGCGGTGGGACGATCGGCATCCGGGGGATCAGTTCGCCCGCAAATGTCGCCGGCTTTGAACAGGCGGTGTCGGTAGCACTTGACGGCGTCCAGACAAGCAACGGCCGAATTGCCGGGATCGGCTTTTTTGATATCGGACAGGTGGACGTATTGCGTGGCCCGCAGGCGCTGTTCTTTGGCAAGAACAGCCCAGCTGGCGTCATATCGTTGACAAGCAACGGCCCCACCAAGGACTTCGAGGTTTCACTGGGAACCGGCTATGAATTTGTCGGCAACGAGGTGTATCTGGATGGGACCGTATCCGGCCCGATAAGCGACACGCTGGGCTTCAGGGTCGCAGTTCGATATCGCGATCTGGACGGCTGGATGCATAACGATGCCCAGCCGATCGCCAACCCTTTCTATAATCCTGCAACCGGTGCTCCTGTAGGTGCCGCCTCATTGCCAGGCGCAAGGCATGATCGCTATGGCAACAACGAACTGCTCGGACGCGTCACTCTTGAATATAAGCCCACCGATACACTCACCGCGACCCTCAAGGTGTTCCATTCGCGCTATCGCGATCAGGGGCCGGGGACGGCATCGCAGAACATTGGGCCGTGCGTTGGCGATAAACCCCGAATGTATGGTGTCGTGGACCCATATGGCGAATGCAAAGCCGACAATCACACGAGCAATGGCGACGTCTCCCCGACGGTAGGCGCTGGAGTGCCCCTTACGGATGGTACCGGGCGGTCGTTTGGCAAGCTCGATTTCACGTCCGTATCGGGGCGTATCGTCGCAGATCTGGACAAGGTTACAATCACGTCGCAGACCGGATATAATTATGCGAAAGTCGCCTCACAGTACGGACTTGACCATACAGTCTACTCTCAACTTTATTCGGGTGAAACCGACTCCATCAAGGAGTTCAGCCAGGAAATTCGCTTCACCACCGATCTAGACGGCGCACTTAACCTTGCCGGCGGCGTCTATTATCAGAAGACGGATCGCGATTATCACGCCGACGTGAAGTTGAACGACGCCAACTATAATCCGATCGCCAAACGGTTCGATTCTGCCGATATACTGACGCAGCAGGAAGGGCGCACCCTCTCAGGCTTTGGTCAGGTCTTGTGGGAGGTCATGCCGGAGGTCGAGTTTGCGGCAGGCGTAAGATATACGAACGAACGCAAGCTCGACACGACCACCAGCCTCTACGGGTTTGGAGCGTTCAACGTTGCCAACATCATCTTTCCCGGGAAACGGTGCCCGGCCGCTTGTCTGGCCGGATCACCGAGAATAACTGGTCGCCCGAAGCAACGCTGACCTGGCACCCATCCCCTGACCAGACCGTGTACCTGGCCTATAAGACCGGGTTCAAATCGGGCGGCTATCAGGCGGCGCTCGTCAATACAGGTACCCGGATTTCAGACCTCGACTTCAACTCGGAACGCGTCAAGGGCTTCGAACTGGGTGCCAAGGGCCAGTTCCTTGACCGTCGTCTACGCCTGTCCCTGACTGGCTTCGCTTTCAACTTCAGCGATCTCCAAGTCAATGCTTTCGATCCGCAGCGGGTGACGTTCGTGGTCGGCAACGCCGGTGGCTTGCGTCAGCGTGGTGTTGAGCTTGATGGAAACTATCGGGCAAGCGACAGCCTGACGTTGCGCGGCGCGGTCACCTATGTTCGTAACCGATTCCACGACTATGTGGGGCAATGCTATTCATATGCCTTCCCGGCAGGTTCTGTTCGTGCAACAGCCGTGCCGCCCCCGGGCTGCTCTTTCGCAACCACGACTTCGCTGGCGCTGCAACAGGACAACGAAGGCAAGGCGCCGGCGCGGTCACCCGACTGGAGCGGAAATGCCGGGTTCGATTATAATGTGCCGGTGGACAATATGACATTCACGATCTCCGGCGACGCTGCCTACAGCGGAAGTTACAACGCATCCGACACATTCAGTCCGGCAGCGGTGCAGAATTCGTTTTGGCGCTTCAACGCCAGCCTCGCCGTTGCGACCGACGACGATCATTGGCGGTTGGCGCTGATTGGCCGTAACCTGACAAACAAATATTACCTGACCTATGCCTCCGACCGGACTGGTGGCGCCAGCGTCCCCGGCAATTTGGGCGAGCAACGCGGTGTCGTGGCACGCGGGCGGGAAATATTGCTTCAGTTGGGCTACAAATTTTGACAGCCGCGTCGCGCGGCTGGAATGGAGGAGATGTTTAGTGACGGACCCGCTCGCAATTGCAGAGGCACTGAGCGCAGCTATCACATCTTGCGATGTCGCAGCCGTTGAACGGCTCTACACCGACGACACGGTTGTCTGGCATAGCTATGACCGCGTCGAACAGGGCAGGGTGGAGACGCTAGCGTTCTTGTCGGCCTTTTTCGAGAAGGCCGCCGAGGTCCGTTACACTGACGTGCGCCGCGTGCGAACCGAAGACGGCTATGTGCAGCAACACGTTATTCACACGACGCTTAAAACAGGGGAGGCTTTCGAGCCGCGACCCGTTTGCATCGTGGCCAGACTGCGTGATGACAAGATCGTCCGTATCGACGAATATCTTGAAGCGCGTCGCCCGGCGGCCGTTCAGGAGGGAACGCGATGACGGTGTATTCGCAAGTTCTGCAAGGCGCCGCGCTCGACGCGCTCTACACCGGCCAAGTTCCACTCGCGCCCTATCGCTCTGCCGAATTCTATGATGCGGAGCGTACCAATCTATTTGGCCGCGCCTGGCTTCTGATGGGGCGGGTGGAAGAGATCGCGAAATCGGGCGACTTCGTCGTGAAACCCGTCGACATCCTGTCGGCCTCGGTGCTGATCGTTCGGGGCAAGGACGATGTAATACGGGCTTTCCACAACGTCTGCCCGCATCGCGCCAATCAGGTGGTATGGGAGGACAAGGGCAATCAGCCGGCGTTCGTGTGTCGCTACCACAACTGGACGTTCGCAACGGACGGTGCGCTACGCGGTGTGCCTGACCAGGCGAACTTTCAGAACCTCGACAAGTCCAGCTGCCATCTCCGGGCTATCAACCTCCAAATATGGGAGGGATGGATATTCCTGAACTTCAGCGACAAGCCCGACATCACGCTCGAGGAGTTTCTTGGCGATATGGCAGCGCATCTGAGCGGGATCGACTATATCCACGCCGCCGATCCTGTCGTTATTCAGACCACGCTCAAATGTAACTGGAAGGTCGTTGGCGACGCCTTTGCTGAGGCGTATCATATCCCGGCAATTCACGATGTCAGCCTGAAGCCTCGTTTCGCGGACAATGGCAATCCGTTCGGTCGCCCTCTGATGGTCCAGACTTTCGGGCCGCATGGCGTGAACTCGATGTATGGAAAGCCTGATTATGCGCCCAAGGCTCATCAGGCGATCGAGGCGCTGGCGTTCGATCCGCGGCATCGCTCGTCCGACAAGTCGGAGGCGATCGCACGCTTTGTCAGTCATCCGGCAATCAATCCGACCAAGAGCGCGAGCTGGTCGATGGACGTCAATTATATCTTCCCGAACACGCATATCGACACCAATGCCCTTGGCATCCTGACACATCAGTTCTGGCCCATCAGTCAGAACGAGACGCGACACGAGGCGCGCTTTTACACTGGCAGGCCGCTTGGAATTCGCGAGCGTTTTGCGATGGAGCATCGCATCGCGCATGCGCTCGACATCATCCTGGAAGATCTTAGCAATGTCGAACGGACCCAGAAGGGGATCAATTCCGGGGCGACCGACGTCATGCAGCTCTCGCAAAGCGAAGTGGTGATCCAGCATTCCGTCGCCCACATTATGCGCTGGGTTGAGGCGTCGTCGGCGCGGGATGCGCTGGGACTGTCTGGTGGCGCGAGCCTATGAGCGACGTGCTGCCCCCTGGCTTTGAGGATCTCGCGCCTTTTCTAGGCTACTGGAACCAGCCCGACTGCCAAGCGCGCTTCGTCGCACGGTTTGAGAGCGACATGGACGGTATCCGATCCTTCTACGATGCAATCACTCCCCGCGCCGATGCCGCGTTGGCTGAGCTGGAACGGTTTGAGATCACGGCCCTGCCGCCCGCGCATCAAAACCTGTACGGCTTGCTCATGTCTCTCGCCCATGTCGCGGTTGCGGTTGAACGCTATGGCCAACCGCGACCCAAAAGCGTGACATGGCCGACAACCCTGACAGTAACTCAAGGAATTCATCCCGCATGACTGGAGGCAATTTCAGCGACAAGGTTGCGATCGTAACCGGCGCTGGGCGTGGCATGGGCGAAGCGGTCGTGCGGCGGCTCGTCGCCGAGGGCGCGCGCGTGTGCCTGGCGGACATTGACGAGGCAGCTTTGCTCAATGTCGTGGCCGACCTGCCCGCGGATCGAGTGATGCCGCTGCAGGTCGATGTTGCGGACGTCGTGGCCGTCACGTCTATGGTGGAGGCTGCCGCCGCCCGGTGGGGCCGGCTAGACATGCTGCACAACAATGCAGGGATCACCGGATTGTCGGGCCCCGCGCTGCAATCGAGCCTGGCTGATCTGGAGCAGGTGTTCGCGGTCAATTTTCGTGCAACATTCGTGGCGATCAAAGCGGCAGTCCCGCATATGCAGCTACAGGGAGGATCCATCGTCAATATGTCGTCCCTTTTCGGTATCCGAGCGGCGCCGGGCATGGGTCTGTACGGCGCTTCCAAGGCAGCAGTCATTGGCCTCACAAAGACACTTTCGGTAGAACTTGCTCCCCGCATTCGGGTCAACTCGGTGGCGCCCGGTGCGATCGACACCGAGCTCCTGCGCTCGAGCAACAAGGCGCTGCACGTCCCGGGCGGACCAAGCTATGCTGACAAGCTCAAGACAATGCCGATGCAGCGCGCCGGAACACCGGAAGAAGCAGCAAACCTCATCACCTGGCTCCTCGGGGACGAGGCGAGTTTTGTGAGCGGTGCTGTCTACCAGATCGATGGCGCTCGAGGCGCGTGACATCCCTCGCCGGTTGACGTGAATGGCGGACCCGCGGGGAGCGTTCTTGCCGACAGCTTGAACGATCCATCGCTCAAGCATCCGCTTAGCCCCGCAGATTGTTCAACCGTGAAGACTCGTCGGGTATTGCAGATACGATCTCTCTATCGCCGGGGCGCTGCGTTGCTCGTGGCGCCCTGATCGACCCTATTCGTCTGCCAGCGACTTGCCGCTTGCATAACCCATCGCCATCGCCTGTCCGATCTGGGTGCCAGCGCCCGGATAAAAGCCTCGCAGAGCGGCGTTTGCGTCAAGACCGGCGGCAAACAACCCAGGGATTGTGGTGCCATCAGCGGCAAGGACTGCGCCGTCGCCCCGGACGGCCAGCCCCAAGCTGGTGCCCACATCGGTTGGATAAAGGGCGACCGCATAGAATGGTCCGACATCGACCGCCCCCAAAGACGAATTAGGACCGTGAGCGGGATCGCCAAGGTTGCGGGTATAGATGTCCCCACCTCTTCCGAAATCGGGGTCATTCCCCGCCTGCGCATAACGCGTCATTCGTTCGGCACTTTCTCTCAGGCCAGCTGGATCTACCCCGATTTTAGTTGCGAGCTCGTGTAGGCTACGGCCGCGGATGAGATAGCCCTCACGGATAAGATGGCGATAGGGATTTGGTGCCGGTCGAGCCAATCCCATGCCGTAGCGGCGTAGAAATACGTGACCGGCGATCAGCCAGGCCGGACTGATCTTAAGTGCGTGCATCCGCTGGACCAATGTATGATAGCTCTCCGCTTCGTTCACGAAGCGCTGTCCATCCGGCCCAACGATCATCGATCCCGGCTTGCACCGATCGAACATGAAATGAGGATAGACGCTTTCCGAACCGTCAGACAGGTGCCGACGAGAAGCAGGCGCATAAATCGCTGGAGCGGCCGCTCCGGCACCCATGACCGCGCCAGCTGCAAGCGCAAGACTAATACCATCGCCGCCATTGGCGCTCGGCAATAGCGTCAGGTGGTTTGCGGGATCGGGCAGGTAGCGCTGCCGGAGCATCTTGTTAGCCGAGAAGCCGCCCGTCGCGAGGACAACGCCGCAGCGGGCAACGATCTCACCATCTTCGCCGGGCCTTGCCAGCATCCTTATGCCTGTGACACGGCCAGTCTCGTCCTGCAGCAAACGACTTACCTGCGTGCCGTGCATGATCGTAACGCGCAGGTCTAGGGCCGTCCTCAAAAGCGCCGCAGCCAGCGCCGTGCCGCGTATCAGGCGGACACTGCGGCCATGCCGGATGAGGTCGAGGCCATATTGCGCAAGCCGGCGCACAACATGCGCAAATGCCGAGGGTGAGCGGAAGACATCCTGGAACAGCGGGATCTCGGCAGCCTCGATCTGGAGTCCTCCAAAGATCGTCATCTCCCGTTTTGGCCTACGCAATTTTGCCAGCCATGCACCGAGCACGCGTCCGTCGAATGGCACGGGCAACATGGAGCGAGCCATTTCCGCCGCTCCGGGAAGGAGGGGATGATAATCCGATCCGGGATAGCTTTTGAAGCGAATCCACTTCCCGACACCCTCGAGGAAATGGAAAGCTTCGGCGGCGTTGCTCAAAAATGCGTCGACTGCCTCCTCATCGTAATAATTTCCGAGGTGCCCTCTGAGGTAAAGGCGCGCCTTTTCCGGGCTGTCGCTTTCGCCCACATCGGCCATGTGATGGTTGCCAGGTACCCACACGCCCCCGCCGGACCAGGCCAGCGTGCCGCCGATCACGTCGGCCTTTTCGACCAGCAGAACCGACCGCCCGTGGGCAGAGGCGGTAATCGCAGCTGTAAGTCCCCCGGCGCCCGAACCCAGGACGATCACATCGTAATGTGCGCCGTTCTCCATAAATTTTTCTCCTCGCTGCCGATCTGCACCGTTCGCAACGCCTCGTCTGTCCCGGAGGAGGGGACAGCGTCGGCTGCCAACAAGGCGTAACCACTGCTAGGAGCATTGCGACGTGCCCGAGTGCGCCGCCGGAAAGGCGCGCGGCGAAGCAGAAGTAAGAGAGGACGTTGGATGAGTATACGCGATCTCGACGGGAAAGCCGTCGTCGTTACGGGAGGCGCATCTGGAATCGGCAAGGCCACAGTTTTGGGTCTTGCACGCCGGGGGGCCAGGATAGCGATGATCGATCTGCGCGACGAGGATATCGCGCTTTGCGTCGACGAGGTGGGAGCACTCGGAGCAAATATTTTCGGATTGGCGGCCAATGTCGCCGACGAAAAGGCAATGACTGATGCCGCGGCGCGCATTATCGACCATCTCGGCGAGGTACATGGCCTAGTCACCTGCGCGGGAACCTCGGCAAGCGGTCGGGCGGAAGATCATTCCCTAACCGACTGGCACCGCGTCATGGACGTCAACGTGCTGGGTACGTTCATTGCCTGCCAGCAGTTCGGGCGAGGCATGATCGCTGCGGGACGGGGGAGCATCGTTTGTATTGGGTCGCTTGACGGGATCGGTGCCCACGCCGGGCGCATTGCCTACTCCGTCTCGAAATTCGCCGTTCATGGCCTGGTGAAGAACCTGGCGCTGGAATGGGCGCGGCATGGGTTGCGGGTCAACTGCATCGCACCGACGATCGTCGATACTCCCCTCGTCCGCCGGGGGCTGCCTGACTACTTCCTCGATGTCGTCGTGGATCGCACACCGGCCGCACGGATCGGGCAGGCCGACGATATCGCGAATGTCGTCCTTATGCTGCTCGACGACGACGCATCTTACGTCAACGGCGCGGTCATCCCCGTCGATGGCGGGATTTCGGTGGGGTTCTTCAATCGATTGAGCGGCGCCGATCTGCAATCAAATCAACTGCTGAATGCCGGCATTTACGATCCGCAACAATGACACCGCCCAGAGCAGGAGACGATAGCGCAATGCTCCCTCGACACGACGCGTCAATGGTCGGTGGCGATCTGGATGATCGCGTTGAACAAAGGTCAGGGCGGCAGGGTTGGTATATCGTCATCCTCCTGACAATCCTCTATGCACTCTCCTTCACGGATCGGCTTTTGCTGGCCTTGATGGCGCAACCGGTGGCGAGCGCGCTCTCGCTCAGCGACGGGCAACTGGCTCTTCTTCTCGGCGCCGGCTTCGCCGTAGTTTACGCGCTCAGCGGCATTCCAATCGCCGACCGTATCGACCGGGGCGATCGCATCGTCGTCGTGGCGGCTGGGGTCGCCTTGTGGAGCGCTATGACAATCGCGTCTGCTTTCGCCACAAGCTTCTGGATGTTGCTCATCCTTCGCGCCGGCGTTGCGCTGGGGGAGGCTGTCCTGACGCCTGCGGCAGTGTCGCTGATCGGCGACCTCTTTCCTCGTGAACGATGCGCCCTACCCACTGCGGTTTACGGCTCGATGGGCAGCATCATGAGCACAGGAGCCTTTGTGCTCGGGGGTGCGGTGCTCGGCTTCTCGGGATCGCTGGAGGCACCAACCGGCCTTGCCGCCTGGCAGTTGACGTTCATCCTGCTGGGGATGCCGGGGCTGATTCTTGCAGCTGTGATCCTGCTGACTACTCGCGATCCTCGCCGCGGCCGCGCGGCGGAAAGCCGCAGTGATGCCGTCAGCTTCGCACAAATGCTGCGGTACATTGGCGATAACGCCAGATTTTATGTCCCATTCTATTTGGGTCTGGCGCTGATTACGATGGTGTCGATGGGCACCATCAGCTGGATGCCGACCATGATCTACCGAACGTTCGGCGGAACGGTCGCCGCTGCCGGCTACAGATTGGGGACGGTGGGATTGCTTGCCGGCGTCGTCTCGACGGTTTTCTGGCCTTGGCTCGCCCAGCACTTGGCGCGGCGGGGGCGTACCGACGGTACGTTGATCGAACTCATTGCCAGTGGAACGCTCGCCGCGCTTGTTTTGCCGATCGGACTAGGCCAGCAGAGTCTGGTTCTCGTGATTGCGACTTTCTTCGTTGCGATGATCGGGCTTGCATCGGTCGCCATTCTTGCGCCGCTGGCGTTACAATTTTTCGGACCTCGCGCGATCCGCGGCCGGCTGACATCCATCTATATTCTTGCAACTGCCTTGCTAGGCTACGCGGTCGGACCACTGACAGTGGTGGCCCTTTCCAGCCTGTGGAGTGGCCCGCAGGCATTGACCTTCGGCCTGTCACTCAATGCCGCCATCGCGGGATTGTTGTCGACAATATCGTTTTTTGCTTGCCTGCGCGCCAGCAAGTCGATGGCACTGCAACATGATTGAAGGCCCAGCGCGATAGACGCATCGGGAGAGAAGTGATGTTCAAAATGTCATTGGCAGTCGTCCGGCATCCCGATCTCACACACGAGCAGTTCCTGAGCTACTGGATAGGTCAGCATGCGCCGCTCGTACGACGCCTGGCGCAGGACCTGAGAATTCGTCGTTATGTCCAGCTCCATGGGGAGGCGGGTGAAGTAGCGAGCCTGTTTGCCCGTTCCCGCGGTCTCGACCAACTGACTGACGGCGTTGCCGAATTGTGGTGGGACAGCGAGCGGGATCGTCTGGAGGTGGCGCACAGTGAGGCTGGCATTTACGCCTCTGCGCAGTTGCGCGAAGACGAAGCGCAATTCTGCGATCTCGCCCGGTGCACGGCAAGCTTCGGACAGGAGCATGTGATCATCGGTGACGTGCAAGGGTGGTAGGCGATGGCAGACGCAGATGGCTTTTTTGGGCGCGGAAATTGCCGGGAACGACAAATAAATCGACACCGTCGATCCGGGAGCAGGCTGAGCCTTAGCGGCCCAGGAAGCGCGGCGCGCGCTTTTCGCGGAAAGCCCTGTTGCCTTCCTGACAATCCGCTGTCGCGGGGATCTTGCGTTGCATGTCTCGCTCGAGGTCAAGTTCAGCGGCAAGCGATTGCTCGGCGGCGTGCCAGCATAGGGCCCGAATGCCGGCCAGCGCGACGGTGGGGCCTTTTGCCAATGTGGTCGCCAGCGCCCGTGCCTCGTCCAATAAGGTATCGTCCGCCATCACGCGCGCTATCAGTCCCCAATCATGCGCACGCTGGGCGTTAAGCTTTTGTGCTAGCATCAGCACTTCAAGCGCGCGCGCACGGCCGACAGCGCGGGTCAATAGCGAAGGAAGCCCGCTATCAGGTAGTAAGCCGATGCTGGCAAACGGCGCGAGGAAGAAGGCATTGCTACCCGCTACGACGATATCGCAGGATAATGCCAGGGCCATGCCAACCCCCGCCGCCGCGCCTTGCACCGCGCAGATGATCGGCACTTGCAGGTCGCGAACGGCCGTGATCAGCGGATTAAAATGACGCTCCAGAATAAGGCCGCCGTCAAGATCCGGGCGAGGGACTGCATCCGCCGAACCCAGATCAACGCCTGAGCAGAAGCTGCGCCCGGCGCCGCTGAGCAATATCGCCCGCGATTCACTTTGCGCACGGCCAAGCGCGACGATCAGCGCGTCCGACATCGCGGGCGAGAGCGCGTTCAGGCGATGAGGCGCGGCCAGTTGCACATGCGCGACATCGCCATCCACGCTATAGTGGATCTCGGCCTCGGCCGCGCTCATGCTGGCTTGAAGACCGGAACGTGGCCATCGCCTACCAGCCTGAATTCCACAGCCACCGGCATGTCGATCGTAACATCCTCGACCGCGACATCGACAAGATGGGTGAGCATCGTCACCCCTTCGTCGAGGGTCACATAGGCGAGCATATATGGGCCATTCGGACCTCGCGGAGTGAAGCTATGGCTGTACACCTTGCCTCGGCCCATCACGACCGACAATGAGACGTCAGCGCTGAAACAGAACGGACAAACCTTCCGCGGATAGTAATGATGGGTCGCGCATGCGTTGCATCGTCCGATCTGAAGTTGGCCGGTTTCGGAACGCCATTGGGCAATGCCCGACATATCGGCCTCGTCTGTTGTCACGCGTCACGCTCCAATATTAGGGTCCCACCAATATGCCTTGTCCCCAGAAACCCGCCCGTGCCGTGGGCGAGCGCCAGCGCACAGTCAGGAACCTGGACGGCCGGATGAGCCTCGCCGCGTAACTGGCGTACCGCCTCGATCATCTTGGTCATTCCTCCGCGATTGGCAGGATGGTTGTTGCACAGCCCGCCGCCGTCGGTGTTGACGGGCAATTTGCCAACTCCCGAAATCAGGCCGCCATCCGCTACGAACCGTCCGCCCGCGCCCTTGTCGCAAAACCCGAGATCCTCGAGCTGCATAAGCACGGTGATCGTGAAACTGTCGTAGATGGAGGCATAGTCGATATCACTGGGAGCGATGCCCGCTTCGGCAAATGCGGCGCGCCCCGAATCCCGCCCCGCGCTGTATGTCAGGTCGACCCTGCCGCCATCCAACGTCTTATACGCCTCGCCCGACCCACGGACGCGTACCAAAGGTCGGGCAAGCGTTTTCGCGATTTCAGGCCGGGCGAGGATGAGGGCGCCGCCCCCGTCGCTCACAATGCAGCAATCGAGTTTGTGCAGTGGATCAGCGATCATCGGCGAGGCCAGAACGTCCTCGACCGTCACCACATCGCGCAACATCGCGTTCGGGTTGTGATGCGCGTGGTGCGACGCCGCCACCTTCACCCAGGCGAGTTGCTCGGATGTGGTGCCGAACTCATGCATGTGCCGCCGGGCCGCCAGGGCGTAAGCGTTGACGATATTGATACCGAACGGCGCCTCATAAGGAACGCCCGGAACGAGCGGATCGGACAGGAACGGCATCTCACCCTGCAACTCTTGTCCGGTACGCGGTCGCCCGGCAAGCGTGATGAGCGCGATCGAGCATTTGCCCATTGCAATGGCGGCAGCCGCGTGGCCGGCCGCGATGATATATCCCGAGCCGCCGGTGCTTGTTGTATCGATGAAGCGCGGCTTCAAGCCAAGATACTCGGCCATCGATACCGAGCCGAGCCCGGGCGCATCCGTACCCGTGAAATATCCGTCGATGTCGCCTAAGGATAATCCGGCGTCGTCGAGTGCTCCGCGCACGACCTCGGCATGAAGTTCGGGTATCGTCTTGTGAGGGGCCTTGCGGAGTGGATGCTCGAAGGCGCCGACGACATAGGCCTGTCCGTTGATGCTCACCTCTGCTCCAGTCAGTCGAAATACAGGAAGACGATATCGGTCACCAGCGCCGGCTTGCTCGCGCTCTCAAGCTCGAAAACCGTGGCGAAGGTGATGCGGGTGCCCGCACCCTGTGGTTCGACCTCGCTCACCGTCTGCATCAGACGCACTCGCGCGCCCGAAGGCACCGGCGCAAGAAAACGCAGCTTGTTCAGCCCGACGTTGAGCACCCGGGGTGAGCCGACGGTGAACAGCGCAGGCTGGAGCTTGCCGAGCAGCGCTAGCAACAGATAACCGTGGGCGATTGTCTTGCCCCCAGGCGCCTCACGCGCGGCGCGCTCGATATCTACGTGGATCCACTGCCGGTCGCCGGTTGCATCGGCGAATTCATCGATCTGGGCCTGGGTGATCTCCAGCCAGTCACCAGGGCCGATAGGTTTGCCCAGCTCTGCCGCCAGGCTGGCGGCATTCTCAAAGTGTCTCGTCATACTGTGTTCCTTGAACATGCGGGCGCCGACGGCTCAGATCTCGTAATGGGCGGTAGTTCGCGCCGCCACCTCGTCGCCGGTAACCCCAGGAGCGAGCTCGACCAGCCGGAAAGGCGAGGACCGGTCGGGTCGTTCGAAGACGGCAAGATCCGTGATGATCATGTCGACCACGCCGGCACCCGTCAGCGGCAGGGAGCAATGTGGGACGAATTTCGGCTCGCCGGATTTCGACACATGGTCCATCGTCACGATGATGCGGCGTACCCCCGCGACTAGATCCATCGCGCCGCCCATGCCCTTTATCATCTTACCGGGTATGAGCCAGTTCGCGATGTCTCCGGTCTCGGAGACCTCCATGGCGCCCAGTACCGTCAGGTTGATGTGCCCGCCCCTGATCATCGCGAAGCTGTCTGAAGAGGAGAAAAAGCTGGACGATGGCAACACGCTTATCGTCTGCTTTCCCGCATTGATAAGGTCGGGATCGACATCCTCCTCATAGGGGAAGGGGCCTATGCCGAGCATGCCGTTTTCCGATTGCAGCGTGACGTTCAGGCCGTCCGGAATACAATTGGCGATGAGCGTTGGAATGCCGATGCCGAGATTAACGTAGAATCCGTCTTCCAACTCTTGAGCCGCGCGTGCCGCGATCTGCTGGCGATCCCAGCCCCGCATGGGCCCCGCGCTCATGCCGCTTCTCGCTGGCGAGTAGTCCTGAACTCGATCTTTTTTTCGTACGGCGGCGGGCAGACAAGCCGCTGCACGTAGATGCCCGGAAGATGGATCGCATCGGGATCAAGGGCACCGACGGGCACGATTTCTTCGACTTCGGCCACTGTCATCGCGGCTGACGTCGCCACCGGCTGATTGAAGTTCCGTGCTGTCCGCCTGAACATGATGTTCCCGGCCTCGTCAGCTCGCCAGGCTTTGACGAGGGCAAGATCGCCGCGGATGCCACGTTCGAGAATGTAGGCATCATCATCAAAAATTCTCGTTTCCTTGCCTTCGGCTACCAGCGTGCCGACGCCGGTGCGGGTGTAGAAGCCCGGAATGCCCGCACCACCGGCCCGCAGGCGCTCGGCCAAGGTGCCTTGAGGGCAGAATTCGACCTCCAGTTCGCCTGCTAGATACTGTCGTTCGAACTCCTTGTTCTCGCCGACATAGGATGAAATCATTTTTCGGACCTGCCTTGAGCGCAGCAATTTGCCGAGCCCCTCTCCGTCGACCCCGGCGTTGTTGGAAACGCAGGTGAGATCACGCACCCCGGAATCCAGGACGGCATCGATCAGCCGTTCGGGGACGCCGCACAAACCGAAACCGCCGACGCAGATCGTCATGCCGTCACGTAAAAGGCCGCTAAGGGAATCGCCACAATTGGGATGAATCGACACCATGGCCTATTTGCCCCGCCGGCTATTCTGCTGAATGACCTTGATCATTGCAGCGCTGATATCCTCTCCCACGTTCGCGGCGGCCTTCTTGCCCTCGCACCACAATGCCAGATCACTTTTTCCCTTTTCAGTATGCTTGTTCCAATCGGGATCAGTCGGCGTCGTGATTTCCAGTCGCAGACCATTTGGATCGTGGAAGTAGATGCTGTAGATCAGGCCGTCATGATCAGTGGGGCCGATCACCTCAAGATCGTTTGCGACCAGCCAATCGCGCCAGCGATCGACCTCTTCATGATTTGCAGCCTGGAGGGCGACATGATCGAACAGCTCATAAGCCGCGTGGCTAACGGGTGGTCTTGGCGGCAGGCCGGGTGCCTCGAAGAATGCGATGGTGGACCCATCGGCCATGCGGAAGAAAATGTGGAAATAGGGAAAATCATCGCCGGTTGATGGAATGGATTCGCCCATCACCGTACTAGCAAGCTCCATGCCCATGATCCGCATGTAGAAGTCCGCCGTCGTTTCCACATCATGGGTGACCCAAGCGGCATGGCTCAGCATCAATGGCGTTAGACCGGGATTAGCGCGCCGTAAACTGACAGGGGCAGGGTGGGTCATCGGTGGCTTCCTATTCACGTATTGTTTGCAAAGAATACTCCGTCAGCGTGGTCCTGCGCTGTCCCTAGTGACCGGGACGAACACGCCGCTTTTTCCGAAACCTTACAGGATCGATCGGGCGAGGGACTGCGTGGGAAGTCCGTGGCGAGCGAGCCGTGCCATGTGATAATCCGTCGACCCGAACATCGCCTCAATTGCGGTGGCACGTCGGAAAAGATGGCCGATGGCCAGCTCATCGGTCATCCCCATCGCGCCGTGCATCTGCACGGCCTCCCGTGCGAGAGCCCCGAGGATCTCGCCAATCCGGATCTTTGCCGCGGAAATGGCCGCCCGTCGGTGCTCCGGGGTGTCCGAGGTCATCGCAGCCGCGAAAAATGCCATGGCGCGCGCCTCCTCATAGCCGACTTTCATATCGGCAAGCCGATGTTGGAGCACCTGAAAGTCGATGAGGGCAGAACCGAACTGGCGGCGCTGGGAAGTATAAGCAAGAGTGTCGCGCAGAAGGCGGCGCATAATCCCGACAGCTTCGGCGCATATTGCTGCCGTGGCGATGTCCAAGACTTGCTCAAGTACTTCGGGACCGCGGCTCGGTGCGATCAAAAGATCGCTCTCGGTGACGGCGCAATCGTCCAGCTGCAGCTGAGAGACGCTCTTACCGTCAAGCGTCTGACCAAAATCGTGTGTCAGCCCGGCGCGGTCAGCTTCGACTACGAAGATGCCGATACCTGTTTCGCCCTCCATTGAGCAGCTGACGAAGAGATGCGTGGCGGCCATGGCCCCTACGACCATCACTTTTCCGCCCGAAATGACATACCCGCCGTCACACCGCTTCGCTTTCGTCTTGCATGCCAGTGGGGCATAGCGGGCACCACCTTGCTCGAACGCAATGGAAAAACGCGCGGAGCCTTCGACGGCGCGGACCATCAGCGCCTCGGCTGCCGGAGTACCTGATTCTTTCAGGAGCGCGGAGCCGATGACGCAGGTTTCTAGGAAAGGCTCGACGACCAGCGCCTCGCCGAAGGCGTCCATGATGAGCAGAGCATCGACTGCGTCGCCGCCCATACCGCCGGCCCGCTCGGGAAAGAGGTAGCCGAGAAGGCCCAGTTCTTCGCCGAAGGCATGCCAGATATCGGGTGACCAGTGCCCTGGCGACGCTTTGATCCGCTCCCGGGCTTCATGGCCATATTGATCGACCAGAAATCGTCCGATGATTTCACGAATTTGAGCTTGATCGTCGGTGAGGTGATATTGTGGCATGCCGGTCCAATCAGACGCCATACTGGCGGAGTTGCTTGAAGATGATACCGCGCTGGATCTCGCTCGATCCGCCGTAGATGCTAGCAGCGCGACCCAGCAGGTAGCTCAACATTGCTTCGGGTACTCCGGCGGGCCCGACCACTGGTTCGTCCGGATGCTCAAGGGTATGCGACTGGTCGAGCCAAGCCAGACTGCCCATCGCTATACGGCCGAGTTCGGCGATCGCCTGCTCGATCTCCGATCCGCGCAGCTTGAGCACCGAAGAGATTTGCTGCTTGAACTCCGGATCGGTTGCGGCATCGGCGCTTGCGATCAGCGCCTCGAGCGCGAGCAGCTCGACCTCCACCTTTCGGAAACGACGGGCATAAACAGGATCGGCGGCAATCGTACCGCCGCCTTCATCGTCTGGAAGCGCCTCTGCGATGGCACGGATTTTAGCCAGGCGCATACGAAGATAGACGTCGCCTGCCACACCGTTGCGCTCGTGCTGCAGAAGATATTTCGCAACCGACCACCCGTCGTTCTCCGCGCCGACCCGGTTGCCGACCGGAACCCTCACATCGTTGAAGAAGACCTCGTTCAGGTGGTGGAGGCCATCAATCGAGCGGATCGGCCGTACGACTATGCCGGGGGTCGCCATGTCGATCAGCAGGAAGCTGATGCCGGCCTGCGGCTTGCCTTCGGTGCTGGTGCGGACAAGAGCAAACATCCAGTCCGAGGCATGGGCGTAGCTGGTCCAGATTTTCTGGCCGTTGAGAACATAATCATCACCGTCTCGCACGGCCTTCAGCCGCAGCGAGGCCAGATCGGAACCGGCTCCCGGTTCGGAAAAGCCCTGGCACCAGACGATCTCACCTGACCGCAAGGGCGGCAGATGCCGTTGCTGTTGTTCGGGAGTCCCCCAGGCAATCAGCACCGGCCCAATCATCTGGAGATTGGGCGAAAGCGGCGGCGCCCCCGCCCGCACCATCTCCTGAAAGAAGATGTTCATCTGCTCCTGGCTCCACCCCGTGCCGCCGTGCTCAAGCGGCCAGTCCGGGACAGCCCATCCTTGCGCGGCCAGCCGCCGGTGCCACTCCTGCTGTATGTCGACATCCAAAAGCATGATCGTCCGGGGCGCACCCCGCATCCGATCGGTGAGCTCGCGATCAAGAAAGGCGCGGATCTCCCGACGGAATAAATCTGGATCGCTCAGGGACAGCGTGACCTCCTTTGGTGGCTCGGGTGCGGGATTTGGCATGTGTGAAGTCTTAGGTCATGGCATTCGTCCTTGCAGTCCCTTGAAGACGGGACATCCCGCGCAGCCTTCTCACCCTGATCCGTCCCCCACGGGAGGGACTGTCGAGCGGCCGCCAGCACGGTAGTAAACCATGTGAAAATCGGTCCGAGACGTGGTCCGCTAAGTGCAAGATTCCAAGGAGCGAAAATTGGGTATCGACTTGCAGGATAAGGTTGCTGTCATAACTGGCGCCGGTGCCGGCCTCGGACGGGAATATGCACACTATTTTGCCCGGCTCGGCGCCAAGGTCGTCGTCAATGACCTCGGCGTCAGTCTTCAAGGCTCAGGTGAGAACCATTCGGCGGCGGACCAGGTCGTCGATGAAATCACCGCGCAAGGCGGCGTGGCGGTCGCGAATTACGACAATGTCGCCAATCCCGCATCCGCCGCCGCCATCGTGGAAACCGCGATGTCGACGTTCGGCAAGATCGACATCGTCGTCAACAACGCGGGCATCCTGCGCGACAGCAGCTTCCCCAAGATGACGGCAGAGAACTTCGCCGACGTTCTGGCGGTTCATCTTTTCGGCGCCTTCTACCTCACGCACGCGGCATGGCCCCACATGGTCGCCCAGAAATATGGCAGGATCATCTTCACGACATCCCCCGCCGGCACAAACGGCAATTTTGGCCAGGCCAATTATGGAGCTGCGAAGCTGGGGCTGGTTGGGATGATGAACTGTCTGGCGCTGGAGGGGCGCAAGCATAATGTTCTAGTCAATGCGATCTCGCCAAGCGCAATGACGCGGATGACCGAAGGCATTCCGATAGGCGACCTTGCACAATGGCTGCGGGCCGATCTGGTGTCGCCAGCCGTCGCGTGGCTCGCAAGCGAACGCTGCAGCAAGACGGCTATGATCATCTCCGCGGGCGGGGGCTTCTTCGCCCAGCATAGGATATTCGAAACCCCTGGGGTGCAGTTTGACCCTATCGATCCGGTGACGATCGACATGTTCGATGAAGCATTTCCTCGTATCGTTAGCACCGAAGGCGCGAAGCCGGTTAAACCTGGGCCGCTCGGCGACCTGGTCCCGCGTTTGACTGCGATGGGGAGGCTGTCTGATGTCTGAGGGTGCAATGGAGCTCGACTTCGAATGGGTGCATGTTGCCTATGACGAGAACGCAACCTTTACCGAGACCTACGGTTTCTCGGGCAACCAAGGGGCGGTGAACCTGGAAGGCGTACGCATCCGACCTCGCGGCATTCCTTCCGATACGCTGCTGATCTTCATGCACCCGGCTTCCACCCTCCAATTGCTACCGGTCCCACGTGCGGCGGCCAGCGCTGGCGTGCACGTGCTGTGCGCGGGAAGCCGCTACGCGCGTAACGACACGGCAGCGATCCTGGAGAAGGTCCTGCTGGATCTTGGTGCCTATATTCGGCATGCCAAGACAGTATGGGGCTACGACAAGGTTGTGCTGGTCGGGTGGAGCGGCGGCGGCTCGCTGTCGCTATTCTACCAGTCGCAGGCAGAAAATCCCACGATCACTCGCACGCCAGCGGGAGATCCGGTCGATCTTGTCAGTGCCGGGCTGATGCCGGCGGACGCGGTTGTCTTCCAGGCAGCGCATATGTCGCGCTGCCAACTGCTGGCTGACATTATCGACCCGTCAATCATGGACGAGCTCAATCCGGATGTTCGAAACCGCGAGCTCGACATATATGATCCGGCTAATTCGAACCAACCACCGTACAGCGCCGACTTCATTGCCCATTACCGGACTGAACAGGCTGCGCGCATCCGGCGCATTTCGGACTGGGCAAAAGACACACTGGAAACTCTGAGGCGCCGCAACACAGGCGAGTTGGAACGTGGGTTCATCACGCACCGAACGATGGCCGATCCGCGCTTCCTCGACGGAAGCCTCGATCCGAACGATCGGCGCGTCGGTTGGTCGTATATGGGCAATCCTGAAACGGTGAATAGCGGACCGGTCGGCCTTGCACGCTTTTCCACGCTGCGATCCTGGTTATCGCAATGGTCGATCGACGATAGCAATGGTGATGGACTGGTTTGTGCGGCCCGGATGAAGGCGCCGCTGTTGGTCATCGAAAACAGCGCCGACGATGCGGTGCCGCAGCCGCATCCCCGTCGGATATTCGATGCCGCGGCATCGACCGACAAGGAGTTCGTCCGCATCGATGGCGCGACCCACTATTATGCAGGGCAACCGGAGTTGCTGGCCGACGCCACACAGACGACGCTCCTCTGGTTGGCGAAGCGCCAACTGTTGACGCCCATCAGATAGGAATAATCATGACAGCATCCATCATCGGATGGGGGCACACCCCCTTCGGTAAGCTTGCAGGTGATACGCTTGAGACATTGATCGTTGCCGCCGCCAATGAGGCGCTCGACCATGCCGGCGTGGATCCCGCCGACATCGACGCGATCTTCGTGGGACATTTCAACAGTGGCTTCTCGCGCCAAAGCTTGACTGCCGGCCTCGTGCTGCAGGCTTCTCCGGCCTTCCGTTTCAAGCCTGCGACCCGGACTGAAAACGCGTGCGCCTCCGGTTCGGCAGCAGTCCATCAAGGGCTCACTTCAATCCTGGCGGGCCGCGCTCGAAATGTGCTGGTCGTCGGGGTCGAGAAGATGACCGACACGATCGGCGACGCAGTCGGCAATAATCTGCTCGGCGCATCCTTTATCCCGGAAGAGGGCGAAGTGTCGGGTGGTTTCGCGGGCCTCTTCGGGAAAATCGCAACAGCCTATTATGACCGACATGGTGACCAATCCGATGCGCTGGCGATGATTGCGGCCAAGAATCACCGCAATGGCGTGCGCAACCCCTGGGCGCAGCTACGCAAGGACCTTGGCTATGATTTCTGCCGTCAGGAAAGTGACCGTAACCCCATTGTTGCGGGTCCATTGAAGCGCACCGACTGTTCCCCCGTGTCCGATGGCGCTGCAGCACTCGTTCTCGCAAGCGACGATGTCGCCCGATCGGCGCGGCGCGCGGTGGCATTTCGCGCTGCCTCGCATGTGCAGGACTACCTCCCGATGTCGCGTCGGAATGCAATTCAGTTCGAGGGTTGCAGCAAGGCATGGGCAAAAGCGTTTGACGACGCGGGCCTCACGCTGGACGATTTGAGCCTGGTCGAGACGCATGACTGTTTCACCATCGCAGAACTCATCGAATATGAGGCGATGGGTCTGACGCCGGAAGGGCAGGGCAGCAGAGCCATACGCGAAGGCTGGACGGAAATCGGCGGCCGATTGCCGGTCAATGCATCGGGCGGGCTTAAGGCAAAGGGTCATCCGATTGGCGCCACCGGTGTGTCGATGCATGTCCTTTCGGCGATGCAACTGTGCCATGCCGCACCCGAGGGCATGCAGATCGATGGCGCCGAGCTTGCGGGCGTTTTCAACATGGGCGGGACGGCCGTCGCCAATTATGTCAGTATCCTGGAGCGGACACGGTGAATCCATTGGTTGCGCCCGGCGCTTTCGACAGCCAACCCGATCATGCCAACGGTCTGGCCCTATTTCGTTCGGCGGTGGCGGCCGGGCCAGAACGGCCCTTCGTGCACTATTTTGACACTACGCTGAGCTATGGTGAGGTCGATGCCCTTAGCCACGGATTGGCGACGTCCCTCGCCGGCGCTGGGTTTGTCAAGGGTGACCGGCTCGCCTGCTTCATGCAGAATATTCCGCAATTTCTTATCGTGTTGTTCGCGACATGGAAGCGCGGAGGCATCTTTGTGCCGATTAACCCGATGAACAGGGCGCGCGAGCTCGCCTTCGTCCTGAATGATGCCGAGCCCAAAGTATTGGTGCTTGAGAATGAACTCTTTGAACTCGCCTACACTAAGCTTGAGGATGACGTCCATCGGCCCGCAACGATCCTGTCCACCAGCGGGTGGGAGTTTCAGCAGAGGCCGGATGAAAGGCTGTTTGCCGGAACGAAGCCCGCAACACCGGACGGTGCGTCGGATCTCCTCGCTTTTGCCCAGGCCGGCATGGGCATCGTTACCGACCCGGCGATCATCGAGCCAGATGACATTGCCATGCTCGTTTACACATCAGGGACCAGCGGCGTACCGAAGGCTGCGATCAACCTTCACAAAGGCGTGGCTTGGGGAGCCCAATTGTCCCGCGGTTCACAGGATCTGCCTGACGGCGTTGTGACTTTGGCTATCGCGCCGCTATTTCACATCGCTGGTATAGTGATGGCTGGCGGCAGCACGATCCATGCCATGGGCTCGCTCATCTTGTGCTACCGGTTCGATCCGGCAATCGTCATCGAGGCTATTGCGCGGCATAAGCCACAAACGACTTCTGGATCGGTAACGGTCTATATCGCCTTGATGAACGCCCCAGGTGCCACACGTGAGATTTTGGGAAGCATCGTTAAGCCTTTTAGCGGCGGTGCGCCCGTACCTGTGGCTGTGGTCGAGCAATATCGCGCCTTCACCGGCAACCTGCTTCGCGCCGCCTACGGTCTGACCGAGACGACCGGGGGCGCGTTCATGGAGCCGACAGACGGGTCCAGTCGGATAGACCCGGAGACTGTAACGCTATCAGTCGGCAAGCCGGTCGCAACATTCTCCGTTCGGATCGTCGACGATCACGGGAAAGAGCTCCCTGCAGGAGAAGCTGGCGAGATTGTCCTTAGCGGACCCGCTGTGTCGCCTGGCTATTGGCGTAATCCCGTTGCCACCGCAGAAGCTATGCACCCGGACGGGTTTCGTACGGGCGACATAGGTTTTCTGGATGAGGACGGGTGGCTGTTCATCATCGACCGAAAGAAGGACATGATAATCGCCGGCGGTTACAAGGTGTGGCCGCGGGAAGTGGAAGACGTCATTTATACCCATCACAGCGTAAAGGAGGTTGGCGTAATAGGTGTCGCGGATGCCTATCGCGGTGAAACAGTGAGAGCAATTGTTTCGCTGAAGCCGGGAATGAAGCTGTCTGAGGCGGATTTGATAGATTATTGCAAGCAGCGTATGGCTGCTTACAAATATCCTCGCTCTGTGAAGATCATTGATGATCTTCCGAAAAGTCCGGCCGGAAAGATACTTCGTCGAAATCTGCAAGAATATTGAAGAATAATTTATAATAATGGGCTGAATGATGGTTGCTTAATAAGCAAAATCCTAGGTCCATTCGCGCTTTCAGAAGCATTATTAGTGCGGCATCAGCAATAATGATATTCATCTGTTTTTGATGATGTCAGGTTTGTAAAGGATCAGGATCAACTGATTGTGTCTTGCGGCGAGCTACCAGCGCAAACTGCCGCTGCCGGCCTTTCGAGGAGTTTGTTACATTCAATCCTTAGTCGCGTAAGGAAATGGCCGAAGCATGATTACCATATGGGGCGGACAGACCTCGCGATCGATTCGGGTCGTTTGGTTGTTGGAAGAGATGGGCCTTCCCTATGCCTTGCGGCAAGTGGACATGATGACATCCGAGCAAAATCTCGAGTTTCTGGCGGTCAACCCTGCTGACTGAATCCCGGCGATTCAGGATAGCGACGTCGTTATGGTCGAATCGATCGCCATCATGGAGTATCTGATGGCCCGCTATGGACCGACTCAGCTGGCGCCAGCGCCGCACGATCCGGACCTCGCCGCCTATCAGCAGTTTCTCCACCTGGGCGAGGCCGGGCTCGCGACCCTGATGATGCTCGTCGTTGTCAGCCGATTTATCGCGCCCGAAGCCGAGCGAGAGAATTGGGGCGTAACCTAGTGCTTGCGGTCGCTCTAGAAACGTTTAAAGCTTGTCAGACAGCCCTATCTCGCGGGCGAGGCATTCACTGCTGCCGACATCTCGGCGACCTACGCCCTGAACCTAGGCCAACGCAATTGCATTATCCTTGGTGAAGTAGAACAAGCCTATCTCGCTCGTACCACAGGGCGCGACGCCTTTAGGCGCGCCATGGCGCGTTCGCACGACGGGGTAATGGCCTAAGTCCCGGACCATCCCAACGAGTTGAAGGTGGACGGCAGAATGCAACGTCAGGACGGTAAGCGGTAAAAATCCCCCACGTGGCCTTGGGAGCGGTGCTGTCATCTGAGTGATCAGGCGGCGCTTGCGATGCTGCTTAGTTCGAACGAAGCTTGGGCGGCGTTGGCATCGAGCCAGTTGTACGGCAACAGATCGTCGATGGGATCGGTGTCTGCGCGGGTGATGATCCGGGCCAGGACATCGCAGAGATAGGCGTAGGGATTGACGTCCAGCATCTTGCAGGTTTCGACCAGCGAGGAGATCGCTGCCCAGTTTTCGGCGCCGAGTTGGTGGCCGGTGAAGAGTGCATTTTTTCTTTGGAGAGTCACCGGCCTGACGGCCCGTTCGGCGGCGTTGTTGTCGATCTCGATCCTGCCGTCGTCGAGGAACCGGGTAAAGCCCGCCCAGCGCTTGAGCGCATATTTCATCGCATCGCTCGTTGCCGATCCAGCCATCATGCGCGGTGCGGTGGCGGCGAACCAGGCATGGAGCTTGTCGACCAGTGGACGGGTTCGCTCCTGCCTGACGGCAAGGCGTTCCTCGGCCGCGCGCCCCCGGATTTCCTTCTCGATGCGATAGATTTCGGCAATGCGCTGCAAGGCGTCCTGCGCGACCGGGGCATCGCTGCCTGCATCGACGAAGCCGCGTCGCAGGTGAGCCCAACAAAAGGACTTCGTGACGCCGGCGTCGGCGCTATCATCCTTGCCGAACTGGTCATAAGCCTGCCAGGCATCGACCTGTAGGATGCCCTGGTATGACCCTAGCAACTGCCTGGCCCACATTTTTCCGCGTCCCGGCATATAGGTATAGAGCGCCAGAGGCGGATCGACGCCGCCATGAGCGCGATCGTCGCACACTATGACCCACATGTAGCCGGTTTTCGTCTTGCCCGTTCCCGGTGCCAGCACCTTGACCGTAGTTTCGTCGACGAACAGACGGGCACGGGCAAGCGCATCGGCGCGCATCCTGTCGGTGATCGGCATCAGCGCAGCGATGCCGCGACCAACCCAGTTCGCCAGAGTGGCGCGGCTGATCTCGATGCCTTGCCGGGCGAAGATCTTCGACTGACGGTAAAGCGGCAAGTGGTCGCAATATTTGTTGATCAGAACATCGGCGATCAGCGCTTCGGTCGGCAAGCCGCCCGGCACGACATGTGCCGGTGCCAACGCCTGGCGAACGCCGTCGCTACAGCAGCGGCAGGCATAGCGGGGTCGGATCGTCACCATCACACGATGCTGGGCCGGGATGATGTCGAGCCTTTCGGACCGGTCCTCACCGATCTTGTGTAGCGCCCCGCCACAGGCACATTCCAGGCTTTCGGGCTCGATCACTGTCTCGAAGCGCGGCAGATGCGCTGGCAGTGATGCGCGCTCGGCATCCGGAGCCCGTCGACGACGCGGCCTGAGGCCATAACGTTCGGCCTCCTCGGCGGTCTTGTCCTGCAAGCCATCGGCTTCGCCAAGGGCGACGCCCTGGTCTTCCAGCGTCAATGCCAGTTGATCGACCGGGAGCTTTTCCGAACGCTTGCCGAAGGTCGAGCGGTTGATCAGCTTGAGGATATGTTCAAGCCGCGCCGCGCGAGCGCGCTCGGCCAGCACCATCGCCTTGAGCTGCTCCACATTATCGGGAAGCTCGTCATATCCAGCCTCCGGGCTGGTCTCGAGAGGGGGTTCAGGATGCGCCGCCACGCCCGTATTCTAGCCGGTTTCGCACGGCTGGGAACACCCCTGCGCCAGACAGAATCAGGCGTGCGATCTACTGTGCATGAAGTGGTTTTGGCACGCGCGGCACATGCATGCGCGACCAGTCCAGCCCCTCGAACAACGCCGAAGCCTGGGCCGCCGACAGCTTCATCACGCCGTCTCCCGGTCGGGGCCAGCGGAACTTCCCATCCTGCAACCGCTTCGTCACGAGTACGAGCCCGGTGCCATCCCATAGCAGGAGTTTTATCCTGTCTGCCCGGCGTGCCCGGAAGACAAAAAGCATGCCTGAGAATGGGTCGAGCCGCAGTTCCTGCTGCACCAGTGAGGCGAGGCCTACCATGCCCTTCCTGAAGTCCACGGGCTGGGTTGCAACCAGCACCTTCAACGGCCCGGGCGGGATGATCACGTGGTCACCCGCGCGGCCAGGAGCACCCGCTCGATATGGTCGGCATCGACGTGCGACGGGATGCGGATCGACAGCCCGCGGGTCTCGATGACGATCTCACCGCCACTCCTCAGGCTCGCGGGCAACGATGACACTGAGGGCGCCGGTGGCCCGGAAGATGGCGGCGGTACGGGAGGTGCAGCCGGGTCTTCGATCACCGCGGGAACAAAGGCCATCCCCTCGGCCCGCTCTCGGAAACGCCCTCGCCAGTTATAAAGCTGTTGCGGGAGCATGCCATGACGCCGCGCCACCTCAGACACATTCGCTCCCTGCTTGAAGCTCTCCTCAATGATCCGCGCCTTCGCCGCCGGAGTCCATCCACGGTTGCCATTCGACAAGGGAATGACATCAAGACGCTCGGCCTTGCCTGCCCTCTCAGCCCTTTCAGTTTCGAAACCCGTTTCGAAATCACCACTCATCGCAACCTCGCAAATGCAAGGCGCACTAATTACCAAATCGCCAAATCATGAAAATGTGGGGGATTTTTACCGCTTACTCAGGACGGGTCGGCTGGAGACCGGCAACTGCATTACGCCCGGATGGCGGCTCCTGTCAGATCCGGACGTTCGCGCCAAGAGGGGCAAACGCCGCAATTTGGTCGGCAGCCGACAGCGAATGAGTGTCTGTTATCCTCGCAACCCGACTCCGAACCGGACGGTCACCTACCGGCCAAAATTTGATGACATATGCCAATGCGCTAGCCGTCGATAACGAAGTCGATCGATAACGGAAAAGCTCCGCCAGTGCACGGACACTGACGGTACTGAAAAAGTAACCGGACGGACGGGAGGGGAGCAAGATTGTCGCATCCGGTATGGATTGAACGGGTCACCCACTCCGCAGCGAATGTCAGGCCTGACGCTGCCGCGCATAGAAAAGTGTCGGCAGCTTGCGGGCTGTGCCATAAATGCGAGCCGATTTAAACGTTTACGGCATAAAGCGGGAATACGGGTGTCGACTGCGGCTCCAATGCGAGGGCGACAGATCAGCGCCGACAAAAAGCTGCGATGGGATTGAGGATCCCATATTCGTGGATGCTGGCCTCGAGACTGCGCTTTTTGCCGGAGGGATGCGTGCGTAGCTTGCGCGCAGCAGCCTTCAGCTCGCCAACCGCGACCTCTTCCTATCGGTCGATAGCCATCGCTCTGTTGGATTTATACTTCTTAACCGCCATTCGCACGATAACGCCTCCATCAAAGGCCTCATCGCGTTACGCGCACGACGGGGCATGTTGAATTACATTTTGCCTCGTCTTCTAGCGATCATGGCGGCGCGAACCGCATGGTCAATCGAATATATAGATGAAATAGGAAGTAAAGGAAAGCAGAAATTTAACGATAAAACTCGTGACATGCTCTAATTTACTTTCTTTTATGTCATTGCGGTTCCATTTTAGTTTACTTTTGCAGTGAATTTCAGTGGGTCAAGGACGGCCAACAAGGGCCGTTTTTGAAATCTGCTGACGGCCTGCTGTTTCCCTGCTCCTTCCCTGCCAATCCAAGCAGGGAAAGCTGCTATGTAACTCTAGGAATTACGACATTCTGAAAGGCTTTTGATCGCGCAAAAAAGCCAGTCTCAATTTTTAGATGGTTTGCAGGGAAAATCGCCGAAGCGAAACGGCGCCGATAGAGACAGGTTCGCCCAGGACTGCGTCCTCAGCCAAACATTCCGACTACTGCCATGTCAAATTACCGCCAGCTTTCGCTTGAGGAACGGCAATCGATCCGGCAAATCGCTGCAACTCAGGATCGCCAGCCGTCGACCATCGCGCGCGCGTTGAAGCGCAATGCGGGCGCAAAGGTCGGCTATCAGCCCACCTACGCGCAAGCCCAGGCGCAGGCACGCCGTTAGACAGGCGGCAGGCTCGAACGTGACGAAATTACGACCGGGGCAGGTAACGATAACCTTGGCATCAATTATTTTTAGGTATTTGATCGATCCTGTAGAGGGTCTTTGGGGTAGCGATCTGAATGGATAAGATCGCTACTCCAAATCTTGTTTACCGCGATGTCTCGACCAGCGATCGATACTGATCGCTTGAAAATCACTTTAGAAGTCGGCAGACAGGCGCAATCCGCCGTAGCGTTTGAAATCGCGGCCGGGCAGGAAGTCTATCGCCGCCTGATTGCCGAAATTGCTATACTGATTTCCGATATTCACCGGATAATGTTTGTCGAACAGGTTGTTGACGAAAGCGCGGACCGTGACGTTCCCTGCGCGTATGCCAGCCGTGATGTTCGTCACCCCATAGGCGCCGATGATTGTGGACGGATCGGTAGAGGCCGTCTTGCTTTGCCAGGTGTAGTTGCCGCCGATCAGTCCCTCGACCCCGCCAACGGGGAAGGCATAATCCCAACTCACATTCGCTTTCCATTTCGGAACCGACAGCGATGCGCCGGACAAGTCCTGGCGGCCAGGCGTGCCCGTGCAACCCTGCGCCGCAGTCTGGCCGGGGTAGCAGGCGGCCGTCGGGAAATCGACAAACGTCGCGTCGGTATAAGCCAGCCCGCCCGCCAGCGACAGGCCGTCCACAGGGCGAGCTGCCAGATCGACTTCCACGCCCTTCGTGCGCGATTTGCCCACATTCGTCAGGCGGAAAGTCGGGATGCCTTGGATGTCCTCAATGCTCTGCGTCTGCAGGTCGCGATAGTCGACATGGAATGCGGTTAGGTTAAACGTCACCCTGCGATCGAAGAACTGGGCGCGCAGGCCAGCCTCGAACGCGTCCGACTTTTCCGGCATCAACGGGCCAAGGCTGGCTCTGAGTGCATTGAAGCCGGTGGTAAGGTCATAAGCCTGCCCCTTATGTCCCCGCGCATAAGAGCCGAAGATCATGATGTCGTTGTCGAATTCATGCTTCAGCCCGGCGCGATATGTCATGACATTGTCGGTCGCTCCGCCCGAAAAACGCGATATCGGATTGGTGCGAAGATCATTGAACGTATAGCCAATCTTCTCACGTTGCCCTCGAACGCCAACCGTCAGCGTGGTGCCTTCGGCAAATTCCCAATCTCCCTGGCCAAATGCGGCCCATTGCCGCGATTCACTGGTCGCGTTCCATTCGGCGAGTGAGAAGGCCGGCCCACGCTTATATCCCCGCGTAAGGTCGGTGTCGGCATAGAACAGGCCGAGGGTATACATGAAGGGCTGATTGCCAGGAGACACCAAGCGCAGTTCCTGCGTGAAAGCCTTACCACCAAAGGTGCCGTCCGCGAAATTGGAGATGATGGGCGAAATCGTACGATCTGAATCGATATGGTCCTTGGAATCATAGTCATCATGCGCCGTGATCGACATCAGGGTCAGATCATTGGGCAAGGTCCAGCTGACGCGAAGGGACTTGGCGAAATCCGTCGAGTTGAAGAAGGGTTGCTCATTGAGCGCCACCTGAAGATTATTCGGCCCCGGCGTGATGCCCGGCATGATGACCGCTGGCGTCTGGCTGGTATTGCCGCGCAGCCGCGCGTTGGGCGACAAGGTGCGGTATACATAGGTTGGATCGGAATCGACCTTCATATAGCTTAAATTGACATCGACGGCCAGGTCGGGCGTCGGCTTCCAGACCAGCTTGCTGCGGACGACGATATTTTCAGATCCGTTTACGGTATCGCCGGTAAAGATATTTTTCACATTGCCATCGAAATAGCGGTACGATCCGCCAAAGCTGACCCCCAGCGTATCCGTGACGGGTCCGGATGCAGACATTTCCAGACGTTGCTCGTCATCCGTTGTCGCTGTCAACGCGAAGCGGGCGGCAAATTTGTCACCTGGAGACTTGGTTACGATATTGATCAGACCTGCGGAGGCATTCTTGCCATAGAGAGTGCTTTGCGGACCGCGCAGGACTTCGATGCGTTCCACATCCGACAGGTCGGCAAATGCGCGCGCCTGAAATGCGACCGGCACATCGTCGATCTGGATCGCAACGGCAAACTCGACGCCGGGGCTGAAGGCGAATGTGCCGATACCGCGAATCTGGATCGATGCATTCTGTGCCGCGTCGCTAGGACGGATTGTGAGCGAAGGCGCGACCTTCGTCAGTTCGCTGAAATCCCGGACGCTGGCATTTTCAAGCTGCTGCGCACCCACCACGGTCACAGCCAAAGGGACATCTTGAACATTTTCCGCGCGCTTCTGCGCGGTCACGACAATGTCTGATACCGCTGCATCCTGTGCGCGAGCTGGAAGCGCGCCAATGCCGCACAAAGTGGTTCCAAAAAGCAATACTGCTCTTACGCGTGAAACGGACATCATCCTCTCCCTGATATGATCTCACTGACCATTTTCAGCGTCTGCCTCATTATTGGTCAGGCAGATTTGTAACGCGAAAATTGTGCTCTGCATATAGGGATTGTGTCCCATAATATGGAGTTTTAATTGTGTGATTTTTGGCGGCCCTCTATGATGTGGCCTATCAACTGCGTTGCACGTACAATGCCGGTGATTATGCGAATACCAGCCTTAATCGCATCCTTGAGACAAAAGCCGCATCATGGCAGCGGCCAACGCAGGTCCCAATTGGCGATGCGCATTGGTCGTGAGGTGCAGATCGTCCGAATTACGGGACAATCCCTGGGAAGACACAACCGCTGTACATCGCAGGTGAAAGGCATGTTGCGCGCGCTGCATGGCAGTCCAGGCGGGAAAAGGTCCTGCCGGAGCGGACTGGGCAGGCTCGTCAGCCAGCGCGACGAACACGATCGGCAGTCGTGGTGACCGAAGGTCTCGCCTTATTGCCTTTATCATAGCCTTAAATCGGCCAGACCATTTGTGCGCCTCTGTGCTATCGCGCGCATCTGTTTCTCCCTGATACCAGAGCATCCCACTAACAGTGGCGTTCGATAGGCGCGCGCGCGAAAGACATGATCCATAAAGCGTTTTTCGTGCACTGTCGGGTTTCCAGGCTTTCATCGCCGATCCGCCTTTCGCGCACGGTACAAGGGCGACATGTCTGCCAGTCCTGCCCAGAAATTCCCTGGCGAAGAAAAGACCGGGCCCCACCGCAGCCAGCCTGTCAGCGGAAACCACGTCGACCTGCCCGATCGCGCTGTCCAATGGGTCTGCCGCCTCTCGCCAGCGATCATCATTGCCCAAAAGACGAATGCGAGGATCTGAAACCCTTTCTTCAACGGTCAGCGCATCCATGTCCCCGCGCCCTGACATGTTGGATTGCCCGGCCAAAAGGAATGTCGCGGGCGGAACGACAGGCAGTTGCGCGTTTGCACCCCCGACAGAGATGAAAAGGTATGACAGGATGCCAATCGCATAGGGGCGGATGCCGGGCACGCTACAGAATGCCAGCTATATCAGGACCAGGCCTGGGCGTATCGATTGCGCTTGGCCTCAATGGCCTGGCGCGCTTGCTGGACGGCGCGTTCCTCCACTGCGAAAAGCAGGCTGTCCAGCACGGACGACAGATGTTTGCGCATCGCATCACGGGCCGCAGACGAATCTTTGCTCCGCAGCGCGTCCAGAATAGCCCTGTGATCGTCAACGATCGGCTTCACATTGGCGCTGAGCGCCTTGGCATGTAGCAAAGATGCTTCCGGAGACGTGTCCCGCAGTCGCCATAGCTGATCGACCGCCTCGAATATTGCCTGGTTCCGCGTTGCGCGCGCTATGGCGAGATGGAAAGCGCGATCGGCATCGACCGTATCGAACGATCGGTTATTCTCCTGCTCGATGTCCTTCACCAGCATTTCAAGCTCGGCAAGTTCCTCTTCCACGATTTGTGACGCTGCTAGGGCTGCCGCTTCTCCTTCGAACAGCAATCTGGCTTCCGTCAGTTCAAATGCCGAGATGTGGAAACCTGGCTGGTCCTCGTGTCGGGGGACACGCACGACATAGGCCCCTGATCCCACGCGCACTTCGACGAAACCCTGTACTTCAAGGGCGATCATGGCTTCGCGTACGGTCGGGCGGCTGACGTTGAACCGGGCCGCCAATTCCCGCTCTGCGGGCAGGCGGTCGCCCACCGCAAATGCACCCTTGGACAATAGCTGCAAAAGCGATCGCGCCAGTTCCTGATAAAGCCGTTCGGGGCCATCCTGCAGGGCGGTCATATCAACTCCTAGCTGGCTCACGCATAAACGGTGTCAGAGCGCTCCGCCACCGTCAATGCTGCGTGGTTGTGCCAGACGATGTCACGGCCTGGCAGGAGAAGGCCCGTGAAATTCCGCCTCGACAATGGCCAGATGCCAGCCCGGTGGTACGGCGTCGGCCCCTGTGTCTCCCGATGCCTTGGCGTTGTTAAGTTCGACGACTTTGCCAAAAGCATCCCTGTCCTCGACCCTGCCGGTCTGGCGAATACGCAATGCGGTGCCGGTGGCAGCGGGGAAGTGCAGCGTCGTATAGCCAAGTTGACGATCTGTGACGCCCTTCCAGACCGTCTTTCCATCTAACGTCACCTCCAACGGATAAGAGCGTGATCGCCACCCCACCAGCTTCAGGTCGATTTCGCTCAACGTCACGAGGTCGGAAAAGCGATATTCGATCCAGGCGTGGGCAGGCTCGCCGTCGCTCGACCATCGCGACATTTCATTGTCATCCACGCTGAAATTAGCCCGCTGCTGATCAGAGCCGACAATGATCGCAACGGGCATATGGGTAGAACGATGAACGACATAGGTCGGTGCGTCCGGCGTTGGACCCCGCGACAATTGAACTTTCTGGAAATTCTCCGGGAAATCGGTGGACAGCCCGGCCACCGACTTGCCGGGACGAACGCCGACCAATGACATGCGAATGGGCGCCAGGCCCTCTGCCTTGGCGGTCAGGCTGATAGTTCCGGCCTTCGTCCCCGCGCGCAGCAGCACTCGGTTGATGCCAGCTTCCAGCGGTAATCTGGTGGACAGGATATAATTATCCTCTTCCCGCGCCGTACCGGCATAGGATGTCGTGCCATCGGCGACATGCTGTGTCAACGCCACCGGCGGTCCGGACGATTCCCCGGCACGCGCCTTGCCCGATGAGTTGCCCTGCGCAATGCCGCCGCGCCACTGGGCAGGCCCCTCCAGCGCAAATTGCACCAGACGGTTGTCGATCGGCACACGGCGTCCTGCCTTGTCGACGGCTTCGACATCGACCAGTGCGATATCCGCGCCATCCATCACGAAACCGCGCGGCGACACATGCGGTGTCAGGCGCAACGCAACCGCCGGACCAGCCGTTTCCAGCCGATTTTCCGATGTGCGTCCGTCGGCATGGGTGGCGACGGCACGCAACGTGCCTGGCGCCCATGCGACATCCTTCCATTTGAACAGGAATGTGTCGCTGCGCTCGCCTTTCCCAAGTGATGCGCCGTTCAGAAACAATTCCACTGAATCGCCATTGGATACGACCTGCACATCCTTGCGTGTGCCCGGTGCGTAATTCCAGTGACCGATGATATGCGATGCGGGAGTGATGCTATCGACCCAATCGCTCCACATCACCTTGTGCGCGAAATATCCCTGCTTTGGCAGGCGGACGGCGTCGACTTCGCCCGATCGCCGATAATTATTATCGCCCCGAAAATGCGTGTTGGAATCGCTGAAGATGATGTTGACGCCGCCGGAACTGACACGCGTGCCGGTCCCGGGGCGCATGCGATAATAATCGTTCCAGCGCCGCACATCTTCGACCGCATGACTGTCCTGATTGCGATTATAGTCGGGCGCATCTTTGTGGAAGGGCGGCGTAAAGGCGTCCTGATACAGCCGTGCGCCTTCGTCACGCGAATATTCCATCGACCAGACGGGCTTGGTCGCGCTCTTGTTGATATAAAGCATTTCGCCGCCATATTCCGCGAGCTTGCTGTCCAGCATCTCGCGAGATCCGATCGCGCGTCCGCCATGCGGATCATATTGATCCCTGATAGCCTTGAGTTCCGCCATATGCGGCTCGCTGATATTCTCGTTCCCGCCTTCATAGAACAGGATCGACGGGTTGTTACGGTTATAGATGATCGCGTCGCGCATCAATTCCTTGCGCTGGTCCCATCGGCGGCCGGTCGTGTCGCTCTCGGCGTCGCCAGCCGGCATCGCCTGCAACAACCCCACCCGGTCAGCGGATTCGATATCTTGTTTCGACGGGGTGATATGCATCCAGCGAACCAGATTGCCACCGCTTTCCACCATCAGCCCGTTGGAAAAATCGCTGATCCATGGCGGTATCGATACGCCTACCGCAGGCCATTCGTTCGATGTCCGCTGCGCATAGCCGTGCATCTGGATAACGCGGCCGTTAAGTTCGACCATGCCCTTGTCGAAGCGGGTCTGGCGAAAACCTGTTCTGGTATCGACGCTGTCGATGGCACGGCCATTTTCCATCAGACTGGTGGTTACCGTGTAGAGATAGCCATAGCCCCAACTCCAATAATGCAGATCGCCCACCTTGGCCGCGGCGGACAGCGTAGCCGTTTCTCCGGGCGCGACCGTCGCTGCAGGGCTGTCAAAACGCGCTACCTTCTTGCCCGACGGATCGCGGATTTCCACGCGGCTGAACAAACTGCGCGCTGTGCCGCTCTCATTACGTAGCTGCGTTTCGGCATGGATAGTCGCACTGCGCGCGGCAAGGTCGAATCCATCGGCCCAGATATACTGCCCGGTCGTGCCGAGACCGGAATAGAGCGGCAGCGTCTGATATACCTGACCCGTCAAATGCAACCGCACATTTTTTGTGATGCCGCCATAATTGACGTTGAAATTGTCATTGTTCCACTGGAAGCCGCTACCGCCTGCGCGTTCCTTATATTTCCAGTCATTATCGACTCGCACGGCGATGACATTGTCGCCTGTCTGTAGCGCAGCCCCGATGTCCGCGCCAAAGGCCATCGCGCCATTTTCCGAAAGGGCGACCGAACGGCCATTAACCCAAACTTCTGCAGCCTGCCGGACCCCTTCAAATTCAAGGAAGGCTTTTTGCGCATCGGCGCCACGCGGCAGTCTGAAATGCTTGCGATACCATATGATCGAGGTTGAGAGCGCCTTGATGTCGCGCGCGAAAGCCTCCGTTTCGTTGAATGCGTTTGGAAGGGTAACGGCTTGCCATCTGCTGTCATCAAAGCTTGTGGCCTGTGCGCCAGCTTCATCGCGAGATATGCTCAACCATTGGGAATTCAGGTTGAAAGTACGGCGGGGAGACGACACTATTTGGGAAGCGTCGTGCGCGTTGGCGATGAACGGCATCGAAATCGCGATCGCTATGGGCAGGACCATAGCGGACTTCATGACCATGTTCAGTCGGCGTTGGCCCTTTGGCGTCACCATCGCTACTCTCCCGGTATAATTGGTCAGGCAGGTTTGGCGCGCGCAGCATTTTTGTCAACCGACAACCGATATATAGTCCATGATTTCACATTGCGGAACATCTCCTGACAGAGAGACGCAAATCTGCTTTGCGTTCCCAAAAAATACCTCTTCTCGGCGTCTTTTGTGCGTTCATCCGACAGGATGGAACCGCGGCATTGTCCGCAGGATCCAGTCGGATGGCTACTCGCGCTTGTGGCTGACGGTAGCAGGCGGACGCTATTTCGTTTGACGGCAAATTCTGCGTAGGTAATTATCCAGATATAGATATGTGATCCCATAATATGGGCTTTCTTTTAGGTGAGGTTGGGCTGTGATCAGCCGACGCAATGTGATGGCCATCTTTGTTCTGACGTCTTGCTGGTCGTCAGTAGCGGCAGCAGTAAAAGGGCTGCTGTGGCGCGACACATTTCGCCATGGCCTTGATCAATGGCGGGTAGAAGCCGTGGGCGATGCGAGCGTCAGTGCATCCGAAGGCGTGCTCGACATCGTGGCGCCGAAAGGTGTTACCTTATGGTTTCGGGAACGGCTGACCGGCCCTTTGGCCATTCATTATGATGTACGTGCGGTTGGCGCTCGCGGACCGTTTGATACTGTCAGCGACGTCAATGCCTTCTGGATGGCGGGTGATCCGGCGACGCCATCCCGATCGGTGTTCGATCATCCGCGAACCGGCACATTCGAGGATTATGACGGTCTGGAAACCTATTATGTCGGCATAGGCGGCAACCGTAACAGCACTACGCGCATGCGTCGCTATGTCGGCAAGTTTGGCGAACGCCCCCTATTGCCGCAGCATGATCGTACAGATGCGGACGCCATGCTGACCGCTGATCGTTGGTTCAGCATCGCCCTGATCGCAGACGGCCATCACATCGCGGTGTTAAGGGACGGGGTGCCGCTGTTCACGCTGAATGATCCGCACCCCTATCGCAGCGGCCATTTCGGATTGCGCACCACCCAAAGCCATATTCAGGTCCGCAATTTCAGCATTAGCAGACTGTAATCATCATGATAAAATTTGGAGAGGATGGACATGCGTGATTGGGGAATGCTGACGCGTCGGGATGGTTTGAAGACCGCGCTGTTGGCGGGGGCATCCATTCTTTTACCTGGATCCGCACGGGCGGCCTCGTCGGGGAAAGCGGCGATGCCTGATACCCTCATACGCTGGATAGACGATGCCGCTCCAGCGTTGTCTCTTGGACAGACATTCGGTGTGCCATGGCCACGCGGCGCATTGCGCGCCACCAGTCCTTTGTCCGTACAGGGCGTTGACGGACACATATTGCCTTCGCAGCACTGGCCTCTTGCCACATGGCCTGACGGATCGATCAAATGGACTGCCCATGCGTTACCCGCCGGTGTCGATCAGCCCGCCGGATTGAAGGTCGTTTCGAGAAAGCCGACTGTTCCGCAAGCGCCGTTGATAGTGCGGGAAACCAAGGAGCGTATCGAGATTGGTTGCGGCGATTTGCGCTGGTCCATTTCGCGATCGGGCCAGACGGTCATGGATTATGCGCGACAGGGCGACCGGAATGTAGTCGGATCGCTCACGCTGGTCGCGTTGGTTGACGATGCGCCGCAAAATGGCGCCCGCACCACTTTCGTCGGCCGCATCGACAAGGCGACGGTGGAGCAATCGGGGCCGGTGCGCGCCGTGGTAAAGCTGGAAGGCGTACATGTTGCGGACGGTCGGCAGATGCTGCCGTTCGTCATACGCCTGTACGCCTATGCCGGCGGCGATCATCTGCGGATCGTTCACAGTTTTATCTTCGATGGTGAACCTGCAAAGGATTTTGTCAGCGGCATCGGTCTGCGCGCCACTGTGCCGATGGCTGGCGCCCCCCATGACCGTCATGTCAGGATGACAACGGAGCAGGACGGCTTGTTCAGCGAAGCGGTACGGCCGCTCACCGGCCTGCGTCGCGATGCGGGCGTACAGGCAAGAGCAGCGCAGATCGCAGGGCGGGCGGTCGCCGCGGAAACATTGTCGCCGGTTGTCGCGCGGCTGCTGGAGCGCATTCCTACCTGGTCCGATTTCGACCTGTCCCAATTGTCTGCGGACGGTTTTTCTATCGCCAAGCGCACCGGTGACGGTCATGCCTGGGTCAATTCCATCGCGGGCACCCGTTCTTCGGGATTGGCCTATGTGGGCTCCCCCCAGGGCGGCGCAGCCATCGCGGCCCGCTACTTCTGGCAACGTCATCCGTCGCAAATCTGCATTCGCAACGCTGCGGGCGAAGCCGCCGAACTGACTGCGTGGCTATGGTCCCCCGACGCCAGGCCGATGGACATGCGATCCTATCGCGGGGTGATGGGCATGGAGGACTATGCCGACCAGAATGAAGGCCTGGACATCACCTATGAGGATTATGAACCGGGCTGGGACGCCGTGACCGGCGTTGCGCGCACCAGCGAACTGACATTATGGGCGTGCGCGGCGACACCTTCCGCCGACACGCTTGTCGCGATGGCGCAGGCCAATGCCACGCCCCCGCAGTTGATGGTGACGCCCGAGCGCATTCACGCCGCCAATGTGCTGGGCATCTGGAACTTGCCTGATCGATCGACGCCCATGCATGCGCGGATAGAGGATCAGAACAGCCATCTGGTTGATTTCTATGTCGGCGAAGTGGACAGGCGCCGCTGGTATGGTTTCTGGAACCATGGCGATGTCATGCATAGCTATGATGCCGATCGGCATGTGTGGCGATATGATATCGGCGGCTTTGCATGGGACAATAGCGAATTGTCCCCGGACCTCTGGTTCTGGACCAGTGTATTGCGGACCGGCAATGCATCGGCTTTCCGTTTCGCAGAGGCCATGACCCGTCATACGGGGGAGGTCGATGTCTACCATATCGGCCGGTTCAAGGGGCTGGGGACCCGCCATGGCGTCCAGCACTGGAGCGACAGCAGCAAGCAGCCGCGCGTTAGTAACGCCATGTATCGGCGCATCTTCTATTATCTGACCGCCGACGAACGCGTGGGCGACCTGATGCGGGCGCTCGTCACGTCTGATCAGTCGCTGCAAGGTGTTGAGATCGGCCGCAAGGTGCCGGGCGCAAAACGCGATCCCTTGCCAGAGGGGGTTATCGACCTGAGTTTCGGGACGATGTGGTGTTCCATCGCATCCGCTTGGCTGACGGAATGGGAACGCACTGGTGAGGCTAAATGGCGGGAACGGTTGATGAACGGCATGGATAGCATTGGTCGCCTGAAATATGGCTGGCTGGCGGGCAGCGCGCCCTATGATATCAAGTCCGGGCGTTTCATGGGCGCAGGGGACCGGATTTCCATATCCCATCTGAACGCTGTTTTCGGCGCGCTGGAAGTAAATGCCGAATTGCTGCAACTGATCGACGCGCCGCGATACAGGGCGGCCTGGCTCGATTATTGCCGCTGGTTCAACGCTTCACCGCAGGAATGGAAGGCGAAGTTCGACCAGCCTTATGGTCGCCGCAACCTGAAGGAAGGCCATTCCCGTCTGACGGCCTATGCCGCGCGGGAAACGGGCGATGCGCAACTGGCTGCGCGCGCATGGCAGGAGTTTCTGGGCGGGGATGCCGGGCTGGGCTTGTCGCAGGGTGATCCCCGCATTGCCCGTACAGGACCGGCCTATGTCCGTCCGACCGTCGAATGGCCTGACATATCGACCAACGCGGCATCGCAATGGGGACTTGCAGCGATCGAGAATCTGGCCCTCATCCCCGATGCGCTGTCCGCCGCAGCGGGCAGGGGGGCGTAACATGCGCGCGACGATGGCCATGGCGACGGCTTTGCTGGCCATCGCCGCCAGCCCGACAGCCGGGGCCGCACCGGCTGCGCAATGGGTCGATCCGGCTACCGGTCACCGCGTTCTACGGCTCACCGATAAACCGGGCAGCGCCAGCCTCTATTTCCACCAGAACAGCTATACGCCGCAAGGCGACAAGATGGTCATTTCGACTCCCGACGGCATATCGGTGCTGACCCTGGCGAACTGGACCATCACGCCGCTGGTGAAGAGAAAGGATATTCAGTTGCTCTTTACGGGTCGCAAGACCCGTACCGCTTATTATGCCAGTCGCGGACGGGATGATGGCGCCAACGCAACGACCATCTTCGCGGCGGACATAGATAGCGGAAAAATCCGCCGCATCGCGCAGGTTGATCGGGGATCGATCGGGTCGATCAATGCGGACGAAACCCTGTTGCTGGGCCAGTGGGCGCAAAGCGATCGGCCCCTGCAACCCGATGGTACGCAAAAAGCCGCGCCCGAAATTAGACAGCCATTCGGACAGGCCCATTATGCGGCAAATGGTCCTGATGGAAAGCCGCTCAGTTTTGCAGAGGCCAAGGAAGTCCGGCTGAACGAGCGTCTGGAAGCGCGCATCCCGATGGAAATATTCACCATCGACATCCGCACCGGCAAACGCAAAGTGATCGTGGCGTCGACAGACTGGCTCAATCACATCCAGTTTTCGCCGACCGACCCCGGCCTCATCATGTATTGCCATGAAGGTCCATGGCACAAGGTGGACCGGATCTGGACCGTGCGCATCGATGGCAGCGGGCAGACTTTGGTGCATCGGCGCATGATGAACATGGAAATCGCCGGACATGAGTTCTTCTCCCCGGATGGCAAATGGATATGGTATGATCTTCAGACACCACGGGGCGAGATTTTCTGGCTTGCCGGTTATGAACTGGCGACTGGGCGGCGTCGGTGGTTCCATGTTGATCGCAACCAATGGTCGGTGCATTACAATCAGACGCCCGACCTGACGTCCTTTTCGGGCGACGGCGGCGACGATGAAATGGTTGCCCATGCGCCTGACGGCAAATATCTCTATCTGTTCACGCCGCGCGACATTCCCGATGTCGCGGGCATCCATGCGGACAATGCCGAAAGGCTGATCATCCCCGGCACGTTCGGCGTCGAAAAGATCGTCGATATGCGCAGGCATGATTACAGGCTGGAACCCAACATCACCTTCACACCCGATGGCAAATGGATGATATTCCGGTCCAACATGGACGGCGCGCCCCATGTCTATGCCGCAGAAGTGGCAAAGGCAGGCGGATGACAGGCACGGCATATCGCGCGCGGACCGAACGGACGGATTTGTTGGGGGACGATTGATGAAATCGACGGACAGGCGGGCGTTTCTGGGCGGATTATCGGCAGTGGCGTTGAGCCCGATGCTGGCCGACATCGCCCATGCAGAAGTCTCTGGTTATGGCGACCGCTTTCCCATTTGGCCAAAGGATGCACCGGGTCTGCCCACAGCTGGCGTTCAGGACCAAAGTGTCAGGCGTAATGCCGATGGTGATCCTGACGATCTGGCCTGGCCCCATGTCGCCACCCCGATGCTGACGGCATGTCCGGCGGCACAGCCAACAGGTGCTGCGGTCCTGATCATCCCCGGTGGCGGATATACCCGCGTGGCAATGGGGACCAAACCCTCGGCGATCGCGCGCTGGTTCGCGGGGCAGGGGGTGTCGGCCTTCGAACTACTATATCGTTTGCCGCACGACGGCTGGAAAGCCGGGCCTGACACGCCACTACAGGATGCCCAGCGTGCAATCCGCGTCATCCGGCAAAATGCCCGGCGCTATGATATTGACCCTGCCAATGTCGCCGTGATCGGCTTCTCGGCGGGCGGGCATCTGAGCGGCAGCCTTGCCACCCGGTGGAATGTGGCTAGCTATGACCGAGTTGATGCGGCTGACGATCAGGATAGCAAACCTCTGGTCGCGAGCATGATCTTTCCGGTGGTGAGCATGCAGCCGCCGGTAGCCCATGGCCAGTCACGTCGCGAATTGCTGGGCAGCAGTCCCGATGAGGCGACAGCGCGGAAATATTCGCTCGACCTCGACGTTCCGGCGGACACACCGCCGGTTTTTCTGGGTCATGCGGCCGATGACAAGGTGGTGGACTGCGCCAACAGCATCGCCATGTTCACGGCATGCCGCGAGGCGCATATTCCTGCCGAACTCCACATTATCGAAGAAGGAGGGCATGGTGCGCCGCTGTTCGAAGCTGACGGCCGGGCCGGGTTGTGGCTCAACCGATATGCCCGCTTTGCCGCCCGGCACGGATTGAAAATCCCCGCCGACGGCCCCTGATCCAACATGATGGTGTCGCAGGCAAGGATATGGCGGCACCGTTATGCTGTGGTCATGAAAACGGCGCCTGTACGGACGCCAATATAATGCAGCACGGGCGACATATATCGCTATATGCCGCCCGTACCTGATCTGATGATCGTTACAGCTTGAGCTGTGCGCCGATGAACAGGCGGCGGCCCGGATAATAATATTCGATCGGCTTGGCCGCATCGATATAGGTCTTGCTGAATTCCTTGCCGAGATTGAGCGCTTCCACCGACACCTGGAACTGGTCAGTCAGGCGGAAAATCACCTTGGCATCGATGAAGGTTTCACCCTTGCGGTAGATAGGGCTGTTGGCGTTGGCGGCGTTCGCTGCCTCCGCCAACCAACTGGTGCGCCGGTTATAGGTCAGGCTCGCGTTGAGAAAGCCCTTGTCGTAGAAAATCCGCCCATTGTAGGTGAATTTCGACAGGCCGGGGAATTCCTTCAACGGTTCATTGGTCGCCTGATTGGTCAGGGCCGTTTCCAGCGCGCGGGCATAGGTGATGTTGCCCGACACGCCCAGTCCGTCAAACGGCGGAGGCAGGAAGCTGAAAACCGTCTGCGCGCTGGCTTCGATGCCGTCCAGCTTGGCGCCAAAACCGTTGATCGGCTGACGCACGGTATAGGTGACCCCGTCCTTGAACAGGTCGACGCCGCTGCGCGTTTGTGCGGGAAGGATGAAGCTCTTCAGATTCTTATAATAATAACCTACGCTGATCATCGTGTCGGCATTGGGATACCAGGCGACGTTCAGGTCATACTGGTCTGCGCGATAGGGCTGCAGGTCGGGATTGCCGGCGGTGCAAACATCGTCCAGTCCAGCCGAGTTGGTCAGGTCGAACACGCAGTTGACCGCCGGCGACAGGTCAATGACCTTTGGCCGCGCCATATTCTTGGCATAGGTCGCGCGGATATACAGGTCCGGCGTCGCTTCCAGCGACAGGTTGATCGCAGGCAGCCAGTCATCATAGGTGTTGCTGATCGAAATCTGCTGCACGGCGGTGATGACGCCCGTTTCGATCACCGCCGGAATGACCACGCCGTTCACGGTCTGGCCAGTGCCGGGCCGGATACGTGTTTCGCGGCGCGTGTTCGAACTGGTCCCGGTGTCCTTGGTGCGGGTATAACGCACCCCGAAATTGCCGGACAGCTTCATGCCGAATATGTCCTGTTCGAAATTGAACTTGAGATAGCCTGCGGCAATCGTCTCGTCGATGACATAGGCTGGGATCTGCGGCAGGCCGTCGGCATTGCGCACCACATCCTGGTCAAAGCCCGACAGGTCGAAATAGCGGGACAGGGCGTCATAGTTGAACAGTGGAATGGCAAGCCGACTGGGCGCGCCATCGGGCGCACCGGACAGGCCGGTGAACAGCGGTTTGCCGCCTGTTACACCAGTGTTGGACGCGATGAACTGCTGATATTGGGCGGGCGTCAAATAGACGGTTCCGGCGGCCGGCCCGGATGCGGGAACCGCGCCGATGACGGAACCCAGGCTGACATTCGCCCCGGTCTGATAAACGGCCGGTGATGCCGGGATTCCGGCGCTTGGCACGGCGGCTACAGCCTCTTTCAGCAATCGTGCGCCGCCACCAGCGTATGAATAATAGTTCTGGTCGCGATACTGTCCGCCTATTTCGATTTTCGAAATGAAGGGCAGCAGATCGCGGGTGTCATAATCGACATCGAGTTTGAACTGCTTCTCGCTCGTTCCATTATCAGACGGTCGATACTGGACGTTGGGGCCAGCCACATTCAGCAACTGGCCGTTCGCGCCGCGCCGGTTGAGGTCCGCATAGACATTGGGGTCCGCCGCGTCGAAGCTGCCGGGGAAAGTGAAGACCGGTATGCCAAGGTCATTCTGGCGATCGATATTGATGCCACCGACACTGGCCGTCAGCCCGACCAGGTTCGTATTGTTGATCAGGTGCGCCGACGACTTCGACGCCATGCCAACCATTTTCATCCGGCCTACCGACCAGTTGAAGCCAGTCTGATAATATTTGGTCTTCTGGTCATAGCTAAAATCGCGGCGCTGCACGCCGATAATGTTGTTCGCGCCGGTATAGGCGGGTGCGGCAACCGTCCCGGCATTGACACCATTGACGTTGCTCAGCCAACTGGTGACTGTATGCGTTTCCTGATCAATGGAGAAGGTGCCGGCCGTGATGCGCGGGCGCGACGCAGCGCCGGCGGCGTTGGTGGCAAGCGCTGCGTCATAGTTGAAGCGTTCAAACCGATCGGCGTTGACGGAATAGTTGGTGTCGCGAAGCTGCTGCCGACGATTGTTGATCGTTGCCTGACCCCAAATGTCGAAATTGTCCGCAACGCGGAACTGCGCCTGAAAATCGGCTGAGGTGCGCTTGTCGGTGCGGTCGAGCGTGCGATAACGCGCGATCGTGGGTGCCCAGTCGAAAAACTGGGTTTCGCATGCCAGACGATTGCTGGTGGCAAGCGCAGTGGTGGTCCCAGTTACGCCTGCACAACTTTCATATGTATTGAAATTGGCATAATCGGCGTTTGCGACAGTCTTTTCCGCGGAACGATCAAAGTCGGCCAGCCGGTTCCAGTTGGTGTTCGACGCATAATCTTGGCGGGTATCGACCTGGTTATGCGTGACGTTGATGAGCAGGCCCAGCCGACCACCCAATAGATCGCTGCGTGCAGCAGTCAGGTTGACGCGCGGTTTCCATGTTCCGGTAAGGTCCAGCCGCTGGGCTTCACCCTTAATGACAAAGATAGGCTTGACGATTTCAAGCGGACGGCGCGTTTCCACGCTCACGGTGCCGCCGATGCCGCCTTCCGTCAGATCAACGGTGTAGCCTTTCCACACATCGATCGACTTAACCAGTTCGACCTGCAGTTCACGAAAATCGCCGCCGCGCCCGCCGCCAGCAGACTGCTGGCTCACGCCGTTGATTTCGATACGATTGAGTTGCGGCTCGACACCGCGAATGGACACTGCCGTGCCTTCGCCGAAATCGCGGTCCAACTGGACGCCGGTGATGCGCGACAGAGCTTCGCCCACATTCTTGTCGGGAAAACTGGAAATATCCTCTGCCACGATCGAATTGACAACTGTGCCAGCGTTGCGCTTGCGCGAGATAGCGGACTGCAGCGACGCGCGGGTGCCGGTCACGACGATATCGCTATTAGGGACAGCGCGCGTGGCGACGCGTCCTTCGCTCTTGTCCGCCTGACCGGCATCTTCCTGTTGGGCCGACGCGTCATCTGATTGTGCGTAGGCCATGGCCGGACACCATATACCTGCGGCGAGCGCCACGATTGAAGCTGAGCGGCGTGAACGCGCGAAAACGGCACGAAAATTCATTGGCACCTCCCTGTGCATCTCTCTCCAGAAGAATCTTTCGATTCTGAAGCGGACCCAATTCTTATGTTTCAGCTCTAACCTGTTTGATTTGCCGGTGCAAATAAAATACCATTATGTCCTACCATGATCCACATGGTGGGACATAATTGACAGGCGGCGATTTGTCCGACATGCAGACGCAATGATCGGCGACAGCATCAATTGGCCGAAGGATGAGGATGGATATGACAGGCAGGCGCAGCAGGAATCTGATCAGGGGCATCCTTCTTGTCGGGGCGGCAATGGCGGCCAGCGGGGTCTGCGCCCGTCCTGTGGAAAAGCTCGATCGCGGGCTTGTTGTGATCCCGGCGGCATCGGGCGAGGGAAACCATATCTCCTGGCGATTGCTGGCAACGGACAGAGAAGCCATCGATTTCATACTTTGGCGTGATGGTGCCCAAATTGCGCGCCTAGACAGAACGGCCGCGACCAGCTTCCATGATGTGCAGGGGCAGGTGAATTCCCTCTACGCTATATCCACCGGCAATATGAAAGCTTCAGGGAGGGGCGTCCGCCCTTGGTCCGAAGGTTATCTGGCGATACCGATGGACGTCCCCGCAGATCGGGTGACGCCGGATGGCGAACGATATAGCTACAGCGCAAATGACGTCAGCGTTGGCGACCTGGACGGAGATGGTCGTTATGAACTGGTGGTCAAATGGTATCCGTCCATTGCCAAAGATAATGCCTTTGGCGGCTATACCGGCGAAACACTGATCGACGCCTATACGCTGGATGGCAAAAAATTGTGGCGTATCGACCTTGGTCCCAACATCCGGTCGGGCGCGCACTACACGCAGTTCATGGTATTCGATCTGGATGGCGACGGTCGGGCTGAGGTTGCGATGAAGACCGCAGACGGCACGGTCGACGGTGCAGGAACGGTCATCGGCGATGCCAAGGCCGACTGGCGCGAACATGATGGCGAAACGCCGCAAGGCGATCGCACCGGCGCGACGATATTGCCGGATGGTCGCCGCGTGGCGCGGTTGAAAGGTCGTGTTCTTTCCGGTCCCGAATATCTGACCGTGTTCGACGGACGTACCGGGCGCGCACGTTCGACCGCCGAATACAGCCCGCCGCGCGCCGACGATAACCAGCCATCGGCGGAACGGATGGCCGAACTGTGGGGTGATGGTTATGGCAATCGGTCGGACCGATATCTGGCCGGAGTCGGCTTCCTCGACGGACGCCATGCCAGCCTGATTTTCGGTAGGGGCTATTATGCCCGCTCGACGATCGCCGCATGGGACTTTCGGAACGGCAAGTTAAGCCGTCGCTGGTTGTTCGATAGCGCGGCGCCGGGCAACAGCGCCTATGGGGGGCAGGGTAATCACCAGTTGTCGGTCGCTGATGTGGATGGCGATGGGCGTGATGAAGTCATCTACGGATCAATGGCGGTTGATGATGATGGGCGCGGACTGTGGAGTGCGCGCCTGTTCCATGGCGACGCCATGCATGTTTCCGATCTGGACCCTGACCGCCCGGGGCTGGAAAAGTTCGGCGTTCATGAAGATATGCGGTCCAACGGCGGTATCGGCGCGGCTATGCTGGATGCGCGCACCGGCGCGATATTGTGGACCAAGCCAGCGGAAAAGGACACCGGGCGCGGCATTGCCATGGACATCGATCCCAGTCATCCCGGCGCAGAATCATGGGCAAGCAACTCGGCCGACCTGTGGGATGCGAAAGGCAATGTCATTCCCGGCGGCCATCCGCGCGCGGCGAATTTCGGCATCTGGTGGGATGGCGACACATTGCGCGAACTTCTGGACGGCACAACGATCACCAAATGGGACTGGACGAACGCCACGGAACGTCCTCTCCTCTCTCCCAAAGGCGTGGCGTCCAATAACGGTACAAAGGCTAATCCGGCTCTGTCCGCCGATATCCTTGGCGACTGGCGCGAGGAACTTGTGCTGCGCAGCGAGGATAGCCGGGAATTGCGCATCTACGCGACGCCCTACCCAACGACTGTTCGATTGGTGACGTTGATGCATGATCCTGTCTACCGGCTTGGCGTTGCGTGGCAGAATACAGCTTATAATCAACCTCCGCATCTGTCCGTTGCTTTACCTGTTGATCACCGCTGAGAGGTAACCGGGGGAGCGTCCAATTTTCACTAGAAGTGACCCATGTTTAAACACGTTCCTAACTTTGGCGGGCGTGGACTATAGAGTGTTCGACATGGCATTATTATGCGCATTGAATAGCCCCTCGATTTCTGGACGCCTTCTATCCTAATTTTGAGGACAGGAAGCGACGATGGCGAAGTCTAATTTCAGCGATAATTTCAAGCGTGATGCGGTGGCCCAGATTACCGAGCGTGGGTATCCGGTAGCGGAGGTTTAGCTGCGCTGGCCTTCGGCTCCGAGCGGATCGGCGTCAGTCAGCATTCGCTGTATGCTTGGAAGCGACAACTGGCGGAGGTGGTGTCCGGCGATGCCGGCAAGGATGCAGAGATCCGCCAGTTGAAACGCGAACTGGCTCGGGTAACCAAGGAGCGCGATATCCTAAAAAACCGTCGCCGGCGAAGCCCGCCTGTGCGCGGTAGAAACGGGTCGTGCTATGGTACGGCCGGGAGGGTCGCGGCCGATGGCTTATTGGAGGCATGATACCCCGTTAAAAAAACGTGGCCCGTGGGTGTTTGCGTACTTGAGAGTGGCGACGCTGTTTTGCGGCGATCCAGGTTAGGAAGATGACGTTTAGCATCGCCCATACCCTCCTGTTTTAAAGGAGGACTTGGAATGAAACGATCAAAATCCGGCGCGCTAGCTATGGTCAATCCACGCGCCGCTGCCATCGACATTGGATCGACCATGCATATGGCGGCCATAAATCCGAACGCCGATGATAATCCGGTACGAGCGTTTGGGGCATTCACCGGCGATCTCCATGATATGGCCCGCTGGTTCAAGGCATATGGCGTCACGACTGTCGCGATGGAATCGACCGGTGTTTACTGGATCCCAGCCTATGAAGTGCTTGAAGGACATGGCTTCGAGGTGATCCTGGTCAATGCGCGATATGCCAAGAATGTACCGGGTCGCAAAACCGACGTCAGCGACGCTGCATGGCTGCAACGCCTGCACAGCTACGGGCTGCTGCGGGGGAGTTTTTGTCCCGAGGCGGGCGTGGCGACTATGCGTGCCTATCTACGGCAGCGCGAGCGGCTGATCGAATACGCTGCTTCGCATATTCAGCACATGCAAAAGGCGCTGATGGAAATGAATGTGCAACTCCATCACGTCGTCTCCGACATCACCGGCGTGACGGGCATGCGGATAATCAGGGCCATTGTGAGCGGGGCACGTACGCCCAACACGCTGGCGCAAATGCATGACGTCCGATGCCACGCGACGATTGAGACCATCTGTGCCGCTTGATCAGGGAACTGGCGGGACGAGCACATCTTCGCGCTCGGCCAATCCCTGGCCCTGTTCGACTTCTACCAAACCAAAGTTCTCGAATGTGATCGAAAGCTTGAAGTCGCGCTCAAGGCGCTCGAAATCAACAACGGCCATGACGTTCGCCACCTCCCAAAAGTCCGGACCAAAGGGCGACAGGTGAACACCACTGACTTTGAGGTCCGCTCCGCTCTGTATCGCGTGCTGGGCGTGGACCTGACGCAGATCCACGGGATTGGCCCATCGCTCGCGCTCAAGCTGGTCGGGGAGTGCGGGACCGATCTTGCGGCATGGCCCAGTTCAAAGCATTTTACGTCCTGGCTGTGCCTGGCGCCGGGCAACAAGATATCGGGCGGTAAGTTGCTGTCGTCGAAAACTCGACGATCTTCGAGCCGCGCTGCAGCACTCCTGCGTCTGGCCGCAACCACCATCGGTCGAAGTGACACCACGCTGGGCGCTTTTTACCGAAGGCTGTCGGCGCGCGCTGGAAAAGCAAAAGCGGTCACCGCGACCGCACGCAAAATCGCAGTGCTGTTCTATAACAGCCTGCGCCATGGCATGGCATATCATGATCCCGGTGCCTTACAATATGAGGAACGCTATCGCAGCCGGGTGATCGGCAATCTGCAGCGCCGTACCAAGGCCTTCGGCTTCATCCTGCATGAAATGCCCGCGGAACCTGGTACGGCTGTTTCTTAGGAAGCCACCGCGTATTTGACCTGCGATCACTCCGTTCCGCCAGGGATGCTAAGTGAGACACGCATTTGTTGCCGCGCATCGTGACCAGTTCCCGGTTCGATCGATTTGCCGGTGCCTGCGCATACAGCCCAGCGGTTTCTATGCCTGGCAGAAGAGACCGCTGAGACAACGGGCCCAGGAAGATGCTCGGCAGACGGAGTTGATCCGACAGGCCTGAACGACAGTGGCAAGGTCTATGGCTACCGCAAGTTGCATGGCGACCTGTTGGATCAGGGCGAGATCTGCTGCCCGAACCGTGTCGCCCGGTTGACCAGGCTGGCGGATATCAAGGCGCAGATCGGCTACAAGCTTCGGCCGGGCGGCCAAGGCGGTAAGCCGTCCCTGGTGGTTGATAATAGCCTGGATCGCCAGTTCGATGTGGCTACGCCAGACCAGGCCTGGGTGACAGACATCACCTACATCCGCACCGTGGAAGGCTTTGTCTATCTGGCTGTCGTAATCGATCTCTATTTCCGCCGCGTGGTGGGTTGGTCGATGCAGAGCAGGCAGACCACCGATGCGGTGCTGCAAGCGCTGTACATGGCGGTATGGCGGCGCAAGCCGAAGCAGCGGGTGCTGATCCATTCGGATCAAGGCTCGCAGTTCACCAGCATGGACTGGGCGGCCTTCATCCAGGCTCACAATCTTGAGCATTCGATGAGCCTGCGTGGTAACTGCCACGACAACGCCGTCGCCGAGAGCTTCTTCTCCTCGCTCAAGCGTGAGCGCATCCGGCGCCGCACCTACAAAACACGCGATGAAGCCCCGGCAGGACGTGTTCGATTACATCGAGATGTTCTACAACCCGGTGCGCAAGCAGGTCAGGAACGGGATGCTGTCACCCGCCCAGTTCGAACGGCAGCAGATTTTGAAAGCAGAAGGCGTCTAGAAAACTAGGGGCTATTCAGTCATACCCGCCTTTGCCACCGCCAGCGTCAGTTCCCGCACCGTGCCCGGTACGCCACCCGACCGGCAGATCGCGCTCGTGCGCAAATGGGTCGAAAGCCAGGGCTATCATCTCGTCGACGGGGATCCGACGGACGAGGACCGTCGGCGCTATCCTTTGCTGGCCGCCATCAAGGGTGGCGGCGGAATGCCCGCGCTGATGACGCCGCTGGATGCCGATGTCGGCAAATGGGCGGCGGCCGCTTTTGAAAAGGCGTTCCACCAGGACCCGGTCCGCATCCCCATCATGGGCGGCGGCGTCCCCACCAAGCCGTTGGCCGATGGTCTCAAAGTCCCCATATTGCTGATCCCGCTGGTGAATGCGGATAATAACCAGCATGCCGCGAACGAGAATCTCCGGCTGGGTAACTATGCTTCGGGCATATACAGCCTGTATTCGCTATTCACCCAACCTCTCGTGCAGGAAAAATGACAGGGTCAATCCATGACTTTTGCATCGCGGCAGCCAGGCGAACGCCGCCATGTCGGGAGCTGATGCAACCGGTTGTTCACACGTCAGTGCCGGAATGGATCGAGTGGGGCGAAAGCCGCCGGAATAGCTGACCTTCTACGCAGCAGGTGGAGGTCAGCGCCGGGCGTCACGCTATCTCGCGATAGGCAACGCTAGCAGCGCTCTTGGACATATTGCCAGTGAGCTTGAAAACAAGGCGGTAGCAGAACATGAAGGGCAGCCAACCGCGCATGAGCTGATGCACGGTCATAATTGACGCTCCCTCCGCCGCGGACCAAACAATGCTGAAACGTTGCACACAGTAAGCAGGCAATGTTGCTACCAACCGGATTACAAAAGCGGGGATCGTATTTTTTGGCTGATCGGTCCGAAATGCGCACCCTCAGCCTCCATATGCACATGATCGCCAAAATGCATGAACGGCGTGATTGCCGATCCGTGCTCGATCACTTCAATGGCCCGCCGTTCCGAAAGGCAGCATGATCCGAGCGCCTGGTAATCCGCATTGGATACCGTGCCCGATCCGATGATCGTTCCTGCGACCAGATGGCGCGTGCGCGCCGCATGGGCGATCAGGTCATGAAAGCCGAACTGCATCTCGCCACCGTGCGGATGGCCGAACCATTGCCCGTTCAGCCTGACTTCCAGAGCGAGATGAACCCGCCCATCGACCCAGGCGTCCCCCAGTTCGTCGGGCGTCACGGCATAGGGCGCCACGGAGCAGGCAGGCTTGGCCTGGACCCAGCCGAACCCCGTCTTCATTTCCACCGGCGCGATGGCACGCAGGGACCAGTCGTTGATGAGCAGGATCAATTTCACATGAGCCAGTGCGTCGCTGGCCGACGTTCCCATCGGCACGGCGTCGGTGATGACGCCGAACTCCCCCTCGAAATCTATGCCGTCCGCTTCGCTGGGAAGGATGACATCCGCGTGACCCGGCTGGAAAGAGTCGGAAAGTCCCTGATACATGAGCGGGCGATCCGTCTCGATCGGCGGCAGATCGAACGCCTTCTGCATCAATGCGCCATGCTGGGGAAAGGCCGAGCCGTCGAGCCACTGCCAGGCGCGCGGCAGCGGCGCCAGCAGGCGGCTGTGGTCCAGCGCCTCGCCTTCACCCTGTTCCAGCCGATCGGCCAGCGCTCGCAGCGCCGGTTCGACCTGTTGCCATTGTTCGATCGCCTGTTGCAACGTGTCGGCGATGCCGGCGGCAGGCATGCAACGCCGCGCATCGCGGGATATGACGACAAGACGGCCATCGGGTGCGCCGTTGGCCAGGGTAGCGAGGCGCATGGCCTAATCCTCGATGATGGCGACGGCACGGGTCCAGCCCGCCGACGCACCTTTGATCTTGTGCGGGAAGCAGCTGACGGTGAAGCCGTTGCCGGGCAGCGCTTCGAGATTATGCAGCTTTTCAAGGTGGCAATAGCCGATATCCCGGCCCGCTTTATGCCCTTCCCAGATCAGCGACGTGTCGCCGGTTTCCTTCACCTTTTGCGCGGTGTGGGCAAAGGGCGCGTCCCAGCTCCAGGCGTCGGTGCCGGTCACGCGCACGCCCTGGCGGGTCAGATACATGGTCGCCTCATAGCCCATGCCGCAGCCGACATTGACGAAGTCCGGCCGCCCCAGCGCCTTGCCCGCCGCCGTGTTGACCAGCACGATATCCAGCGGCTGGAGGTCATGGCCTATGCGTGCCAGCTCCGCTTCGACATCGGCCGCCGTGACCACATAACCGTCCGGGAAATGCCGGAAGTCGAGCTTCACGCCAGGCCGGAAGCACCAGTCCAGCGGCACCTCGTCAATGGTGATCGCCCGCTCGCCACCATCCATCGTGGGATGATAATGATAGGGCGCGTCCAGATGGGTCCCGTTATGCGTGGTCAGCGTCACCCATTCGGCCGCCGCAAAGCCCGCGCCGTCCGGCGTCTGTTCTGCGGTGACGCCGGGGAAGAAGTGCTGCAACTCCTTCACCGTCTCGCCATGGGTTTCATAGGTGATCTTGGGCCGCATGAAGGGCGGGTCGGACACCACGTCATTGTCCAGCGTGATCGACAGGTCGATGAAACGGCGGGTCATGCTGTTTTACCGCCCAAAGTTTCGGCGAACCAGTCGGCGATCGTGTCGCGGCCATAGGCCATATTGTCCGCGCCGACATGCTCCACGCCGCCTTCGCGATCGGTGAAGATCACCTTCTCGCGTCGCGGGCTGTTGACGAGCTGGTCGTAAAGATCGTCTGCATAGGAGAGGCTGATCTGCCGGTCCTTGGCGCCGTGCGTCACCAGAAACGGTACGGTGATGCGATCCATATGGCCGTTGAGGTTCATATCCGCGCTCTTGGCGTGAAAATCCTCCATGTCGCTGGCGCCGAAGGCCCACATGACATGCGCCCAATAATGAGGCACCGGATTTTCGCCTTCGCGATTGAGGCGCTTCTGCTGCACTTCCGCCCAATTATGGTTGGCGCCCCACACCGCGCCGCTGGCGAAACGCGGTTCATAGGCGACGGCGCGCGGCGCGAAATGGCCGCCCAGCGAAATGCCGGTCATGCCGATGCGGGCGGGGTCGACATCGTCCTGCGTTTCCAGCCAGTCCACCGCCTTGCTTGCCCAGTTTTCGCTGTGCGGATCGACGGGCAGATCCTGCAAACGCAGCGCCTCCCCGCTGCCGGGCTGATCGACGCACAGGGTCGATATGCCGCGCCGCGCCAGCGCTTCTGGCAGGCGCGACCAGTAGAGCAGTTCCTTGCAGCTATCGAGGCCGTTGCAATAGACCACGACAGGCTTGCGCCCTTCACCGGCCGCCCGCGTGTAGAGGGCAGGCATGGTGCCTTTTGCCAGCGGGATGTCCACCCGTTCCCGGTCCAGGCTACCCAGCTTCGTAGACCTCGCGAACGTCGCCAAAGCCTTCGCATAGGTGTCCTTGCGCCCCGGATGGCCATGACCCTGCATCCGCTCTGCGGTCATAAGGTACAGGGCCGCGCGCTCCAGCTTGTTGGAAGCGGAAAAGGCCCGCCCTCGCGCTTCATCCTCCTGCGCCAGGGCGATCAGCTTGTCGCCCATCGCCGCCCATTGCGCCATGAACTGCGGCGTGCCCGCGTCCGCCCCGCTGGCCGCCGCGTCGCGGATCGGCTGGCACATGTCGATGATCTCGCCCATCTGCGCGCCGCTTTCCATCGCGATGGCGACCGACAGGTTCCAGATATAGTTGGGAAAATATTCGAACAGGGCCATGGCTTATGCTTCCCCCTCAAACTTCTACGGCCTGGAACAGGCCTGCATCGGCCTCTGGATGCGGCATGGTCTGCGGGCCACCGACGCCGATGCCCCACTGGTCCATCACTTTGGGACCGGGGACATGCACCTTGGCCTGATGGCTTTCGAAGTCCACCTCCTCCAGTTCCGACGTATATTCGACGGCGAAGCCCGCGGGCGTCGTGAAATAGCTGAAGGTGTTGTTGCCGGCCGTATGCCGACCCGGCCCCCAGCGGATGTCGGTTCCCTTCTGCTTGAGGCGGTTGATCCCGGTCATCATGTCGTCGACGCTCAGCATGTCATAGGCGACATGATTGAGGCAGGGCGGTCCCGGCAGGATCGCCAGTCGGTGATGCGCCGAATTGCAGCGCAGGAAGCACATGAAATCGCCCAGCCAGTCGCTGACCTTGAACCCCAGCACGTCGCAGAACCACTGCACCATCGCCTTGTGATCGGGCGAATGGAGCACGATATGGCTGATCTTCTGGGGAATGCCCTCCCAACGGCTCAGCGCGCGCGGGGTGCGCGCGGCGACGTCGCTGGAAATCTCGAACGGCAGGCCATCGGGCGAGAAGAAGCGAAAGCCATAGCCCCCGCCCAGCGTATCCAGATCCTTCGGCGCGAAGATGATGCGTGCTCCCGATGCCGCCACCTTGTCGTGCAGCGCATCCACATCGGCCCGGCTGTCCGCCGCCAGCGCGATGACGTCGATGCGCTTGTCCGCTGCGGCGCGCAGGCGGACGACATAGCCCTCTTCGCCGCCGTCGGCGGCGAAATAGGTCATACCGTCCTTCTCGCCTGCCTCGACCAGCTTCCACTGGTCGGCATAGAAGGCGCGCTCGGCCTCCAGGTCGGGAACGGCATAGCCGACATAGCGGATTTCAGTGACACGGCTCATGATGGAAACTCCGGGAAAAAGGATGCGCGCCTCAGATCGGCTGCGCGACGATCGCGAACATGGCATGGGTTGCCTTGGCATTGTCGACCGGCGGACCCCGGCCGATCTGACCGTGGCAGATGGCCAGACTTTCCCGCACGATATAGGCGCAGCGGTCAAAGCGCCGGTTACGATAGACGGTGAAGGCTGCATCCAGATCGTCATGGCGCGACAATTCGTCGGCGAGCACCAGACTGTCCTCGATCGCCATGCCCGCGCCCTGTCCCAGATGCGGCGTCGTCGCATGGACGGCATCGCCCAGCAGGACGATCCGGCCCTTGTGCCAAGGCCCATCGACCAGCAGCCCTTCGAGCGGGCGATAGACCACGCCCTCATCATCTATGATCTGCTCGGCCAGCGCGCGGATGGCAGGCGCCGTCTGCGCCAGCTTGTCGCGCATCGCGGCCGCCAGACCTTCCCGCGGATAGCGCGGATTGTCCGGTTCCGGCGTGGTCACATACATATACATGAGGCTATTGGAGATCGGGACCAGCCCCACCCCGGTTCGCCCGTTATAGACCTGCAAGGCATCCAGTCCTTCCGATCGCTCGAAATTGTAGCGCCACACGGCCTGTCCGGTGAACTGCGGTTCGGACGCCTCGGGAAACAGCGCGGATCGGGTCTGCGAATAGACGCCATCGGCACCGACCACCAGATCGTAGCGCCCTGAACTGCCATCAGAAAAAGCGACGTCGACGCCGATCCCATCATCTTCGATCGATGTTGCTGTTACACCGAGTTGGACAGTTGCACCGCTCGCCAATGTCCGATCGCCCAGCACTTTGTGCAATGCGCGGCGGCCGATGCCGACATTGGCTGGCTTGCCCTCCACCAGTCGGGGCGAAGGAACCCGCGCGAT